>DASZKX010000001.1:0-13730 GCA_035552735.1 Xanthobacteraceae bacterium
CAGCGCTGCACTTCTTGGTGATGGGTTGCAGCGTGGATCTCCTTCTCCCCGCGTGCCATTAGGGCGTTTACGCCCGTCTACGACGGGCTATGGAGAAGGTCGGGATGAGGGGGCGTTCCCGCGAGTCTGAGCTTGTGGAAAACGCCCCCTAACCGGGCCGAATCTCGGTTGTCGTTCTGCGCGTGTCGCCCTCTCCCCGCAAGCGGGGCGAGGAGCGCTGCTCACCCTAGCACAAATGCTACCGGCAACCCGCAAGCTTGCTGGCCGGGTTCTGCAGCGCGAACGGCCCGAGCTTGGCCACCGCGGAGTCGCTGTAGGTGGTGGTGACCAGCCGCTGCGCCGGGAATTCCTTGAGGGAGAGCCCCTCGTGCACAAAGAATTTCTGGATATCGAGCATGCTGTCGATGTTGATCCGGCCGTCCGGGCTGCGCGCCGCCCAGGGATATTTGTCGATCATCTCGCGGCGCGGCTCGACGCCGGTGCGGATCGCGATGTCGACCACCTCGTTGCGGTTGGGCCCGCCATGATAGGCTTGGCAATAGTCGCGTGCGCCGTGTAGCGCCGCCAGGAAGAAGTTTTTCGCGAGCTCGGGGTTCCGGGCCGTCCAATCGGTGTTGACGAAGCTGACCGCGATGGTCATCGGGTCGGGCGTGATGAAGTCGTCCGGATCCGCGAACACGAATCCCAGGCCCTGGTCCACCACCTGGGAGGCGAACGGCTGGATCATGAAGGCGGCGTCGATCGCCTTGTTGGCGAAGGCGATGTTCATTTGCGCAAAGGGAATGAACCGGATGTCGGCATCCCGGTAGGCGAGCCCGGCCTTCGCGAAAATCTTGCCGATCTCGTAATTGGTGATGGCGCCGCGCGAATTGCTGGCGAGCGGCCGGCCCTTGAGCTGGGCGATGTCCTTGATCTTGTCTTTCAGATCGGCGCGCACGATGAGCTTGTGGCTGAGTGGCGAGCTCACCCGGTCGATCGCGATGGTGACCGGCAGGTTCTTGTCGATGGCATTGAAATAGGCCGCCGAGATGCCGCCCTCGACCACTTGCAGCCGGTTCTGGGCCACGATGGCGAGCGCGTCGATGGAGGAATCGATGTCCTCGGTCACGACCTTGATGCCATAGTTCTTGAAGTAGCCCTTCTCGATCGCGATCATGGTGCCGGTCGACGACAGCGCCCGCACCATCCCGACCCGTACGGTCTGCTCCTGCGCGCGGGCGCCGGCGGAGCCGCACGCGAGGGCGAGCGGCACGATCAGGGAGAGGGCGATTTCACTCGATCGGTTCATGCGGTAGGGTGGCGGTCCTTCTTGTCCCGGCCTTGAGCCGGGACCGTTCCAGATTCTGGGCGTTTGGAGCGGTCCCGGGTCTGCAGCGCACCACACCAAAAGCGCGTTCACGCGCGTCTTCCAACGCGCTATGGAAGTGCTGCACCGCATCCGGGACACAGCCACTGTAGAGAAAATCATGCGCCGAACAATCCTCGCCTGGCTTGCCGCATTGTCGCTGGGGCCCGGTCTCGCGTCCGTGGCCGACGCGCAAACCTATCCGACCCGGCCCGTCACCCTGGTGGTGGCCTTCACGCCGGCCGGGCCGAGCGATGTGCTGGCCCGGGTGGTGGGACGCAAGCTCGAGGAGCTGCTCAAGCAGCCGTTCATCGTGGTCAACCGTCCGGGCGCGGGGGGCAATATCGGGGCCGAGGCGGTGGCGACCGCGCCCGCGGACGGCTATACGCTGCTGATGGGCAACAACAGCATCCTGGCCACCAATGCGAGCCTCTACAAGAAGCTGCCCTACGATCCGGAGAAGGATTTCAAGCCGATCAGCCTGGTGGGCAACCAGGCCAACATCCTGGTGGTGAATCCGAAGCTGCCGGTCCATTCCATGGCCGAGCTGATCGCCCTCGCCAAGGCCCATCCGGGCCAGCTCAACTATGCGTCGTCCGGCATCGGCACCGCGGCGCATCTGGCGGGCGCGCTGTTCCGGGCGCAGGCCAACATCGATATCGTGCATGTCGCCTACAAGGGCGCGGCGCCGGCCTTGCAGGATGTCATTTCCGGACAGGTCCAGATGATGTTTGCGACGGCGGCATCGGTGGTCGGATTCATCAATGCCGGCGTGGTGCGGCCGCTGGCGGTCACCACGCTCAAACGCAGCGCCCTGATGCCCGATCTGCCGACGGTCGCGGAGCAAGGCTTGCCCGGCTTCGAGGCCACCACCTGGCACGGCCTGGTGGCGCCGGCCGCCACCCCGCCGGCCGTGATCGAGATTCTGCACGACACGACGGTGCGGGCGCTGCGCGATCCGGCGGTGGCCAAATCCTTGACCGATCTGGGGGTCGAGATCTCCAGCAGCACGCCCGACGAGTTCGCCAAATACATCACGGCTGAAATTCCCAAATGGACCGCCGTGGTGAAGGCCTCGGGCGCCACCCTCGATTAAGATGGCCCAAATCTGAGATGTCCCAAACCGATCTTACCCATGCACCGCTGTGCATGGCCGCGGATGCGCAGCCGCGTGCGCCCGGCACGGCCTTGCCGCCCGGCGCCTGCGATTGTCATGCCCACATTTGCGGTCCCGCCACCGCCTATCCGTACGGCGCCGAACGCATCTACACGCCGCCCGACGCCACCATCGAGTCCTATCGGCATCTGCTGGGGGTGCTCGGAATCGATCGTGCCGTCCTGATCCAGCCCAGCGTCTACGGCACCGACAATCGCGCCATGCTGGCCGCCCTGCAGGCGGCGGGCCCGGGTTTCCGCGGCGTGGCGGTGGTCGAGCCCGCGATCCCGGTGCACGACGTGGAGGCGCTGCACCAGGCCGGCATTCGCGGCGTGCGGCTGAACCTGGTGGATCGCCGCGAGGGCAAGAACGTCGTGCCGATCGAGACGGTGCGCGCGCTCGCCGATCGCATCGCGCCGTACGGCTGGCATATCGAGCTCCTGGTCAACCTGGACGAGGCGCCGGGCTTTGCCGACGCGGTCGCCGGTCTGCCGGTTCCGATCGTGCTTGGACATCTGGGCTATCCGCGCGCGGGCGCGCGCGACTGGACCAAGGCGCCGGCGTTCGAGGAATTGCTTTCGTTGCTCGCCGGCGGCCGTTGCTGGATCAAGCTGACCGGTCCCTATCGGATTTCGAGTGCCGCCGATCTGCCCTATGAGGACGTCGATGCGCCGGCGGCGCGGCTTGCGAAGGCCGCGCCCGGGCGGCTCATCTGGGGCAGCGACTGGCCGCACGTCATGATGAAGAAACCGATGCCCAACGATGGCGCGCTGTGCGACCTCTTGGCGCGCTGGATCCCGGATGCGAAGACACGCACCCGTGTCCTGGTCGAGAATCCCATGGAGCTCTACGGCTTTCGCGCAGATGAAAGGATTACGAGGTGAATACAAATAATCGCAGCGGCGCGCTCGCCCGCAATGTGCGCCGCATCGGCCGTCTCGATCTTGCCGGCGCCGGGCAGGTGACGGTCGCGGGGCGCTTTGCCTATGTGGGCCACATTCCCAACCGCGCCCATCTCGGCACCACCATCCTGGACGTGTCCGATCCCGCCAATCCCCGCACTGTCGCCACCATCACGCTCGCGGACACGACCTCGCACAGCCACAAGGCGCGGGTCGCGGGCGACATCATGATCGTCAATCATGAGCGCAATCCGACCGCCATCGGGCGCCGCGCCGACGAGCTGCCACGCGTGCGGGCCCAGCTTGCCGAGGCGCTCGGGCGCGCGCCGACCCGCGCCGAGCTGGCGCAGAAGATGAGCGTGACCGAAGACTCCATCCTGGAGATCGAGCAGGAGGCCCAGCGCGGCTATCACAACGGCGGGTTCAAGATCTACGACGTCTCGAAGCCGGCGCAGCCCAAGGAGATCGTCCATCAGCGCACCGGCGGCATCGGGGTGCACCGCTTCGACATGGACGAGAGCTACGCCTACATCTCGACCGAGATGGAGGGCTATGTCGGCAACATTCTGGTGATCTACGACATCCGCGACCCGCAGCGCCCGGCCGAAGTCTCGCGCTGGTGGATGCCGGGCCAGCATGTCGCGGGCGGCGAGAAGCCGACCTGGCCGGGCCGCCAGCACCGGCTGCATCATGCGCTGCGCTACGGCAAGGAGATGTGGGCGAGCTGCTGGCACGGCGGCTTCTCGATCCTCGACGTCTCCGATCTCAGCAAGCCGAAGACGGTCGGCGCCTACAACTACCATCCGTTGTTTCCGGAGCCGACCCATACGGTGCGGCCGGTGTCGGTGCGGCTCGACGGACGGCGGATCGCGCTCTCCATCGACGAGGAGGACCAGGCCCAGAGCGCCAGCGAAGAGGCGGCGCGGCGCGGGCGCGCCCATGCCTGCATGCTGACCTTCGACGTGACCGATCCCGGTGCCATCAAGCCGCTGGCGCAATTCCAGGTGAGCGATCTCGACTCGCCGTTCAGCCGCACGCCGGGCGCCCGCTTCGGCGCGCATCAGTTCGCGGAGCGCACCAACGGGACGCTGGTCTATGCGGTCTGGTTCGGCGGCGGCCTGCGGATCATCGACGTGGCCGACCCGCTCGCCCCCAAGGAGGTCGGCTGGTTCATCCCCGAACCCGCCGGCGGCCGCCCGGCGCCCCAGAGCAACGACGTGACGCTCGACGACCGCGGCCTCATCTACCTGGTCGACCGCAACGTCGGCTTCGATATCCTGGAGCAGACGGCGGGTTGAGGGAGGCGCCGATCATTGGACTTTTCTTGCGGAGCGGTGCGCCGCAGATCCGGAATCGTTACGCATTCGGAGCCTGGAACGATCCCGGGTCCGCGGCGCACCACTGCGCTTCGCTCCGTGCTGCGCCGCGCCCGGGAAAAGTAGGAAGACCTCGGCTCGCGCCCCCACAAGTGCGGGCGCAAAGCTACCGCTTCTTCGCCACCACGCCGCTCGCCGCGAAGATCGCCTGCGCTTCGGGGGTCTCGAGATAGGAGAGGAACGCGCGCGCCGTGGCGGGGCTGGGGGCCGCCGCGACCAGGGCCGAGGCGTACATGGTGTAGTTCTGCACCTCCTCCGGGATCGGACCGACCAGCTTAACGCCGCCCACCTCCTGATTGTGCAGGACGTCGGTGTAGCCGCCAAAGCCGAACTCTTTGCCGTGGCCTTGCTTGATGCGGGTGGCGACCGCTTCGCCGTCGTCGACCTGGACGATCTTGGATTGGATCTGGTCGAAAACGCCGATCTTCTTGAGCATCGATTCGATGTAGACGCCGCTCGAAGCGCGGTTGTAGACGAGCGCGTCCGCCTCGGTGAGCGCGCGCCTGAAGGCCGCCATGCTCGAGATGTCGGGTAACGGCAGCGGCGCATCGGCGCGGACCAGGACCGCGGAGCCGACGCCGCCGATCTCCTTTTGGGTGTCGGGGGCGATCTGCCCGGCGTCCCGCAGCTGCTTCAAGGTGGGATTGGGAGCCAGGATCACATCGGCAGCCGCGCCGTTCTCGGTCAGGATCTTGCGCAACTCCGGAGCGGTCGCATAGCGGATCTGGACCTGACCGCCGGAGTGCTCCTTGAATTTGGCGACGACCGTGACCAGGCCTCTTTGCATGGCGCCCGCGCTGAGCACCTTGAGCTCCTCCGCCATGCATTGGCTCATCGCCAGCAGCAGGACGGCCGCAACACCAAGAAACCGCGTTTTCATGATTTCCTCCGCGCCGGAGTTTTGGACCGCCACCGGTTTAGAGCATTTTCGGAAAAAGTGGAATCTGGTTTCCGTCCGAAAACGCGACAATGCAAAATGCCAGGAGGATGGCGAGAGCGCTCGCGAAGGAAACCAGCGGCGCAAATACGACGAAACCCCTCGGGTGGACGCGATCGGGCGAACCCGATCGGTCGCCGGTGCGCTACGCCGCCTTCGCATCGGCAAGGCGACCGATCCGGGCCGAAAGGTCTTCATAGAGGCGATCGGCGCGCAGCACCACGATGAGATCGCCGTCGTCGGGGCCGCTGGGAGCAAGTACAACATCGGCAAACATGTCTTCAGATGCGACCATGCGAGGCAGGAAGGTCAGGCGGTCCTCGAGGATCTCGGTAATTTCGCCGAGACCGTCGACCATGAAACCAAAGCGCGCGCCGCCCGACGTCGTCATGATCACGACTTGAGCGGGAGGGCGTTCGAGGAGCGCGCCGTCGGCAGAAGGCTCCAAGACGCTCAGAAGGTCGAAAACAGGCATCGGGGAACCGAGATACATGAGACATCCGGTCATCCCGTCCGGCATGAACGGAAGCGGCACAAGGCCGGCAAAGTCGACGGCCTCCACGATCTCGCTGGCGCGCGCAGCAAATATTCGCCCGCCGACAAAGAACGTCGCGACATCCACTTTGGCTCCGGCCCGCATCCGATCTGAGCGGATGGTAACGTTCCGGATCGGGGCCTTGGAAACCTGCCTACCAACCTTGCAGAGTGGCGCAAGGACGAGCGCAATCACGTCGTTGCGGTAGAGGTCGCTCGCGCTCTTGTATTCCCGGTAGCCCGTTGAGGCTTTCGCGCCGACCGCATAGTAGGTGCCGTCGAGCACGGCGACACCGGAATGGCCCGCGACAGGTGCCACGCGCAGGAAGGTTGCGTCGATGGCCAGCGTATCTCCCGGACGGAAATGGTCGTCGGAGCACGCAATGATCCGCCCGTCCGGCTCGACAAACAGTGCGAACGCCCCCTGTTTGATGGCGCCGGCGCCGTCACGCGGCAATGCGTCGGTCAGCATCGCGGCAAATTGCGGTCCGGAATCGAACACGACGGCTATGCCGCCGACCACCTGCCCCTGCTGCGGCGCCCGGATCGCCGCCCCGTAGATGTAGGTCGGACCGTCCGGATGGAGCGGACCGGGGACGAACGACGACACCGCATAGTCCTGCTCGTTCTTGAGCGACAGGATGCGTGCCACCCATTCTTCGGCCAGCGTCCCGATCGCGGGATCGCGCCCGGTCGAATTCGCGGCAGCCACGATCTTGCCGCCGCGATCGAAAATGATCAGGTTGGAGTAGACCGTATAGAGGGTGTTGATGGTGCGCAGGATTGCGTCTATCGCCTCGACGTCCTGGTCGGCGAGCTGCGCCCGTGACAGCAAATCCGAAAAGGCCGAGGTCAAGGCCCACCATCGGCAGTCGTTGGCCCGCTCGTAGAGATTCCGGTCCATGATGTCGATGGCAAGGGCGGCATGACATTGGTTGTCGTGCAGCAGCGACGCCACCACTGTTTCGTGCAAGTCGGCGATCGCGCCCTCGAACACGTCCTTGGTCTTTGCTCCAACTCCGCTGATTTCCTTGAGCAGGACCTTCGAGAAAGTCGCCGTTCCGGCTTCCGAGGAGGCGCCGCGGGCGACATTTCCGCTCCATACCGAACGGTTCAGCTCCCGCTGAATGTGCTCTGCCTTCGACGGGATGGTGCGGATCTCGTCCGTGAACAGTTTTGACGTGTGGATGATGCCGTCGAGCACGCCGGGCTCGATGCTATCGAGCATATGCGACGCATCGCCGTTGAACACGTGCTGTATCGGAACCATCACGTGGCCATACCATCCGGGCCCGCCGTAGCCTTGATAGGGTTGCGCGGCCCGGCTGGTGGCGAGATATTCGGCCGGACCGAAGCGCACGATGCGGTATTCGGCGTCCAGGACCGGACTGAGCTTGGCGCCGACCGGAACATGAAACGGATCCGAGCTGGCGATGACGATGCCGTCTTGGTCCAGAATCGTAACGACGGTCCAATCATCGCTGCCGATGAGGTTCGAGAATATCAATTCGGCTTCGTGGTCAAACCGGAAGCAGAGGCACAGGACGCCGAGCACGGCGCCGCCGCGGTCGGTTACACGGAAGGAATAGATCAGTGAGCGCTTCCGGTCTGCGATGAGATCGCTCTCGCGAAAGGTCTCGACGTAGCCAGCCGTTGTCTCGATGGCGGCGCGGATGAGCGGATCGGCGCTCGCGGCGTTCGGTGCCGCGTCGTCGAAACGGGCCAGAATGTTGCCGTCGCGATCCAGCACGACGATGTCGAAATAGACGGAATACTTGCGAATGTAGGCGCCGAAGCGATTGCGTAGGGCTGCCAGTACAGTGGCCCGATCGGTCCCGTCTTGCGGGTCACGCAGAAAGGCGCGAATATTCTCGTCGCTCGCCAGAAACCCGATATCGGCGGTTCGCTCGAATAGGTTTCTGACCAGAATGTTGACGGCGACCTGCGCCTTGGAGCCCATTTCCTGCAGGCTCTTCTTGAGCGCTTCCCGTCCCAGCTGATTGACTAGGCTGACCGCAAGCTCGCCAAAGGCGCGCCGCGGTTCGCTCATATCGGTACCACCGCCCGATAGCTGACCGAGAAGGGTCAAGCTGTCCCATACCGATTGCAGATTCTGCAGCGCGCCCCCATAAGAGTCCGCAGCCGAGACGTGCGGAATGATGCGCGCTAAATCGATCTCGAGATCAATGCCTTTGAACTTCACCGTCATCGGATATCCCGACCGCCAACGAATTGTCGGCCTGGGTAGCTGCAACGAACAAACTTAGGTGAAGACGGTTATCAAAGCGTTGATTTGGCCAGCTCCGGGTCGCGCCAATCCACCGCTGGCATTTGTAGATCGGTGAGGCGGAAAAGCTGGCCCTCCCTCAGCTACCGCCCGGCGGCGGCGCCACATGGATGCCCATGGCGCCCAGGATCTGGGGCCAGAATGCAATGGCAAGGCCAGCCAGGATCACGACGAGAGCGCCAAGGAGGGTCTTGAGGCCAGGGCGGCTGGGCGGGTATTCGTCGCCCGGACGGTCGATATCGCTCATCATATTGTCTCGCAGAATAGCGCCGTCCCCGGCGCCCTCTTAGCATCGCCGAAACGGCGCCCGATCTGCGATTTTCGAGACCCTCCCATACCGGCCCCCGGACCGTTCGGTGCGACCTCCTGTCAGGCCACCGGGTGAAAGGGCGCCATGCGGCCACCCAGCACCGCCGGCGGAACCAGGAGCAACGGAAGTCGTATTCTCACGATCGTTCCCTTTCCTTCCAATCCCGACCTGGCGGCAGCGCCTTCACATCAACCAGGCGGCGTCTGGATTTTCCGGCGGCACGATCACGGCCTCGACCTGGACGCTGACATCCTCGTGGATGTCCACGGTCAGACCGGGGGCGTCGTATCCGACCTTCCAGACCGTGAGCTCGTAGGAGCCGTTCGGCACCGCGACTTCCGCCCGTCCGGACGGGTCGGTCGCGGCCCCGTAGGCGCCGAGCCGGATCTGGGCATCCTCAATGGGGGTTTTGGTATCCTTCTCGAGAACCTCGATCGTCAGCCTGTGCTCCGGCGGCCGCACGATCGCGACGCTGAACTTGGACGAGGATGCGTCGTGCGGGGTTTCGATATCGGCCGCGGCAAAATTCACCGTGTACCAGAACATCCCCTCCTGGTCCGGCGCCGGCACTTCCACCTCCGTCCAATACAAGGCGCTGGTGCCCGGCCATGGAGCTTCTTGCAGCTGGCCTTGGGCGAGAACCCGGCCGCTCTGGTCGCTGAGCTGGATTTTCCGGCCGCTCAGCTCGCATCCGGCCGCGGACTTGGCCCCGACCTTGATGCTGAACCGTTCGCCCATGACCGCGGGCGACGGAATTGCCCACACCGCCAGGCTGGTGGCATGCGGCTTGGTGCGAACCGCAACCCGAAGGGCGCAGTCTGCATGCCGAACGCCCCCGCGCTCGTGCGCCGGGAACCGGATGCTCCAGACATGCTGGCCCAGCTGCGGGGGGGCTTTGAGCGTGATGTCTCGCAGCGCGGCCTCCTCGGATGCACGCTCTTGATCGGAGCACGGTTCGATGGTCGTCATCTGCCCGTGGGGGTCGGTGACCACGAGGGGCAGGCCGCTCAGGTCGCATCGCTGCGGACATGTGAGCTTGACTTGCACGAGGAATTCGCCGCCGAGCGGAAGCTCCGGCGGCGCCGGCTCGCAGAGCGCAATCGTGGTGGCATGAGTGGTGGGCTGCGTCGCTGCGTCTTTCGTCATGTCGGTCGCCAATTTGTTGATCTCAAGCCGCTCCCTTGGCGGCGCTGCGGCCGGCCACCCGGCCGAAGACCAGGCATCTGGCGAGCCCATGCTGGGCAAATCCGCCCTGCGTCTCGCCCGAGCAATAGAGGCCCGCGATCACCTGGCCGCGGATGTCGATCACCTCGCCGTTGGTGTTGGAGCGCAGGCCCGTGAGGGTGTCGTGCAGGATGGGCGTCGCCCAGGCGGCATAGAACGGCGGCTTCTCGATCTTGTACATCGGGGTCGGCTTCTTGAAATCGGAGTCGGTTCCCGAGGCCACGAACGAATTGTAGCGGCTCACGCTCTCCTGCAGGACCGCGCCCGAGATCGGCATCTTCTGGTGCGGGTTTTTGATCTTGGGCGCCAGCTCGGCGATGGTGTCGGCGCTGGCGAAGTAGCCGTCGGGGTCCACATGCGGGGGCTTGGGATCCCACTTCTCCCGGGCCACCGCATCGGCATCGAAGATCGCCCAGATCGGACCGCCGCCGTTGAGCTTGCCGGGATCGCCATGGTAGCCCATGGCGGCCGCAAAGAAGCGATAGGAGCCGTCGACCTCGTTCCAGAACCGCTGGCCGTTCTGATTGACGAAGATCATGTTCTGCCAATCGCTGACCGTGAGGCCGGTCGCCTTGGCGAGCGGGAACAGCTTGCTCTCGGGCCGGAACACCAGGGAGCTGTAGCCCCAGCGGCAACCGATGTGACGCGTCTTGGTGATGGCTGCACCGGACTCGCTGGTCTGGTTGGCGGTCGCCCACAGCGACGCCCCGATCTCCATGGCGGCAAGCTCGCCCTTGGCGCCTTGAAACACATAGGGCAGACAGGCCTGCTGATACTCCTCGGTCAGGCGCGGATCGAAGGTGCGGCGGAAATTGACGTTGCCGGTATGGCCGCCGGTCGCGATGATGACGCCCTTGCGGGCTTCGACGGCGAGCGTGCCGCCGGGGTGCGCGACCGTGATGCCGAGCACCTTGCCGGTGAAGGTCTGCTCGCGCACGATGCTCTTCATCTCGTGGCGCAGCAGGATTTGTACGCCCTTCTTACGCGCGCTCTGCTCCAGCCGGCGGACCAGCCCGGAACCATTGCGGTCGCCGCCCGGCGCGTAGATTTCATCCTGATTCTGCCATTCGACGGTGACGAACGTGCGCGGCACCGTCGATGCGGCCTCGGGGCCGATAGGCTTCTCGATGAACTCCACGCCGTTCTCGACCAGAAAGTTGAAGGTGGGGACATTCTCGTCGGCAAAGACGCGCACCAGATCGCGGTCGCTATAGCGCGCGACGGCCGAATCGAAGCGCACCCAATCCTTGAAGACCTGATCGGCCGTGTCCTTGATCCCGGCCTTCTGTTGCAGGGCGTGGCCGCCGCCGAGATGGACGCGTCCGCCGCTCAGCATGCCGCGGCCGCCGATGTCGAAGTTCTCCTCGACGCTGATGACCGAGGCGCCGCTGTCACGCGCCGTGATCGCTGCGGCGAGGCCCGACACGCCGGCCCCGATGACCACCACGTCGGCCGACAAATCCCATTTGACCTGTGCGCTGGCTTCGCGGGAGCCGGCGCCCACCAGAGCCGCGGCCCCGACCCCGGCCGCGCCTTTCGACAGGAAGGTGCGCCGGCTCACCGATTCCGCGCCCGCGGCCGGGCCGCGACTGTTGGCGTTCTTGCCCATCTAATGCTCCCCCCGAATGCTCGAGATCTGCCGGGCCGATCCTTGACTTTGCGGGCCGCGAGGTCAAGACAGCACGCGTCAATCGCGGGCCCCCAATGCCCACTGCCGGTCGCAGCATCGGCGCGCGTTCATGGTGGCGCGCCCGGATGGTTCAATTCGCGAGGCGTGCCATGCTCCACAAGCCGTTCGCCGCAATGGTCTGCGGGCTCACCGCAAGCCTCGCGCTGGCGGCGTCCGGGGGGCACGGCCTCGCTCAGACAAATCCCAAATGCGATCCGGTCGATCCGATCGCCGATGCCGGCTGGTCGGTGGTGCCCTCGCTCGAAACCATCGCCAAGGCGGACGGCACCCCGTACCAGAGCGGGCCGGGCGGCGACTGGCTCATCGACCGCACCACGACGCTGCTGCCGTTCTGCAACTACTACAACGAGATCGGAATTTACAGCATGCGCTCCTACACGCTGTCGCGGCAGGTCACCAAGGAGCAGATTCAAATCTGCAAGGCCGCGCCCGGCGACGCCAGCGCCGCGGTCGCGCCTTATGCCGGGCCGTGCCCGCCGAAGTAGGGTGTCATCGGACTTTGATTGTTGTGCCGAGCCGGCACACACTACATCATGTCGTCCCGGCCCACAGCGCGTCAAAGACGCGCGCAAACGCGCTCGCGGCGCCGGGACCCATACTCCGCAGCTGATCGAAAGGGCACGGCGTATGGGTCCCTGCTTTCGCAGGGACGACTCGGGAGATACGGCGACCCTCCGACGCGTTGCAGCGCTCCCCAACACGCCCTCTTCAAGCCGGCCCTATTCGTGTAAACTGTGCGCAAGTGCGCGATAAGCGCAAGCACACCAAAAGGGAGGATTCCATGAATTGGCACAAGACGCTGGCCATCGCGTCGCTCGCCGTGATGGCGGCCGGCACGTCGGCGCTGGCCCAATCACCGCACATCATCGCGCCGCCCGATCAAATCGTCGCGGTCAAGGCCGGGCACTTGTTCGATGCCAAATTGGGCGAGATGCTGACCAATCAGGTGGTGCTGATCAAGGGCGACCGCGTCACCGATGTCGGTCCCAACGTGCAGATTCCCGCCGGCGCCAAGGTGATCGACCTGAGCGGCGTCACCGTGATGCCCGGCATGATCGACACCCACGTTCACGTGAACACCGGCGGCGCCACGGCCTCGCAGCGCACCTTGATTGCGCTCGCGAACGCGCAAACCGACCTCTATGCCGGTTTCACCACGGTAATGGATATGGATTCGCGCGGCGGCTACAACACCGTCGACCTGCGCGATGAAATAAGATCCGGCTTCGTGATGGGACCGCGCATGCAGGTGGTCGGACAATCGCTCAATCAGCGGGCCACCAACTACTATCCGGATACGCAAATTCGGTTCCAGGAGGGATTTACCGAGGACAAGAACGTCAATTCTCCGCAGCTCGCGCGCGCCGCGGTGCGTGAAGCCAAATTGCATGGCGTCGATTTCATCAAGATCTACACCACCCAAGATTTCGTCGGCCAGATGCACATGTGGAAGCCTGATGCGACCCTGGTCAACAGCCCGTCCCTGGACTTCGACGAGGTCGCGGCGATCACGGACGAGGCGCACCGGCTGGGCCTCAAGGTGGCGTGCCACACCTATGGGGGAGAGGGCATGTTCAGCTGCCTCAATGCCGGCGTCGATGCACCTAATCACCTGCTCGAGCTCGACGAGGCCGGCATCAAGATCATCCTGGCGAAGCACGAGACCTTCGTGCCGACCATCGACGATCTGATCGCGCTCGAGAAACCCGACCTGAAGGAAACCGACGGCCGCAACTCGCGCCTCAAGCTGATGGAGCAGGCCTTCAGGCGGGCGCTCGCCGCCGGCGTCACCATGGCGTTCGGCAGCGGCTCGACCTCACCGTCGATCCCGCACGGCAAGCAGGGCAACCAGTTCGCCTATTTCGTGAAATGGGGCATGAGCCCGGCCCAGGCCCTGCAGATGGCCTATCTGCCGGCCGCCCGGATGCTCAACTATGGTTGGGAGAACGAGATCGGCAGCCTCGAGAAG
>DASZKX010000002.1:0-34044 GCA_035552735.1 Xanthobacteraceae bacterium
ACTGCTCGCGGTGAAGGAACGCGCGCGCCGCGAGAACCGCACCGCAGGCGAGGTCCTCTCCGATCTTGCCCGGCAGGCACTGACGCAACAGCAAAACGCCGATCCGCCTAGACGGCCAGAAAGCTTCTACGGTTTCGAACCCTTCGAACATCGGGGCACCGCCGTGTCCAACGCTCTCATCGACCGGCTGCGTGACGAGGAAGCCGTGTGACACGCGCCCTGCTGGACGTCAATGTCCTTATCGCACTGCTCGACAGCGATCACGTCGACCACGAACGCGTTCGCCGGTGGGTCGACGCCGAGATCGCGCACGGCTGGGCATCGTGTGCAATAACCCAAAACGGCTTCGTTCGAATCATCAGCCAGCCTCGATACCCCAGCCCGGTGCCACCTGCACAGGCGATCGGCCGGTTGGCACGCGCCGCGGCGACCGAATATCACGACTACTGGCCATGTTCGGTCAGCCTGCTCGACGACGAGCTCATCGACTACTCGCGGTTGCACGGGCATCGCCAGGTAACCGACGCATATCTACTCGCGCTCGCCACCGCCAACGGCGGCCGCTTCGCAACCCTCGATCAGTCGATTCCCATCGACGCTGTCCGCCACGCCAGCGCGGGCAACCTGACGCTGATCTGATTTCGTCAGGCCGGGCATCGGAGGGAATCGCACCCACCTCATTCGTCACACTTCGGCGTGGGTCATCCGTCGTGTCGGTGGTCGTCGGTACTGTCCGGCGCAAGCAAGCACGCACCAGGTCGTGGGGAGGCCGCATGACAGTCACGATCGCCGCCGGCGAGACGTCCACAGCAAACCTGTCCGCCTACCTACCGTTGCTGGCGCGGCTTCGCAATGGCGCACGGCCGCAGCCGGATTGGTCCGCGATCGTCGATGACGCCGTCCAGGTTTGGACACGGCCGGGGTTCGACACCTTCCTCGCGATACCGCGGTTGCGGTTCGAGCCGTTCGACTATCAGCTGCGGGCCGCGCGGACCGTGCTGCGACGGATGCGCGGCCGGGGCATCCTGGCCGACGAGGTCGGGCTCGGCAAGACCATCGAGGCCGGCATGGTTCTCAAGGAGTATCTGTTGCGCGGCATGGTCGAGAACGTGCTCGTGCTGGCTCCGGCATCGCTGGTGGGGCAGTGGCGGGAGGAGCTGGAGACCAAATTCGAAATTCCCTGCGCGACCTCCCATGACGCGCTGCTGCGCGGCGACCCGGACCGGTTCTGGAATCAGAAGTGCCTGATCGCCTCGCTCGCCTTGGCACGTCGCAGCGAGCATGCCGCGCGTCTCATCGGCCGCAGCTTCGATCTCGTGATCGTGGACGAGGCGCATCATCTGCGCGACCGCACCAGCCAGAGCTACAAGCTGGTGGACGCACTCAACAAGCGTTTTTTGCTTCTGTTGTCGGCGACGCCGGTGCAGAACGATCTCATCGAGCTCTACAACCTGCTCACGCTGCTCAAGCCGGGCATCTTCAAGACGCTCAAGGAATTTCGCGCCGCCTACATGACCCCCGGTAAGCCGCGCCAGCCCGCCAATCCCGAGCGCCTGCGCGAGCTCATGCGCGCCGCCATGGTGCGCAACACCCGCGCCGTCGTGGCATTGAAGCTGCCGCGCCGTCACGCCGCGACGATCCGGGTGGACGGCGCGGCGGGCGAGCGGACCGCCTACCAGGAGCTCGCCGCAGCAGCGCGCCGGCTGGCGGCTGAGGGAACCGGCGAGAACCGGCTCGTGCTGCATCATCTGCTCGGCGCCGCCGGATCGTCTCCGGCCGCGGCAGCCGCCGCCCTGACGCGCTTGGCCGGCCGCCGCGCCGACGAGCCGAGCTGGCAGGCGCTGGCGCAGCGCTGGGCCTCCGCCGGCAACGGCGGCAAGGAGGCGGCCCTGCTCGATCTGCTGCGGCGGAATCCGGACGAAAAAAAGCTGGTGTTTGTCCATTACCGCGAGACGCTCGATCACCTCGCCGGCCTGTTGGCGCGGGAAGGCTTCGCCTTCGCGCGCTTCGAGGGCGGCCTGAGCGGCCCCGACAAGGACGCCGCCATTGCCGAGTTCCGCGACCGGGTGCCGGTGCTTCTTTGCACCGAATCGGGCGGTGAAGGCCGCAATATCCAATTCTGCAACACCCTCATCAATTTCGACGTGCCCTGGAATCCCATGGCCATCGAGCAGCGCATCGGACGCATCGATCGCATCGGCCAAGAGCGCGAGGTCTTCGTGTTCAACCTTGTGACCCGCGATACCCTCGAGGAGCAGATACTGCATCTCCTCGACGAGAAGATCTCGATGTTCGAGCTCGTGGTCGGGGAAGTCGGGGCGATCCTGGGGGGCATCGAGGAGGACCGCGATTTTGCCGACCTCATGCTCGATGCCTGGCTGCGCACGACCGAAGCAAGCCGCAACGAAGCGTTCGATGCTCTCGGCTGTCGCCTGCATGCGGCGAAGCAGCATCACGAAGGCGCCAAGGCCCTGGACGAATCGCTGTTCGGCGAAGACTTCGAAACCGCGTGAGGCAAGCCGGATGAGCGAGCTGCGGGATTTCGTCGCCGATCTGCTGGAGAGCAAGGGCGCGGTGATCGAAGCCTTGGACCCGGAAGCACTCGATGTGCTCGCGCCTGCGCCCATGCAAAAAGCGATGGGCTGGCCCGAGCTGGCGCGGCTCGGCTTCGGCACCGAGCGCGCCCACGGCGCGATTCCGATCGGGCTCGAGGGCGACTGGCTCGACCGGTTCGGCGCGCTGCTCGGAGACGAGGGCCGCTGGAGCGCACGCGAGGTGAGGCCGGCCGTCGCCGTTGCGGCGCCGAGCGACCCAGAACGTTTGCTCGGCCGCACCCTCGATCTGCCGAACGCGGTCTGGCGTTTCCAAAGCATGGCCGCGACCACCACGCGCTGCCTGCTGCTGGGCTTCCGCTACACTGCGGTGTCCGACGAAAAGCGTGAGGGATTGATCTGGCTCGGCTTCAATCTCGGCACCGGCGCGGTCGTCAACGATATCTTGGCGCGGCTGCGTCCGGCGCTGGCGCAAATGCCCGAGTGGCTGGCGCCCGATCAGGCGGCCAGGCTCGTGGCCGGACCCGGATGGAGCGCAGCGACGCTCGATGCCCGGGTGCGTCCGCTGCTCGACCAGCAGATGCGCGACAGCATGGAACCGTTCCTACGCGCCATGCGCCGCCGGCTCGATCGCGACCGCAACCGGGTCCATGCCTATCACGATGACCTGCGCGTCTCGTCGCTCAACCGCCTGGCGGCCCTGGCCCGTGCGCAAGGAGAAAAGGCGGAGGCCGATCGTCGGCGCGAGACGCTGCGGGTGGAGGCGATCGAGCGCGAATATCGCGCCAAGCTCGACGATCTGCGCCACAATTACGCGCTGCGCGTCACCGTCGAATGGGTGCAGGCGCTGGACCTTTATCTGCCGGTGCAACGTTTCGAGGTGCTGATCCGCCGCCGCAAGGGCGAGCGTGTCATCCGGCTCGACTGGCACCCGCTGGTCAAGGCGGTCGAGCCGCCGCTGTGCGAGGCGGGCCTCGGCCTCGATCGGGTCCGCCTCGTCTGCGACGACAAGCTGCACCTGACCGAGCCGGCCGGCCAGGCGCCCTGCCGGTCTTGCGGCAAGCCGTTCTGTCGCGCCTGCTCCCCGGCGGCCTGCTCGCGCTGCGGGCAGGCGAGCGCGAATAACTGATCCCAGCTTCACGCAGCCGTTTACATGGCCTCAAATGCGTCGATGGCGGAACCGCAGGAGCGATCGCACAAATTTCGTGCAAAATCGTAAGCTGCCACCTCGCGGAGGCGGTTCGACGGGCTGTCCCAAATCAGTGGATTCAGGCTGAGCTATCCATCGATTTGCCGAAGGCGCGGCCGAGCGGAAAAGCGGCGTAAGGCTGCACCCATCGGCGATCATGAGGTCGACCACAGCCGGTCCAGATCGCCGCCGCCAACCGAGCTAGTCGCTCAGCGCTTCACGTGCCGCCAGCACGGCCTTGATGGTGACGATGGTCGAGTTGTCGGCCACCCCGTCCACCCGGGCGGGACGGAAATGACGCTGGAAGGCCGCAACAACGTCGCGGGTCCTGTCGTCGAAATTGCCGGAGGCCGGTATGTCGTAGCCGTATTTGCCGAGCAGCAATTGTATTTCCCTGATTACAGGATCGCTTTCGCCGAGCACGAATACCGGCCCGCCTTGGAAGATGGGTGCCGGCTTGACCCAAAGCCCAATTCCAGCGTCGTGCAGCACCCGCCAGGGAAACTTTTCGCCCGGATCCTGCTTGCGGGCCGGGGCCACGTCCGAATGCCCGACCACTCGCCATGCCGGAATGCAATAGCGCGTGAAGATGCTGCGGCACAGCGTCGTGACCGCCGCGATCTGCCGCTTGGGGAAATCAGGATAGCCGTGGCTGTGGCCCGGGTTGGCGATCTCGATCCCGATCGAGCACGAATTGATATCGGGTTCGCCCTCCCATTCGGCCTCTCCGGCGTGCCAGGCGCGGCGCGCTTCGGCGACGCATTGGACGATGTAGCCGTCTTCCATGACCACATAATGGGTGGAGACTTCGCTGCCCGGGGCGCAGAGCTTGGTAAGCGCCGCCTGCGTATCCGCCATGCCGGTGTAGTGCAGCACGATCATGTCGGGCTTGCCGCCGAGCTTGCGCTCGCCGTGGTTCGGCGAAGGTCGAACCTCGGCTACGACACAGGAATCGGGTCGAAACGCTGACACGAGCGCAACCATACGCCGGACCATGACGAAGAGAGAGGACGCAATACTGCTGCGAAACTCTCGCCGGGAAGCCCCCAGAGCGCCGCAGCGAGCTACCCATCATGTCGCAAGATCGCCGTCCGAATGTAAAGACGTGAATCCGACATTGCTGTGGATTGCCGGAGATTGTCACCCCCGGGACACAGGTGGGTTACAGGGACCGATTGCACGGTCAACGATTCCTTAAGCGCGGGCACCGTTAATGAGCAGTTGCCGACCGGTGAAGCCGCGGGTGCGCGGCGGCCGGGCCGTTACATTGACGCCCAAGTGGTCCCATGGTAGCCCATTGTTTCCCATGCGCCGGCGGTGCTTCTTCGATTGTCGGGCATGGTTGTGCGCGTGCCCGGACGGCTTTGCTGTGCTCCGGGCCGGGAGCTGCAGTCCCGACGCCGGACCAACCGGGGCGGGCCGATAAGGGGCGCCATGGACCGCTTCGTGTCCCATTACACGTTGCGTCTGGATGCGAAGGGGCGGGTTTCGATCCCGGCCGCCTTCCGCTCCGTCCTCGCCCGCGACGGCTTCGAGGGCCTCTACTGCTACCGGACGCTCGACAAACCCGCGCTCGATGCCGGCGGCAATGCGCTCTTGGCGGATATCGAAGCCTTGATTGCGCTGTTTCCACCCTATGCGGAGGAACGCGAGCAGTTCTCCGCGGCCCTCTACGGCACCAGCGAGGTCTTGAAGGTGGATGGCGAGGGGAGGGTGATTCTCACCGAAGCCCTGAAATCGCATGCCGGCATCGCGGATGCGGCCGCGTTTGTCGGTCTTGGTCACAAGTTTCAGATCTGGGAACCCGAGCGCTTCCGCGCCGAGCTCGCCGAGGCCACGGCGAAGGTACGCGCGCTCAAGAAGCAATTGAGCTCCCGGGTGGCGGCCGATGGCCCGCACGGAGCACGGGAATGATGGCGGGCAGCGACAGCGGAATCCCCGCTGTCGCTGGCGGACTGGCCCGTCACGTTCCCGTGCTCGTTCATCGGGTCGTCGAGTTTCTCAGCGTGCGCGATGGCGGCGTCTATGTGGACGCGACCTTCGGAGCCGGCGGCTACGCCCGCGCGATCCTGGCGGCGGTCGCCGATGCCAAGGTGATCGGCATCGATCGGGACGCGAGCGCAATCACGCGCGGCGCCGACCTGGTGAAGGACGCCGGCGACCGGCTGGTTCTGGTCCAGGAACGCTTCTCCAATCTGGATCAGGTGGCGCAGGCTCACGGCCATCCGCTGGTCGACGGCGTGGTCTGCGATCTCGGCGTCTCCTCGATGCAGCTCGACGAGGCGGAGCGCGGCTTCTCGTTCCGTCACGACGGTCCGCTCGACATGCGAATGGGCGATGCCGGTCCGACCGCGGCCGATGTGATCGCGGCGGCGTCCGAGCGCGATCTCGCTTTCATCATCAAGTCGCTCGGCGAGGAGCACCATGCCCGCGCCATTGCGCGCGCCATCGTGGCGGCGCGCAGCGAGGCGCCGATCCGCACCACTTTAAGTCTCGCCGCCGTGATCGAGCGCGTGGTGTGGCCGCGGCCTGGCATGATCCATCCGGCCACCCGCACGTTTCAGGCGCTGCGCATCTTCCTCAACGAGGAGCTCGACGAGCTGGTGGCCGCCTTGGCGGCGGCCGAAGCCGTGCTCAAGCCGGGCGGGCGATTGGTGGTCGTGTCGTTTCATTCGCTGGAGGACCGGATCGTCAAGACCTTTCTGGTCGAGCGCGGCCGCCAGAGCGGCTCCTCGCGGCATCTGCCGGAGGTCGTGCGCCCGGCGCCGACGTTCCGGCTCTTGACCGGCCGGCCGGTGACGCCCGACGAAGTCGAGATCGCCGCCAATCCGCGCGCCCGTTCGGCCAAGCTGCGGGCGGCCGAGCGCACCCTCGCGGCGCGCGCCGACGATCGCTCAGACCAGCGGCTGCCGCGCCTGCCGTCGCTCGATGAAGTGTTGCGGGGGCGGCCGCGATGATACGCCTCCTCAACATCTGCGTGATCGTGGCGCTCGTGGTCGCCGCCGCCTATGTCTACCGGATCAAATTCGAATCCACCCGCAAGGCCGAGCAGGTTGCGCGCCTGCGCCTGGATATCAGGCACGAGCACGACGGCATCGCCGAGCTGCGCGCGGAATGGTCCAAGCTCGACACTCCCATCCGCATCCAGGAGCTGGCGCAGCGGCACCTGACCTTGCGGATGATCGATTCCCATCAATTCGATCAGCTCGATCATCTGCCGGAGCGGCCGCCCGATCTGGTGCCGCCCGATTCCGCCGATCCGATCGGCAGCTTGCTGGAGGCGCCGACAGCCGGCATTCCATCGCCGAAAGCCGCCAAATGACCGCGATCGATGCAGCCTATGCGATGCCGGTTCCGGAGACGGGCACCCAACTCGTGGCGGCCGCGGTGCCGGCGCCTGCGGCGGGGCCGCCAGCGGCCGCCAAGGCGCCCTGGCGCCGCACGCTCGTACGCACGTTGCTATATGGGCGCAATGTCGATCGTGCCGCCAAGACCCGGGCGCGCCTCGGGCTCGCCGTCCTGATGTTCGGGCTCGGCTACGCGGTGATCGCCGGCCGGATGATCATGTTCGTGACGGTGGCCGACGGCCACCTAGGACGGCGCATCACGGCGCAGGACGCGGTGGCGACCGCGCGGCCCGATATTCTCGACCGCAACGGCGAGATCCTGGCGACGGACGTGCGCGCGCCCTCGCTGTTCGCCGAGCCCAACCGGATCATCGACGTCGACGAGGCGACCGAGCTGCTCAGCGGCGTATTGCCGGACCTCGACGCCGTGGAGCTGCGCGAGCGGCTCGGCTCGAAGCGGCATTTCGCGTGGCTCAAGCGCGACATCACGCCCAAGCAGCGGGCGCAGATCTATCGCCTCGGCCTGCCGGGCATCGGCTTCCTGCCCGAGAACAAGCGCGTCTACCCGAACGGCAACGAGGCCTCCCACCTCATCGGGCTCGTCAATATCGACAACCAGGGCATTGCCGGCATCGAGAAATGGCTGGACAGCAGCGGGCTCGCCGACCTGCACCTGGCCGGGCTCGCCACCGATCGGCTGCAGGAGCCGGTCAAGCTCGCCGTCGACCTGCGCGTGCAACATGCGCTGCGGGACGAGCTGATGAAGGCGCGCGACAAGTACAAGGCCAAGGCCGCCGCCGGCCTCATCGTGGCGGTGCGCACCGGCGAGATCGTCTCGATGGTGTCGGTGCCGGACTTCGATCCCAACAATCCGCGCGAGGCGCTCGATCCCAACCGGATCAACCGCCTCACCACCGGCGTCTACGAGATGGGCTCGACCTTCAAGGCCCTGACGCTCGCGATGGCGCTCGATTCCGGCAGGATCAATCTCAATTCCACGTTCGACGCACGCATGCCGCTGCACTTCGGCAAGTTCCAGATTCATGATTACCACCCCGAAGGCCGGTTTCTCACCCTGTCGGAGGTCTTCACCTATTCCTCGAACATTGGCGCCGCGCGCATCGCGCTCGCCATGGGGGTCGACGCCCACAAGGCGTTCCTGAAGAAGCTCGGCCAGCTCGACCGCCTGCGCACCGAGCTGCCGGAAAGCGCCGAGCCGATCGTTCCCAAGCATTGGGGCGAGCTCAACACCATCACCATCGCGTTCGGCCATGGGCTTTCGGTCGCGCCGCTGCAAGCCGTGGAGGGGATCAGCGCGCTCATGAACGGTGGCTACCTCATTCCGCCGACCTTCCTGCAACGCAGCGAGGAGCAGGCCCAGGCGGTCGCGACCCGGGTGATCAAGCCCGAAACCAGCGACAAGATGCGCTACCTCATGCGGCTCAACGCGGAAAAGGGCACCGCCAAGCAGGCCGACGTGCCGGGCTATTATGTGGGCGGTAAGACCGGTACATCGGAAAAGGTCATCGGCGGGCGCTATTCGAAGGACCACGTGCTCAATTCATTTACCGCGGTGCTGCCCGCCGACGATCCGCGCTACCTCCTTCTGATCATGCTCGACGAGCCGCAGCCCTTGCCGGAAACCCATGGATTTCGCACCTCCGGGTGGAATGCGGTGCCGACCGGCGGGGCGGTCATCGCCCGGGTCGCCCCCTTGCTCGGCCTCCAACCGCGTTTCGACCTGCCGCCGGCCGACCAGTTGATCCTTGGGGCGTCGACGGCGAGCCGGTAGAAGCGAGCGAATAGCGAGTAGCGAGTAGCGAGTGGAAATATAGAGTAGACTGCTATTCAATTCTCCCTTCTCCCTTCTCCCTATTCGCCGTTCGCCACTCATGAAGCTCAAGAACCTGCTCACCGTGGATTCCGTCAGCGACGCGCGCTTCGCGACGCTGGAGCTCAACGGCATCAGCGCGGACAGCCGCGCCGTGAAGCCGGGCGACCTGTTCGTCGCCATGGCGGGCGCCAAGGACGACGGCCTGCGGTTCGTCGCGGACGCGCTCGCCGCCGGCGCCGCCGCCATCATGGCGGAGCGGGTGCCGCAGACGCCGCTGCCGACCGGCGTCGCATTCGTGAAGGTCCACAACGCCCGCCGTTCGCTCGCGCTCGCGGCCGCCAAATTCTTCTCCGACCAGCCTCAGATCATCGCGGCCGTCACCGGGACCAGCGGGAAGACCTCGGTCGCCGCCTTCACGCGCCAGATCTGGGTCGCGCTCGGTTTCGAGGCGGCGAGCATCGGCACTGTCGGGCTCGTCTCGGGCAAGCGTGAGGTTTACGGCTCGCTGACCACGCCCGACCCGGTCGCGCTGCACCGGGAGCTCGATGGCCTCGCCCAGGAAGGCGTCACCCATCTCGCCATCGAGGCGTCCTCGCACGGCCTCGACCAGCACCGGCTCGATGGCGTGCGGATCGCGGCCGGCGGCTTCACCAATATCAGCCGCGACCATCTCGATTATCATTCGAGCATGGCGGACTATCTGGCCGCCAAGCTGCGGCTGTTCAGCGATTTGGTCGAGCGCCGGGGTGCCGCGGTGATCGAGGTCGATCACGAGCATGCGGAGGCCGTCGTGGCCTGCGCCAAGCAGCGTCGGCTGCGGCTCTTGACCGTGGGCCGGAAGGGTGAGGGCATCCGCCTCATCGAAAATACGATCGAGGGATTTGCGCAGCGGCTGCACGTCGTGCACGGCGGCAACGACTATCGGCTGCGGTTGCCCCTGGTGGGCGATTTCCAGGTCGAGAATGCGTTGGTCGCCGCCGGCCTGGTCATCGCCACCGGTGGCGAGCCGGCGGCGGCTTTCGCGGCGCTCGCCCGTCTCAAGGGCGCCAAGGGCCGGCTCGAGCTGGTGGGCGAAAAGAACGGCGCATCGATCTTCGTCGATTATGCCCACAAGCCCGACGCGCTCGCCAAGGCGCTCGATGCGCTGCGCCCCTATGCGGGCGGCCGCCTGGTCGTGGTCTTCGGCGCGGGCGGCGATCGCGATCCCGGAAAGCGGCCGATGATGGGGCAGATCGCCACCGAAAAGGCCGATCGTGTCGTCGTCACTGACGACAATCCGCGCGGCGAGGCGGCGGCGGCGATCCGCGCGGCGATTTTGCAGGCCGCGCCGGGTGCGGTCGAGATCGGCGACCGCGGCGAGGCGATCCGCGCCGCGATTGCCGAGCTGCGCCGCGGCGACGTGCTGCTGATCGCCGGCAAGGGCCATGAAACCGGCCAAATCGTCGGCAAACAGGTGTTTCCATTCAGCGACCATGAGGCGGTCGCCGCTGCGCTCGAAGGAGGGGGAGTGGCATGAGCGACCAGCCGCTCTGGAGCGCCGAGGCGATGGCGCAGGCGATGGGCGCCGCGCGCGCCGGCCCGCTGCCCGCGGACGCGACCGGCATCTCGATCGATAGCCGAAGCATCGCGCCGGGCGAGGCGTTCTTTGCCATCGCGGGCGAGAATCGCGACGGCCACGACTTCGTGGCGCCTGCGCTCGCGGCGGGCGCGGGCCTTGCCGTCATCGCGGCCGACATGCGCGCGGCGTTCCCGGCGGAAGCGCCCGTTCTCGTCGTGCCCGACGTGCTCGCCGCGCTGTACGACCTGGCGCGGGCGGCGCGGGCGCGTTCGCCGGCAAAATTCATCGGCATCACCGGCTCGGTCGGCAAGACCAGCACCAAGGAGGCGCTGCGCGTGGCGCTGGCGGCCGACGGCGCGACCCATGCCTCGGTCGCCTCCTACAACAATCATTGGGGCGTGCCGCTGTCGCTCGCCCGCTGCCCGCAGACGGCGCGCTATGCGGTCCTGGAGATCGGCATGAACCATGCCGGCGAGATCGCAGGCCTCACCCGGCTGGCGCGCCCGCATGTGGCGATCATCACCACGATCGAGCCGGTGCATCTCGAATTCCTGGGCTCGGTCGAGGCCATCGCCGATGCCAAGGCCGAGATCTTCCTCGGGTTGGAGCCGGATGGAGCCGCCGTCATCAACCGCGACAATGCGCAGTTCACCCGCCTGCGAAACCACGCCAAGGCGGCCGGCGTCTCCCGCATCGTTTCGTTCGGCGAGCATGCGCGGGCCGATGCCCGCCTGATCAAAGCCTCGCTGCATCCCGACTGCTCCACTGTGCAGGCGCGCATTCTCGGCACCAACATCACCTACAAGCTCGGCGCTCCCGGGCGCCATGTCGTGCACAACTCGCTCGCGGTGCTGGCGGCCGTTGCGCTGGCCGGCGCCGATCTCGCGCTCGCCGCGCTTGCGCTGGCGCAGTTGCGGCCGGCCACCGGCCGCGGCGCGCGCATCACGCTGGAGACCCGCGACGGGGCGGCGCTGCTGATCGATGAGAGCTACAATGCCAATCCGGCCTCCATGCGGGCGGCGCTCGCCCTGCTCGGACAGGCCGAGATCGGGACCCACGGCCGCCGCATCGCGGTCATCGGCGACATGCTGGAGCTCGGATCGCACGCTGCCGAGCTGCATCGCCAGATGCTCGAGCCGGTGCTTGCCCACGGCATCGACCTGGTGTTTTGCTGCGGCCCGCTCATGCACGCTTTGTGGGAGGCTCTTCCTTCCGAACGCCGGGCCGGCTATGCCGAGACATCCGCGCTGCTCGAGCCGCAAGTGCTCGCCGCACTCCGTCCCGGCGACACCGTCATGGTGAAGGGCTCGCTCGGTTCCCGGATGGGGCCCATCGTCAAGGCGCTCGAGCGCCGCTATTCCCGCCGCGAGGCAACCGCAGCGGCCCCTGCGCAAGGCTGATCCTATGCTTTATTGGCTGATCGACTTTTCCGACAAAGTCTCGATCCTCAACGTCTTTCGCTACATCACGTTTCGCACCGGCGGGGCCATGATCACGGCGCTGGTCTTCGTCTTCCTGTTCGGGCCCTGGGTCATCGACCACCTGCGGCTCAAGCAGGGCAAGGGCCAGCCGATCCGCAGCGACGGCCCGCAATCCCATCTGGTGACCAAGAAGGGTACGCCCACCATGGGCGGGCTGATGATCCTGTTCGGCATCGTGGCCTCCACCTTGCTGTGGGCCAATCCGGCCAATGCCTATGTCTGGATCGTGCTCGCCGTGACCTTGTGCTTCGGCGCCGTCGGCTTCTACGACGACTATCTCAAGGTCACCAAGCAGACCCATTCCGGCTTTGCGGGCCGCACCCGGCTTTTGATCGAGGCGGTGATCGCCGGCGCGGCCTGCTTCGCCATTGCGAGCCTCGGACGCGGCGCGCTCGCGACCTCGCTGACCTTTCCGTTCTTCAAGGAGCTGGTGATTCCGCTCGGCTGGTTCTTTGTGGCGTTCGGCGCCTTCATCATCGTGGGTGCCGGCAATGCGGTCAATCTCACCGACGGGCTGGACGGGCTCGCCACCGTGCCGGTCATCATCGCGTCGTTGAGCTTCGGCTTCATCTCCTATCTGGTGGGGAACACGGTGTTCGCCGATTACCTCAACATCCATTACGTGGCCGGCACCGGGGAGCTGGCCGTGCTCTGCGGAGCGGTGATCGGGTCGGGGCTGGGCTTTCTGTGGTTCAACGCGCCGCCGGCCTCGATCTTCATGGGCGATACCGGCTCGCTCGCGCTCGGCGGCATGATCGGCACGATCGCGGTCGCCACCAAGCACGAAATCGTGCTGGCGGTGATCGGCGGGCTGTTCGTCCTGGAGGCGGTCTCGGTGATCGTCCAGGTGGTTTCGTTCAAGCTCACCGGCAAGCGCGTGTTCAGGATGGCGCCGATCCATCATCATTTCGAGCAGCTCGGCTGGACCGAGCCGCAAATCGTGATCCGGTTCTGGATCGTTTCAGTGGTGCTCGCGCTGGCGGGGCTTTCGACGCTGAAGCTGCGGTAATGATTCCAATCACGACTTTTGCCGGCAAGACGGTTGCCGTCTTCGGGCTCGGCGGCTCGGGACTGGCGAGCTGCCGGGCGCTTGCGGCCGGCGGCGCGCAGGTGCTGGCCTGCGACGACGACGCCGAGCGCACGGCCGCGGCGGCGCGCGCCGGATTTGCGACCGCGGACCTGGCGCAGATCGATTGGTCCAAGATCGCCGCGCTGGTGCTCGCTCCCGGCGTGCCGCTCACGCATCCGGCACCGCACTGGTCGGTTGGATTTGCGCGCGCGGCCGGCGTCGAGGTGATCGGCGACATCGAGCTGTTCTGCCGCGAGCGCCGCCCCCAAGCCGGCCAGGCGTCGTTCGTCGCCATCACCGGCACCAACGGCAAGTCGACCACGACCGCGCTGGTTGCCCATCTGTTGGGTTCGGCCGGTCACGACGTGCAGCTCGGCGGCAATATCGGCACCGCCATCCTGTCGCTCGAGCCGCCGCGCACCGGCCGTGTTCACGTCGTCGAGATGTCGTCCTACCAGATCGACCTTACGCCGACGCTCGACCCCTCGGTCGGAATTCTGCTCAATGTCAGCGAGGACCACATCGACCGTCATGGCTCGCTGCGCAACTATGCGGCCGTCAAGGAGCGGCTGGTCGCCCGCGTCCAGCGCGAAGGCACCGCGATCATCGGGGTCGACGACGATTGGTGCCGGGCGAGCGCGGAGCGCATCGAGCGCTCCGGCAAGCGCGTGCTGCGTGTCTCGGTCGTTCGCCCGCTTGCCGAGGGTCTCTATGTCGAGGGCGATGAGATCGTCCAGGCGTCCGGCGCGGGCGCGCACCCGGTCGCAAGCCTGCGCGGTATCGGATCGCTGCGCGGCGTCCATAACGCCCAGAATGCCGCCTGTGCGGCCGGTGCGGCGCTCGCGCTCGGGCTGACGCCCGATGCCGTCCAGAGCGGATTGCGGTCGTTTCCGGGTCTGGCGCACCGCATGGAGACCATCGCACGCAAGGGCCGGGTGCTGTTCGTCAATGATTCCAAGGCCACCAACGCGGACTCGGCCGCCAAGGCGCTCGCCTGCTTTTCCGACATCTTCTGGATCGCCGGCGGCAAGCCGAAGACCGGCGGCATCTCCGCGTTGGCGGAGTACTTTCCGCGCATCCGCAAGGCCTATCTGATCGGCGAGGCCGCGGCCGGCTTCGCGGCGGAGCTCGAGCAGAAGGTTCCCTTCGTGGTCGCCGGCACCCTCGATCGGGCGGTCGAGCTGGCGGCCCGGGATGCCGAGGCGGCCTCCGAGATGGCGCCGGTCGTGCTGCTCTCGCCGGCCTGCGCCTCGTTCGATCAGTTCCGCAATTTCGAGCTGCGGGGGGATAAATTCCGCGAGTTGGTCCGTGCGCTGCCCGGCGTCACGCCGGCGGCGGGGGCCTGACCTCCACCTTTCTGCCGCCTTGGCTCAAAATCGAAATTTTTTCTTAACGGCTGGGCAACCATAGTCGGGCCGCTCTGAACCGACCTTGATCGACCCTCAAGGAGACCGTCCATGGTCTCGCGCGTAGAACGCACTCCGTTTGCGGCCTGGTGGTGGACGGTCGACCGGCTGATGCTGGCGGCCCTGATCGTCCTCATGCTGGGCGGCATCGTGCTGTCGCTCGCCGCCAGCCCGCCGGTGGCGGCGCGGCTGGGGCTGGAGCCGTTCTACTTCGTCAATCGGCACATTCTGTTCCTCATTCCGACCCTGATCGTGCTGCTGACGACCTCGCTCTTGTCGCCGCGCAGCATTCGGCGGGCAGCGCTGGTCGTGTTCGTCGTGAGCCTCATCGCGATCGTGGCGACCCTGATGTTCGGTGCCGAGGTCAAGGGTGCGCGCCGCTGGATCGTCATTCTCGGCGTCAATATTCAACCCTCGGAATTCCTCAAGCCCGCCTTCGTCATCCTGATCGCCTGGCTGTTCGGCGAATCCGCGCGGCGGCCGGAAATGCCCTCGAACACGGTCGCGCTGGCGCTCCTGCTGGTGTCGGTCAGCGTTCTGGTGCTGCAGCCCGATTTCGGGCAGACCATGCTGATCATGCTGGTGTGGGGCAGCTTGTTCTTTCTGGCCGGCATGCGGATGGTCTGGGTGGTCGGCCTGGGCGGCGCCGCCGCGATCGGGCTCGCCGGCGCCTATGCCACGGTTCCGCACGTCGCGCGCCGCATCCAGCGCTTCATGGACCCGGCCTCCGGCGACACCTTCAACGTGGATCAGGCGCTCGAATCGTTCATACGGGGCGGCTGGCTCGGGCGCGGGCCCGGCGAAGGAACCATCAAGCGAATCCTCCCGGAGGCGCATACGGATTTCGTTTTCGCGGTGGCGGCCGAGGAGTTCGGCATCGCGCTGTGCCTGGTGCTGCTGGCCCTATATGCTTTCGTGGTGCTGCGGGCGCTGCGCCGCGCCATCAATGACGAAGACCCGTTCAGGCGCTTTGCGGTGGCGGGGCTCGCGATCCTGTTCGGGCTGCAATCGGCCATCAATATGTCGGTGAACCTGCATCTGATCCCCGCCAAGGGCATGACCCTGCCGTTCATCTCCTACGGCGGCTCTTCGATGATCTCGCTCGCCTACGCCATGGGAATGTTGCTGGCCTTGACGCGCGAGCGTCCGCGCTCGGATTATCTGCCCGGCCTGGGCGGGCTCGCGGTAGCCGGGAGCCCGGCCTGATGCCAGGCGGCGGCGCTGCGCCGCTCGTGCTGCTGGCCGCCGGCGGAACGGGTGGACATCTGTTTCCCGCCGAGGCGCTGGCGCAGGCGCTGGCCCGCCGCGGCCTGACCGTCGAGCTTGCGACCGACGAGCGCGCGGAACGTTACGGCAAGCGGTTCCCGGCACGACAAACTCACGTCATCGCGAGTGAAACCCTGCGCGGGCGCAATGTCGTGGCGCTTGTGCGCACCGGCGCCATCATGAGCCTGGCGCTGTTGCGCGCGTATATGCTGCTGGGACGCATCAAGCCAGCCGTTGTAGTGGGTTTCGGCGGCTATCCGACGCTCGCGCCGGTCACGGCCGCGACGTGGCGGCGCATTCCGACCATCATCCACGAGCAGAACGCGGTCATGGGGCGTGCCAACAAGCTCCTGGCGCCGCGGGTGAGCGCGATCGCGACCAGCTTCCCGGGCGTGCTCGACGCCGCGCCCCGGCTTGCCGCCAAGGCCACGCCGACCGGAAATCCGGTGCGCCCGGCGGTGATCCAGGCGGCCGCCATGCCCTATCCGGACCTGGCGAGCGATAGTCTGCTGCGCCTGCTGGTCTTCGGCGGCAGCCAAGGCGCACGGATCATGTCCGAGATCGTGCCGGCCGCGCTCGGGCGGCTCGACCAGGCCTTGCGCATCCGCATCCTGGTCGCCCAACAGGCGCGCGGCGAGGATCTGGCGGAGGTGCGCGCAACCTATGGGCGGCAGAGCATCAGCGCCGAGGTCGCGGCTTTCTTTCCGGACCTGCCGGCCCGGATCGCGGCCGCCCATCTGGTGGTCTCGCGCTCGGGCGCCTCGACGGTGGCCGAGCTCGCCGCCATCGGGCGGCCGGCGATTCTGGTGCCGCTGCCCCATGCGCTCGATCAGGACCAGCAGGCCAATGCGGCCATCCTGGAGCAGGCCGGCGGTGCCATCCGGCTGCGCCAGGATGACTTTACGCCGGAGCGGCTGGCCGCCGAGATCACCCGGCTTGCGGCCGAACCGCACCGGCTCTCCGCCATGGCGGCGGCCGCCAAGACGGCCGGCGCCATTGACGCCGCCGAGCGGCTGGCTGATCTAGTGCTCCATACGATCGCGAGAGCATGATCCTGAAAAGTGGGTACCGGTTTTCGGATAAGATCATGCTCCGGCAAACGAGGGGGGCGCGTCCGCAATGAAACTGCCGCGCGACATCGGCCCGATTCACTTCGTGGGGATCGGCGGCATCGGCATGAGCGGTCTGGCCGAGGTATTGGCCAATCTCGGCTATCACGTCCAAGGCTCGGACGTGGCCGACAGCGCCAATGTCAGGCGGCTGCGCGACAAGGGTATCGCCGTCATCATCGGTCATGATGTGCGCAATCTCGACGGGGCCGACGTGGTCGTGGTCTCGTCGGCGGTCAAGCGCGACAATCCCGAGCTTCTGGCCGCGCGCGCGCAACGCCTGCCGGTGGTGCGCCGGGCCGAGATGCTGGCAGAGCTGATGCGGCTCAAGCGCTGCATCGCGGTGGCCGGCACCCATGGCAAGACCACCACCACCTCGCTGGTTGCCGCGTTGACCGATGCCGGCGGCTTCGATCCGACCGTGATCAACGGCGGCATCATCAATGCCTACGGGACCAATGCGCGGCTCGGCGAAGGCGACTGGATGGTGGTCGAAGCCGACGAATCGGACGGGACCTTCCTGCGGCTGCCGGCCGACGTCGCCATCGTGACCAATGTGGACCCCGAGCATCTCGATCATTTCAAGACCTTCGAGGCCGTGCAGGAGGCGTTCCGCGCCTTCGTGGAGAACGTGCCGTTCTACGGCTTCGCGGTCATGTGCACGGATCATCCGGTGGTGCAGGCGCTGGTCGGGCGCATCGAGGATCGCCGCATCATCACCTATGGGGAAAATCCGCAGGCCGACGTGCGGCTGACTGATCTCGATCATGCCAATGGGCAGTCGCGCTTCTCCGTGGTGTTCCGCGACCGCGCCGGCGAGACCGCGCACGAGATCAAGGAGCTGCGGTTGCCGATGCCCGGACGTCACAACGCGCTCAACGCGACCGCCGCCATCGCGGTCGCGCGCGAGCTCGGCGTCGGCGACGATCTGATCCGCAAGGCGCTCGCCGGTTTCGCCGGCGTCAAGCGCCGGTTCACGCGCACGGGCGAATGGAACGGCATCCCGATCATCGACGACTACGGCCATCATCCCATCGAGATCGCCGCGGTGCTGCGCGCCGCCCGCGAATCGACCAGCGGCCAGGTGATCGCCATCGTGCAGCCGCATCGCTACACGCGCCTGGCGCAGCTGTTCGAATCCTTCTGCAGCTGTTTCAACGACGCCGACACCGTCATGGTGGCGCCTGTCTATCCGGCCGGCGAGGCGCCCATCGCGGGCGCCGATCGCGACGCCCTGGTGCTGGGGCTGCGCGCGCACGGGCATCGCCAGGCGGTCCCCTTCGACGCGCCCGGCGACATCGCCGGCATGGTGCGGCGGCTCGCCCGCGCCGGCGACATCGTGGTGTTTCTCGGCGCCGGCTCCATCACGCAATGGGCCTATGCGTTGCCCGGGGAGCTGGCGGCGCTCGACAAGGTGACGTGATGCCGCTCGTCCCGGTCAAGCGAGGGGTTAGGCGCGCGGCCGGTCATTCGCCATGAGCTTCCCCGCTATCGTCGCCGACCTGAATGCCGCGATGCCGGAGCGGCGCGGCCGGCTGCTGGCGAACCAATCGCTCGCCGAGCTGACCTGGTTCCGGGTCGGGGGTCCGGCCCAGGCCCTGTTCATGCCCGAGGACGAGGCCGATCTCGCTTATTTTCTGGCGCAGCTGCCGGACCAAATCCCGGTCACCGTGATTGGTCTCGGCTCGAACCTGATCGTGCGCGACGGCGGCGTGCCTGGCGTGGTGATCCGGTTGGGACGTGGTTTCAACGCCGTGACGGTCGAGCCGGGCGCGCAAGTGCGCGCCGGCGCGGCCGTGCCGGACGTACGGGTCGCGCGCGCCGCGCAGGAAGCCGGCATTTCCGGCCTCGCCTTCTTGCGCGGCATTCCGGGCGCGATCGGCGGGGCGCTGCGTATGAACGGCGGCGCCTATGGGCGCGAGATCAAGGACGCGCTGGTCGAGGCGCGCGGCGTCGAGCGGACCGGGCGCCTGCGGTGCCTGGCGGTGGCCGACCTGCACTATGGCTACCGCCATTGCGGTGCGCCCGATGACTTTATTTTCACGCAAGCCCTGTTCCAGGGTGCGCCCGGAGATCCGGTTGCGATCGCCGCCGAGATGGACACGATCACGGAATCGCGCGAGGCCACGCAGCCGGTCAAGAGCCGCACCGGCGGCTCGACCTTCAAGAACCCGCCGGGGCAGAAAGCCTGGCAGCTCATCGATGCCGCCGGCTGTCGCGGCCTCGCGATCGGGGATGCGCAGGTGTCGACCCTGCACTGCAACTTCCTGATCAACAGCGGCAGCGCCGGCGCGGCCGACATCGAGGGCTTGGGCGAGGCCGTGCGGGCGCGCGTGAAAGAGAATTCCGGGGTCGATCTGGAGTGGGAGATCAGGCGGATAGGGATTCCGCTTTAGCCTCCAGCGGTTTCACATTAACAGGAGAAAGAAACCGCTCTAACATCCTTGCATTGTTGCGTTTTTTGGACGGGAAACCGGTGTCCACTCTTTCTGAAAATGCTCGAGCCATGGTGGCCCACGACCCCATCCTGGTGGTCGGCGGCGGCCTCGGCGGGCTCGCGGTCGCGCTCGCCCTCGGCCGCAGCGGCCGGCGAGTCCGCGTTCTGGAGGAGGCACCACGGTTCGGCGCCATCGGCTACGGCATTCAATTGGGGCCGAATGTCTTTCCGATGTTCGAGCGGCTGGGCGTCAGCGCCGCGGTCCTGCACGCGTCCGATCTGCCACCCGCCATCGTCATGCTGGATGCGCTCGACGGCAGCGAGGTCGCGCGCATCCCGACCGGCGATTCCTTTCGCCACCGCTTCAAGCATCCCTATATCGTCATCCATCGCATCGATCTGCACCAAGTGCTGCTCGAGGCGTGCCGGACGCTTCCCAATATCGCGCTCGAAGCCGCCACATCGGTGGCGGGAGTTGAAGGCGACGGCGATCAGGTCCGGGTGCGAACCCGGGACGGCCGCAGCCTCGCGGGTGCGGCGGTGATCGGCGCGGATGGCCTGGGCTCTTGCGTCCGCTCGCAGCTGTGCCACGAAGGCCCGCCGCGTCTGATCGGCTACGTGGCCCATCGCAGCATCGTCCCCATGGAGCGCGTTCCGCACGGCGTGCTGCGCCACGAGGTCGTGCTCTGGGGCGGGCCCGGCTATCACATCGTCCATTACCCGCTGCGGCACGGCTCCCTATTCAACATCGTGGCGGTGTTCCGCACCTCGACCTTTGCGGAGAAGGGCGATGCGCGGGGCCATCGAGAGGAGCTGGAGCGCACCTATCGGGACGCGCACCCGGCCATGAAGGCCTTGCTGGGGCTGATGGACCTCGAGCGGCGATGGGCGATCTCCGATCGTGACCCGATCCGGCATTGGCACCAAGGCCGCACCGTCCTGCTCGGCGATGCCGCGCATCCGACCCTTCAGTCGCTGGCGCAGGGCGCCTGCATGGCGATCGAGGACGGCGTTTGCCTGGCCGAAGCGATCGACCGTGCGCCAGGAGATTTCGAGACCGCGTTCCGGCGCTACGAGGCCGCTCGTGTCGTTCGAACCGCCCGCGTGCAGCTCGATTCGCGCGCTCTTTGGGAATTCTACCATGCCGCCGGCATCGCCCGCGACGTGCGGGCGCTGACGGTAGCGGATTGGTCCGAAGCGCACATGTTCAACTGCCTGGCTTGGCTCTACGACGGCGTTCCGGTGCGCACGCGATCTCCTTGACGTCCCGACACTCTCTGAGACTCTCGACGGCTTGCCAAATCTCGATTCTATTGGGGTGAAACGAATCAGTTGCGCGCGGCCGCAGCGCAATGGGCCGCAGAGGGGCGGGGCCAAAGAGGCATGGGCAAGCACGTCGCCGTTCTCATGGGAGGCTGGTCGGCCGAGCGGGAGGTCTCGCTGCGCTCCGGCGCAGCCTGCGCCGCGGCGCTGGAGCGGCTCGGCTATCGGGTGTCACGGATCGACGTCGCCCGCGATATCGCGGCCGTGCTGACCGAATCGAAGCCCGACGTGGCGCTCAATGTCCTGCACGGCCGCCCGGGCGAGGACGGCACGTTGCAGGGCGTGCTGGAGATTCTCGGCATTCCCTACACCCATTCGGGCGTGCTCGCTTCCGCGCTCGCAATGCAGAAGGACGTGGCCAAGGAGATCTTTCGCGCCGCCGGTGTTCCGGTGCCGGAGGGGCTGGTGGTTTCGCGCTTCGAGGCGGGCAGCAAGCATCTCCTGCCGCCGCCCTATGTGGTCAAGCCGCTCGCGGAGGGCTCCAGCGTCGGGGTTTTCATCGTGACCGAGGATCATGGCCATCCGCCGCAGGAGCTCTACCGCGAGGATTGGGCCTATGGGGATCGGGTCATCGTCGAAAAATACATCGCCGGCAAGGAGTTGACCTGCGCGATCGTGGGCCAGGAGCCGCTCGGCGTGATCGAGATCGTGCCGGCGGTGCGGTTTTACGACTACGAGGCGAAATACGCTCCCGGTGGGTCGAAACATCTGCTTCCGGCGCCGGTTTCATCTTTTGTTTACCAACAGGTCCGAAGACTAGCGTTGGCGGCACATCTTGCGCTCGGCTGCCGCGGTGTGAGCCGGGCGGACTTTCGCTACGACGACCGAGTTGAGGGGACGGGAGGGTTGGTCTGCCTCGAAGTCAACACGCAACCTGGAATGACCGAGACGTCGCTCGTGCCCGAGCTGGCGGCACATGCCGGCATTTCGTTCGATGAGCTCGTGAAATGGATGGTCGAGGACGCCTCGCTCAATCGCTGATCCGGATCGCGTCATGGATCACACCATGGCGGGCCCGGCCGTCCATGCGTGGGCGGAACGCGCCCGCGCGACCGACGGCAGTACGCTCCGGCGTCGGCGGTCGTGCGCCGCGGCGGTGGGCGATCTGGATTTTCAGCACGCGAGTGCCGTCCGGCCTGGGACTGGCGGCCAGCGGCGCCTTTCTTCTCGCCACCGTGGCCTATGGGACCGTGATAGGCGACCGCATCCCGGCGATCGTTGATGCCTTCCGGGATGCGCGCGATGCCGCCGCCAACGCGGCCGGCTTCCGCATCGCCTCGATCGCGCTCTCCGGCGAGCGGCACGTCAGCCGGGAGGAAATCCTCAGCATCGCGGGCGTGACCGGCACCACCTCGCTCTTGTTTTTGGACGTCGACGCGGCGCGCGACCGTCTCAAGACCAATCCATGGATCGCGGATGCCACGGTCCTCAAGCTCTATCCCGATCGGCTGCAGATCGGCATCAAGGAGCGCGAGGCCTTCGCGCTGTGGCAACAGGCTGGCCGCGTCTCGGTCGTCGCCGGCGACGGGACCGTGCTCGAGCCCTACGTCAATCCCCGCTTGATCCGCTTGCCGCTCGTGGTGGGCGTGGGCGCGGCGGCGCGCGCGCAGGAAATCCTGACGGTGCTCGAGCGCTATCCCGATCTGCGCGACCAGGTCCGGGCTGCGATCCTGATCGGCGAACGGCGCTGGAACCTGCGGCTGCGGAACGGTATCGACATTCGCCTGCCGGAAACCGCCGTCGAGCCGGCGCTGGTGACGCTGGTCGGGCTCGACCGCGACAAGAAGCTGCTTTCGCGGGATATCGTCTTTGTCGATTTGAGGCTGCCCGACCGCGTGACCGTGCAGCTGTCGGAAGCCGCCGCCGCCCAACGCGCCGAAGCCCTCAAGGACAAGAAGCCGGCCAAGAAGGGAGGTGCGGCTTGAGCATCCTCCAGCACGGCCTGACCCCCAAGATGAAGCCGCTGTCGCCAAAACGCTCGGCGCTCATCGCCGCGCTCGATGTCGGCACCAGCAAGGTCGCCTGCGTGATCGCGCGTCTCAAGCCGAGCTCGAGCCGGGACACGCTGCGCCGCCGCAGTCACTCGATCGAGGTGCTGGGCTTCGGACATACCAGCGCACGCGGCATGAAAGCCGGTGCGGTGATCGATCTCGCGGCCGCGGAAGCCGCGATCCGCCAGGCTGTCGATCTCGCCGAGCGCGCCGCCAAGCTGCAGCTCGCGGCCGTGGTGGTTTCGGTTTCGGCCGGGCGGCCGGGCAGCGAGCTGATGTCCGCTTCGGTCGATGTCGCCGGCGCGGCGGTGTCGGATGGCGACATCGCGCGGGTTCTGTCGGCCGGCAGCCGCCATTCGGCGCGCGCCGGCCGTGCCGTGCTGCATTCGCTGCCGATCGGCTACGCGCTCGACGACGCCAAGTGCATTCGCGATCCGCGCGGAATGATCGGCCGCCGCTTCGGTATCGATATGCACGTGGCGTCCGTGGACGTCTTCGTGGTGCGAAACCTGATGCTGGCGATCGAGCGCTGCCACCTGGCCGTGGAGGCGCTGGTGGCGGGTCCGTACATGTCCGGACTGTCGGCGCTGGCCGACGACGAGGCCGACCTCGGCGCCGCCGTCGTCGACATGGGGGCGGGGACGACCGGCATCGCGGTCTTTGCCGGTGGCCGCTTCGTCCACGTCGACGGCTTCACGCTGGGCGGCCGGCACGTGACCACGGATCTCGCCCGCGGCCTCAACGCGAGCGTCGCGGACGCCGAGCGAATCAAGACGTTGTATGGCAGTGTGCTCGCCGGCGGAGCGGATGAGCGCGATATGATCACCATACCTCCAGTCGGGCATGACGACCGGGAAACGCCGCAGTTTGTTCCGCGCTCCGCGCTCATTCGCATCATCAAGCCCCGCATCGAGGAAATACTCGAGATGGTCCGCGACCGGCTCGCGGCATCGCCGTTTGCGGCCGAGCCGAGCGGGCATGTGGTCTTGACCGGCGGCGCGAGCCAGCTGAGCGGCCTCGCCGATCTCGCCGCCCGCATCCTCAATCGGCCGGTCCGTATCGGCCGCTCGCTCGGCATTTCCGGGTTGCCGGAGGAGGCCAGGGGACCGGCCTTTGCCACCGCCACCGGCCTGCTGGTCTATCCGCAGGTGGCGCATCTGGAACATTTCGAACCGCGGAGAACGCGGAATGCAACGACAGGATCGGGCGGCTACATCGCACGGGTCGGACGCTGGCTTCGGGAGAGCTTCTGATGACTCGATCACCAAAATTCCCATCTTTTCCATCGGCCGGCGGCGGACCGGCCCGACCCGCGGCGTTGAAAACGCCTGCGTAATGAAGAGGCAGCCATGAGCATCAATCTGAAAATCCCCGACATCCGTGAGCTGAAGCCGCGGATCACCGTGTTCGGGACCGGCGGGGCGGGCGGCAACGCGGTCAACAACATGATCTCCAGCGGGCTCGAGGGGGTCGACTTCGTGGTCGCCAACACCGACGCCCAGGCCCTCACCATGTCGAAGGCCGAGCGCATCATCCAGATGGGCGTGCAGGTGACCGAAGGTCTCGGCGCCGGCTCGCAGCCCGAGGTCGGGCGCGCCGCCGCCGAGGAGGTGATCGACGAGATCCGCGACCACCTCGCCGGTGCCCACATGGTGTTCGTGACCGCCGGCATGGGCGGCGGCACCGGCACCGGCGCCGCCCCGGTGGTGGCACGCTGCGCCAAGGAGCTCGGCATTCTCACCGTCGGCGTGGTCACCAAGCCGTTCCACTTCGAGGGCGTGCGCCGCATGCGGCTGGCCGAAGCCGGCATCCAGGAGCTGCACAAGGTCGTCGACACGCTGCTCATCATCCCGAACCAGAATTTGTTCCGGGTGGCGAACGAGAAGACCACCTTCGCGGACGCCTTCGCGATGGCCGACCAGGTGCTCTACTCCGGCGTCGCCTGCATCACCGACCTGATGGTGAAGGAGGGCCTCATCAACCTCGACTTTGCCGATGTGCGCGCGGTCATGCGCGAGATGGGCAAGGCGATGATGGGAACCGGCGAGGCGTCCGGCGAGAAGCGCGCGCTCAGCGCCGCCGAAGCGGCGATCTCCAATCCGCTGATCGACGATTCCTCGATGAAGGGCGCCAGGGGCCTGCTGATCTCGATCACCGGCGGCCGTGATCTCACGCTGTACGAGGTCGACGAGGCCGCCACCCGCATCCGCGAGGAGGTCGACCAGGACGCCAACATCATCGTGGGAGCGACCTTCGACGAGAATCTCGAAGGCATCATCCGGGTTGCGGTGGTGGCGACCGGCATCGATCAAGCGGTCTCGGGACGCCCGGTGGTGGCGCCCGAGTCGCGCCTGGCCGAAATCGCCCACAAGCTGCGGGTGGATCAGCAGCGTCTCACCGAGCGGGTGGAGCGGGCCGAGTCGCCGCGTCCGGCCGCGCCCCCGGCACCGGCGCCGGCAGCAATGTCGCACGGGGTCGAGTCGGCCGCCCGCGCCGCGGTGGCGGCGGCCGTAATGCCGATCACCTCGATCGAGGACGTTACGATTCGTCCGATGCAGCCCAAGCCGTCCCTGTTTCCGGAAGCGGCCATCAACGAGCCGCCGCTGACCGAGCCGGCCTTGCCGCGGGCTTTCATTCCACCGGCTCCGGAGCGTGCGGGCAATCGCCCGCAACGCATGCCACGAATCGACGAGCTGCCGATCCCGGCGCAAAACGAGCTGCGCGCTCAGCTGGGCGACGGACCGGCCGCCGAGCATCCTGAAAAGCGTCGGATGAGCTTGCTGCAGCGACTGGCCACGGTCGGCCTCGGCCGCCGTGAAGAGGCCGCCGAGGAGGTCGAAATGCAGCCCGCCAGCCGGCCGCCGACGCGTCCGCCGACGCGCCCCGCCGCGGAGCGGGCGCCACCACGTCCGGCCCCGCGGCCGCCCGAAGTGCGCGGACTGGACCCGGTCTCCGACTATGCCCGGCGTCCAACCCACCAAGGACTCGACCCCCATGGACGCCAAGGACCTGGACCTGTGCACAACTCCCCGGAGGAGGACCATCTCGACATCCCGGCGTTCCTCCGTCGCCAGGCAACCTGACCCCGGGCGGCCACCGGATTGCGCGATGCCGGCGGCTCCAACGCGGCCGCCGGCCAATCACCCGCTGGGCACCGGTTGTCGTTGTAACGCATTGAAATTGGTTGACAATTTTGACGATCAGGACGCCTGCAAGACCCGTCGCAAGTGGTCCGGATGGTCTCGCAGGTCGCCTTGAAGCTCGGGCTCAGTCCCAATTTGCGACAGTGCAGCGGCGCGAATGCGGCTGCATCGTGGTAACAGTCGGTAAAAAAGCGTGAGTTGGAACTACGGGCCATCGCCGTTAAGCTTCTTTTGCCAGAAGGGGTTTGGCGGGGGTCTGGGATCCATACCACTTTGCAAGTCTAGCAATTCGCGGTGGTGTAATCCCCATCAGTTACGAGATGACGACCCCAGGGGTCTCGCGGGCGATGGGTCCTGAGTTTCGGGATTCCGGTTGCCAACGGGTGGGTGGGATGGGGTCATGAAGGTCGGCAGGCAAACCACGCTTTGCGACCAAGCGGTGCTCAACGGCATCGGGGTTCATTCCGGTTTGCCGGTCACCCTGACCCTGCACCCGGCGGAAGCCAATAGCGGCATCAGGTTCATCCGCTCCGGCCTTGGCGGCGGGCGCGACCGCGAAATCTGTGCCGGGATCGGTGCGGTCACCGCAACTGAATTTGCGACGGTGCTGGGGGACGGATCGGGCCCCCTGATCTCGACGGCCGAGCACGTGCTGGCGGCCTTGCGCGGGTTGGGCGTGGACAACGCGGTCGTCGAGGTCGATGGCCCCGAGGCCCCGATCATGGACGGCAGCGCGGCTCCCTTCGTCGACGCGATCGATCAGGTCGGCCTTGAGACCCTCGATGCGCCGCGCCGCTTTATCCGCGTGCTCAAGCCGGTCCGGGTCGCGCTGCAGGGCGCCTTTGGCGAATTCAGGCCTTACGGGCGGGGCTTCCGGGTCGAGGCCGAGATTGATTTCGATCATGTGGCGATCGGCCGGCAATCGCTCGCGCTCGACGTCAGACCCGACACGTTCCGACGCGGGATCGCGCGAGCGCGGACCTTCGGCTTCATGCGTGATGTCTCCAAGCTGTGGAGCGCCGGATATGCGCTGGGCGCCTCGCTGGAGAATACGCTGGTGGTCGCCGAAAATCGTGTGCTCAATCCGGAGGGCCTGCGTTTTCGCGACGAGTTCGTCCGTCACAAGATGCTGGATGCCATCGGCGACCTGGCGCTCGCCGGCGCGCCCCTGTTGGGCTCCTATCGTACGGTGCATGGCGGCCACAAGCTCAACTACGCGGTCCTGTCCGCCCTCATGGCGGATACCAGCGCCTGGACCCTGACCGAAGGCGAGCCGGCTTGGCCGACTCGCAGTCATGCCGACCTGTCTGGCGGGCTGATGGCGCCGGCCTTTGCGCCGGACGTGTCCTGACGCCTGCTTGAGCGGTTTCATATTTGCCGCAAGCCACTACCGCGCTCGCATTTCGGGCGCGACGCGGATTTGAGCTGCCTTTGCAAGGTTGGGTGTTTCCGGGCAGCTCCGACCGGTCGCCACATTTGGGGCGGATTGTCCGCATATTTGCTTCGTCAATTCAGGGGTTATCGGATAGACCATGGGCGCGGGGGCGGTCCTGGTCTGGCATCCGGCCGGCTTGGGGGATTTATCTGATCAATGCCGTGGGCATGGTGGAAGTCGAACGGGACTGACGCACGCGCGGCTGCCCGACGGGCATCCGTGGCACGGGCGATCGCGTTTGCCGTTGTGCTGGCGCCGCTCGGCGCCTGCAGCACGATCACCGATATGTTCGGCTCCAAGGACGACGACTCTGCCGTCGTCGAAGAGCCGGCCGACAAGCTCTACAACGAGGGGCTTTACCTCCTGAACGACAAGCGGGAGTACAAATCGGCGGCCAAGAAGTTCGAGGAGGTCGATCGCCAGCATCCCTATTCCGACTGGGCGCGCAAGTCGCTGATCATGTCGGCCTTTGCCTACTACGAGGGCGGCGATTACGACGAATCGATCAATGCCGCGAAGCGCTACGTCACCCTGCACCCCGGCAGCCCGGACGCAGCCTACGCGCAGTTCCTCATCGGCTCGTCCTATTTCGACCGGATACCGGACATTTCGCGCGACCAGGATCGGACCGAAAAGGCGTTGGTGGAGCTCGAGGAGGTCGTCCGCAAATTTCCCGATACCGAATATGCGATCTCGGCCAAGAAGAAGATCGATATCGCGCGCGATCAGCTCGCCGGCAAGGAGGTCGATATCGGGCGCTGGTACATGCAGAAGAAGGATTACACCGGCGCCATCAACCGCTTCAAAGTGGTGGTGACCCGCTATCAGACCACGCGCCATGTCGAGGAAGCGCTGATGCGGCTCACCGAAGCCTATATGACGCTCGGCATCGTCGACGAGGCGCAGACCTCCGCCGCCGTGCTCGGCCACAACTTCCCTGACAGTCCGTGGTACCAGGACGCCTACAATCTGGTGAAGTCGCGCGGCTTGGAGCCGTCGGAGAACAAGAACTCCTGGATCAGCCGGGCGTTCAAGATCATTTAGGGCATTTTCAGGAAAATGCCCGCCCCGGCGGAGGCGGGGGTGGCGTCCGGTTTCCCGTCCGAAAATGCGATCATGCAAAAAAGCCAGAGCGGTTTCCGTCTCCGGCTAACGTGAAACCGCTCTGGACGAGGTTTGTATCCTCGGAGCGGATGGCGTGCTGTCGGTTCGAGGTCGGCCAAGTGCCCGGCCATGTAGCGGCCATCTCGCAAGCGGGCGCAGGACTGCATAGAATTGTCCGCGTGCGCACCACCGGATAGAAGCTCACCGCTGCGACCATCATGCTGACCCGCCTCTCGATCCGCGACATCGTTCTGATCGATCGACTCGATCTCGACGTCACGTCCGGTCTTTCGGTGCTGACCGGCGAGACCGGCGCCGGCAAATCCATCCTGCTCGATGCCTTTGCGCTGGCGCTCGGCGCCCGCGGCGACGCCGCGCTGGTGCGCCACGGGGCCGAGAAGGGCCAGGTGACGGCCGCCTTCGATCTGCCCGGCGCGCATCCGGTGCGCGCCCTGACGGCGGCGAACGATATCCAGGCCGATGATGAATTGATCCTGCGCCGCGTGCAATTCGCCGACGGCCGCACGCGCGCCTTCGTCAACGACCAACCCGTCAGCGTGCAGACCTTGAAGATCCTCGGCGCCGCGCTGGTCGAGATCCATGGACAGCATGACGAGCGTGCCCTGGTCGATGCCGCGACCCATCGCCGGCTGCTCGACGCCTTCGGGGGGCTCGACCGCGAGGCCGATGCGATCGAGCTCTTGTGGAACGAGCTGCGGCTGCGCGAGAGCGCGCTGGTGGCGCAGCGCGCCGCGGTGGAGCGCGCGCAGCGTGAAGCCGATTGGCTGCGCCACGCGGTGGCGGAGCTCTCGCAGCTGGGCCCGCAACCCGCCGAGGAGGCCGCGCTCGCCGAGCGGCGGGCCGCCATGATGCAGGCCGAAAAGGTTGCCGGCGACCTGCGCGATGCGCACGATGCGGTGGCCGGCAATCAGTCGCCGGTGCCTGCGCTGGCGGCGGCCGCGCGCCGCCTGCAGCGGCGCGGCGCCCAGGTTCCGGCCCTGGTCGAGCCCGCCTTGAAGGCGCTCGATGTCGCCCTCTCGGCCCTCGAGGATGCGCGCGCACATCTCGATGCGGCCTTGCGCATCGCCGATCACGATCCGAAGGAGCTTGATCGGATCGAGGAGCGCCTGTTCGCGCTGCGCGCCGCGGCCCGCAAGTACAACGTGCCGGTCGACGACTTGGCCACGGCGGCGGCCCGCTACGGCGACGACCTTGGCCTCATCGATGCGGGCGCCCAACAGCTCGCCGCCCTCGAGGCTGTGGCGCGGCAAGCGCAGGAGCGCTACCGCGCGGCCGCGACCGCGCTGTCGGTCCGGCGCAAGAGCGCGGCCGAGAAGCTCGACCGCGCGGTCAACGTCGAGCTCAAGCCCTTGAAGCTCGAGCGCGCCCGTTTCTCGACCCAGATCTCCACCGATCCGGAGATGCCAGGCCCCCACGGCATCGACCGCATCGAGTTCTGGGTGCAGACCAATCCGGGCACGCGGCCCGGACCGCTGATGAAGATCGCCTCCGGCGGCGAGCTGGCGCGCTTTCTCCTGGCCCTCAAGGTGGTGCTGGCCGATCGCGGGTCTGCCCCCACGCTGGTCTTCGATGAGGTCGATACCGGGGTCGGCGGCGCGGTCGCCGACGCCATCGGGGTGCGCCTGGCCCGCCTTGCCCGCCGCGCCCAGGTGGTGGCGGTGACCCATGCCCCCCAGGTCGCCGCCCGCGCCGACCGGCATTTGCTGATCACCAAGAATGCGCTCGACAAGGGCAAGCGCGTCGCGACCCGCGTGGTCGAGGTGGCCGCGGACAAGCGGCGCGAGGAGATCGCCCGCATGCTGGCCGGTGCCGAGATCACCGCCGAGGCGCGCGCCGCCGCCGAGCGACTGATCAAGGCGGCGGAGTGAGCCCGGTACTTTCACGCATGCCCATGGTCATGATGCGGGTCGGGCGTGTGCGGATGGGCGTGCGTCAACAATTCGTGGTGATGAGCGTGCGTATGGGTCTCGCCCGGTGTCGTCGATGGTTCGTGCGCGTGCGCGTGCTGGTGATGGACATCGTGCACGTGCGGGTGCGAATGCCCGATGGCCGTATGGACGTGTTCGTGCGCGTGCCGCTCGGTCAGGTGTAGCCAGACCCCCGCCGCCATGAGCACGCCCGCGCCGGCGAGCTGCACGGTCACCGGATCGCCCAATGCCACGACGGCCCCGAGCGTTCCTAGGAATGGGGCGGTTGCGAAATAGGCGCTGGTGCGTGCTGCGCCGAGCTCGCGCAGCGCAAGTACGAACAGGACGAGGCTCAGCCCATAGCCCACGAAGCCGATCGACGCGGCGAGCAGCGATGTTGTGAGCGGCGGCAGCGAGCCGCCGGCCCATAAGCCCAAAGCCAGATTGACTGGACCCGCCACCAGTCCCTTGATCTCGACGATCTGCAAAGGGTCGGCGAGCGAGATCTTGCGCGTGAAATTGTTGTCCAGCGACCAGGCAAAGCAGGCTCCGACGATCGCCAGCGGCCCGGTCATTGCGCTGAGGATCGGTGGTCCGGACCACGCCAGCGCCGCCGCTCCGCTCACCAAGCATGCCATCCCGAGCACGAGCCGCAGGCCGTAGCTTTCCCGGAAGAACAGCCACGCGATCAGGGCGGTGGCGGCGCCTTCGAATGTCAGCAGGAGCGATGCGGTGGCGGCTTCTGTCCCGGTGAGGCCGATCATGAGGAGGAGGGGACCGATCACCCCGCCACTGAGCACGGCCCCGACCAGCCACGGGACGTCCCGCCGCCCGAGCGCGACGTCCCGCGTTCCGGAACGGCCGGCCCGCAGCAGCCGCAGCGCCGCCACGCCGAGCCCGGCCCCGCAATAGAGCAGGCCGGCCAGCATCGCGGGATGTACGGAACCCAGCAGGATCTTGGCGGCCGGCGTCGACAGCCCGAACAAGGCCGCGGAGGCGAACGCAAACAGGACGGTCATCTTCATTTCTTGCATCCATCGCTGTTTGTATCAAACGCGTCAGATGGGTGATTTGCGACCGCCGGAGAATGACCGTTGCGGCGCCGTTCTGCCACGCCGCAGGAACATCCTGGCGCGGCTGCTTGCTCGCGAACGGGAAGCCGGTGTCGAGGTGTGGCGGAACACCTCATCTAACCAGGAGCCCTTCTGGATTTGCTCGTTGAGGACCTTAGTCTGACCAGGTCGAGTCCATCTGACGGGGAGACTGCGATGTCCCCGAGCAACGACGACTATATGGAGCCGGGTTTGTCCGCAACAGGTTGGGGATAGTGGCGGGGCCTCCTACGTTTTTGCCGATTCCGCCGGCTTGCGGTCAGCGTCTTGATCGGCTAGATATTTGCCCGGGGAAACGCAGGCTCCCCACCAGACGGTTCGCCGTCCAAGCCCTGCGCAACACTCGCTATGTCGAGGCGGTTGCGCATGGATGGACGTCACCCCCGTAAATCTCTTCGCAGGATTGGTATGCGGTGCTTGAGCCGCATCGGCATCGCGCGTGGCGGTGTTGCACGTGTTCGACGTCCGTCCGCCGCACTCCGTTCACCGTCCGAATTTCCAAGCGGGTCGCCATTGTCCATGGGAACCGCGCGGATCGGCTTTCGGTCGGAAACCATCAGCAACGCCATAGGGGTTACGGGCATCAAGCGGGCCATGGGCCCCAAAAGGAGACGTATCATGCGAGCTGTCAATGCAGTCACGATCGCCGTGATGACGGTGTTCTGCGGTGCCGCGCACGCGCAGGAAATCGATTGGAAGAAGGTCGACGAAGCATTGGGCAAAACCGCCGCGGTGTCGGGCGAAGTCCATCGCTATGGGCTGCCGCGGACGGATCTCAACGTGACGCTCGACGGCGTCACCATCAAGCCCGCCTTCGCGCTGGGCGGCTGGGCCGCGTTCGCGCCCATGCACGGCCAAGCCATGCTGATGGGCGACATTGTCCTGCTCGAGACCGAGATCAATCCGGTCATGGCGAAGCTGCTCGAGGGCGGCCTCGACATCACGGCGGTGCACAATCATTTGCTGCGGGCTAGCCCCGCGACTTTCTACATGCATGTCGGCGGGCATGGCGACCCGGTGAAAATGGCGACCGCCCTTCGCGCCGCACTGGCGCTCAGCAAGACGCCGTTTGATCCGCCGCCGGCCAATCCGGCGCCACTGCCCGCGATCGATCTCGATACGGCTCAGCTCGATACGATCATCGGGGTCAAAGGGCAAGCCAATGGCGGCGTCTATCAATTCGCCGTCCCGCGGCGCGAGCCGGCGACCGAAGGGGGAATGACGGTCAACACGCCGCTCGGCGGAGCAAATGGGATCAACTTTCAGCCGACGGGCGGCGGCAAGGCCGCCATCACCGGCGATTTCCTCGTGACCGGCGAAGAGGTCAATCCGCTGGTCCGGACGTTGCGACAGAACGGCATCGAGGTGACGGCGATCCACAGCCACATGCTCACGGAGCAACCCAGAATGATCTTCATTCATTTTTGGGCCAATGATGACGCATTGAAGCTCGCCAAGGGCTTGCGGGCCGCCCTCGAGAAGACCGCGATCGCCAAGAGTTGAGACTTGCGCAAGCGGATCGGGCCGCGCCTCGCCGGCCCGTTCCGCGCGTTTTTCCGGCCAAATCCACCGGGATGTCATCATGAAGCAGCGCCTCTGGTGGAGAATTGCCGTGTGCGGCTGCGCCGCCACGGCGGCGATCCTGTCAGTCGGTCCGGCCCCTGCGGCCGCACAACCGAGTGACGCACCGTTGCAGCTCGAAACCAAGATTCCACTCGGTGCGTTGCGTGGCCGGATCGATCACATGGCGATCGATCTCGACCGCCGCCGCCTGTTCGTCGCGGAGCTCGGCAACGACAGCGTGGGCGTGGTCGACCTCGATGCCCGCAAGCCGGTGCACCGGATCGGCGGGCTGAAGGAGCCGCAAGGGGTGGGTTATCTTGGGTCGAGCGATACGCTTTTCGTCGCCAATGGCGGCGACGGATCGGTGCGGCTGTTCCAGGGGGCGGACTATGCGGCGAACGGACGGATCGACCTCGGTGACGACGCCGACAACGTCCGGGTGGATCCGACGGCGAACCGAATCGTCGTCGGCTACGGCAGCGGCGCATTGGGGGTGATCGAGGCCGCCGGCCGCAGCCGAATCGCCGACATTCGCTTGCCGGCGCATCCGGAGAGCTTTCAGATCGACCCGGGATCAAAGCGGATTTACGTCAATGTTCCCAATCGGCACATCATTGCCGTCATCGACCAAAGCGCCGGAAAGCAGATCGCCAACTGGCCCATGTCCAACGCGGGTGCCAATTTTCCCATGGCGCTGGACGAGGGGGCTCATCGGGTATTGGTGATGTTTCGCAGCCCGGCAAGGCTGGGCGTGTTTGCCATGCAGGATGGTGGTCAGGTCGCCGCCATGGAGGCTTGCGGGGACGCCGACGACCTCTTCATCGACGCCAAACGTCATCTTGTCTATGTGAGCTGCGGCGAGGGCGTCATCGACGTATTCGATGCGCAGACCTATCGACGCACCGCCCGTATCCCGACCGTTCCGGGCGCGCGCACCTCGTTCTTCGCCCCGGAGCTCGACCGCTTCATGGTGGCGGTGCGCGCCACCGCACGCGAGCCGGCGGCGATCTGGCTGTTTCGTCCGGTGCCGTGAATTCATGTCGAACGCTCCACGCTCCGCCGTTGCGCTGAATACTGCTGAGCATCCGGCGCCGCCCGGGCGTTCCGACATCCGCCTGCTCTACGCGGCACGCGGACTGCGCGGTGTAGGCGATGGATTTGCGGTCATCCTGCTGCCGGCCTATCTGTCGGCGGTCG
>DASZKX010000003.1:0-3249 GCA_035552735.1 Xanthobacteraceae bacterium
CACATCTCTGTCGTCCCGGCCGCAGAGCCGGGACCCATACGCCGCAGCCTATCGAGAGGACACGGCGTATGGGTCCCTGCTTCCGCAGGGACGACTGCGTGGAGAGGCTTTCGCACCCACGAAAGATGTGTGCATGCCGTAGCCCGCGCGCCATCAGGGCGTTTACGCCCGTCTGCGACGGGCTATGGAGAGGGCAGCACGGCAAGACGGAAAGCAAGAATTCGGCTTGGTGAGGGGGCGCTTCCGCGAGTCTGAGTCTGCGGAATGGCCCCACACTGCGCTTAGGACAGGCTCAGACTCGCGGAGAGGCCCCCTCATCACTCCTTCTCCCCGCACGCGGGGAGAAGGAGTGAGAGGCGGTGCGTCCCTGACTGGCTTTGAGGCAACGCCGAATCAACTGCTCCAGGCGAAGGCGACTTTGTCGAGCACGCGGGTGCCGAAGCGCTCGGAGGAGCGGGCCACTGCCTTGCCGCCGAGCGAGCGGTAGAACTCGAGCGCCGGCGCGTTGTCGGAGAGCGCCCACACCACCATGCTCTGCAGGCCGCTTTGGGTGAGGTCGCGGCGCACCGAGGCGAACAGCTTGTGGCCGAAGCCCAGGCCCTGGAACTCGGGCCGCAGATAGAGCTCGTAGATCTCGCCGTCGTAGTAGAGGCTGCGGGCGCGGTTGCGGCCGTAATTGGCATAGCCCGCCACCGTCTCGCCGAAGCCCAGGATGGAGATGCGGCTGCCCTTGCGGATGGCGCTGTCCCACCAATTGGCGCCGCGCCGGTTGATGAGCTTGTCGAGCTCCGGTCCCGGGATGATGCCTTGGTAGGCGGCCCGCCAAGCCTCGTCGTGGGTCGATGCGATGGCGCTTGCGTCCGACGACTTGGCGCGCCGGACTTCGATCAGGGTCGTGCTCATGGCCGAATTGAAGCAAGCGGCCCGGCGGCCTTCAAGCCCTATGTTTAATATTCGGTTAAGCGGGGTGATGGGCGGACCCCGGCGGCGGGCGGAACTCGGTGGAAGAAACGAAAAAACCCGAGGAATGATCGCAGGCTGCGCCAGATGTTGCCGCAAGGACACGCTCGCGGGAGATTCTGCGCAGTGAGGCGGAACGGTGGGCCAGAGGCCGAGGCGGGGAGGGAATGTGACGAATCAATTACAGGGCGCAGCGCCCAGGCGCTCCTCGCCCCGCGCGCGGGGAGAGGGCGGCACGGCACGGGGGAGCAGCAAAATTCGGCTTGGTGAGGGGGCGCTTCCGCGAGTCTGAGCTTGCGGAGAGGCCGCTGCGTTTCCGCAAGCTCAGACCCGCGGAGAGGCCCCCTCATCCCGACCTTCTCCCTAGCCCGTCGTAGACGGGCGTAAACGCCCTGATGGCGCGCGGGGAGAAGGAGCGCGCCTGTGCGTGCTGAGTTGCCGCGGGCAAACGTTGGCCGCCGCTACGCGGTGGCTTCGACGCGTTTCACTTCTTTCTTGCGTTCGTTGGGGTCGAGGAATTTCTTGCGCAGGCGGATGGATTTGGGGGTCACCTCGACCAGCTCGTCGTCCTGGATGTAGGCCATGGCCTTCTCCAGCGTCATGCGGATCGGCGGGGTGAGGCGCACCGCCTCGTCCTTGGAATGGGTGCGGATGTTGGTGAGCTTCTTGCCCTTGAGCACGTTGACCTCGAGGTCGCTGCCGCGGGTGTGCTCGCCCACGATCATGCCGCGATAGACCTTCCAGCCCGGCTCGATCATCATGGGGCCGCGGTCTTCCAGATTCCACATCGCATAGGCCACGGCCTCGCCGATGTCGGTGGAGATGAGCACGCCGTTGCGGCGGCCGACCAGCTCGCCCTTGAAGGGGGCGTAGCCGTGGAACAGCTTGTTGAGCACCGCGGTGCCGCGGCTGTCGGTCATGAGCTCGCCGTGATAGCCGATGAGCCCGCGCGTGGGCGCATGGAACACCAGCCGCAAGCGGCCGCCGCCGGAGGGGCGCATCTCCACCATCTCGGCTTTGCGCTCGGCCAGCTTCTGCACCACGATGCCGGAATAGGCCTCGTCGACGTCGATCACCACCTCCTCGATCGGCTCCATGATGTCGCCGGTGGCGGGGTCGCGCTGGAGCAGCACCTTCGGGCGCGAGACCGCGAGCTCGAAGCCCTCGCGCCGCATGGTCTCGATCAGGATGCCGAGCTGCAGCTCGCCGCGGCCCGCGACCTCGACGGCGTCCTTGTCGGCCGATTCGGTGACCTTGAGGGCCACGTTGCCCTCGGCCTCGCGGAACAGCCGGTCGCGGATCATGCGGCTGGTGACCTTGCTGCCTTCGGTGCCGGCGAGCGGGGAATCGTTGACCCGGAACGTCATGGCGAGCGTGGGCGGATCCATCGGCTGGGCCGGCAGCGGATTGGTCACCTCGGGGTCGCAGATGGTGTGCGAGACGGTGGCCTCGGGCAGGCCCGCGACCGCCACGATGTCGCCCGCGAACGCCTCCTCGACCGGCTGCCGCTCCAAGCCGCGGAACGCCAGCACCTTGGTGACGCGGCCCTCCTCGATCAGCTTGCCCTCGCGGTCCAGCACCTTGACGCTCTGGTTGGGCTTGATGGAGCCCGACGTGATGCGGCCGGTGACGATGCGGCCGAGATACGGATTGGCCTCCAGGATGGTGCACAGGAGGCGCAGCGGCCCGGCCTCGACGTTCGGCGCCGCCACATGGCGCAGCACCAGGTCGAACAGCGGCGCCATGGAGACTTTCGGGCCCTCGGCGGTCTCCGCCATCCAGCCTTCCTTGGCGGAGCCGTAGAGCACCGGGAAATCGAGCTGCTCCTCGGTCGCATCGAGCGCCGCGAACAGGTCGAACACCTCGTTGGCGACCTGCGAGGGCCGCGCGTCCGGGCGGTCGACCTTGTTGATGGCCACGATCGGGCGCAGCCCGACCTTCAGGGCCTTGGAGACCACGAACTTGGTCTGCGGCAGCGGGCCTTCGGCGGCATCCACCAAGACAATTGCGCCTTCCACCATGTTCAGGATGCGCTCGACCTCGCCGCCGAAGTCGGCGTGGCCGGGGGTGTCCACGATATTGATGCGGCTGTCGTGCCAGGGCAGCGAGGTGACCTTGGACAGGATCGTGATCCCGCGCTCGCGCTCAAGATCGTTGGAATCCATGGCGCGCTCGGCCACCCGCTGGTTCTCCCGGAAGGCGCCGGATTGCTGCAGCAGCCGGTCCACCAGCGTGGTCTTGCCGTGGTCGACATGGGCGATGATGGCAATGTTGCGAAGTTTCATGATA
>DASZKX010000004.1:0-8757 GCA_035552735.1 Xanthobacteraceae bacterium
GTGCTTCGCGGCAGCGCCCAGGTCGATGGCGCGGTCGCCGCGATGGGCAAGGGCGTCTTCGTCACCAATCGCATCGACGACTCGTTCGCGGTCGTCGATACCGGCACCCCCGGGGTTCCGGTGCTCTACGAGAATCGGCCGATCGGCGAGACCAACGGCAGCGGAAAGCTGTTGATCCCGAATCTGCGCGCCTACAGCAGCAATAAGATCGCCATTGACCCGAAAAATTTGGGGGTCAATGACGAGATCGAGACCACCGAGGAAGTGGTCGCGCCGGCCGACCGTAGCGGCGTTCTGGTGAGCTTCAAGACCAAGACCAACGTGCAGGAGGCAGTGGTGATTCTGGTCGGCGCCGACGGCAAACCGCTTGCGGTCGGTTCCAAGGGCAAGCTCGGTGACGCGGATTTCGTTGTGGGTTATGACGGACGTGCCTTCGTCAAGGACCTGAAGGGTGCTAATAGCGTTACGGTGAGTCTGGAGAAGGGCGAGTGCCACGCATCGTTCGACTATGCGGCTGCCGCGGACCGTCAGGTGGTGATCGGTCCGGTCTCCTGTCTGTGAGCCCTTGGTGAGGGCCGCGTGGGCGATCGCCGGCGCGCTGAGCGTCGGCTTCATGATTGCAGCCGATCCGGCGTTGGCGCAGAGCTGCAGCTTCACCATCTCGAGTCTCAATTTCGGCAGCATCAACCTCGCCGCCAATACGCCGTTCGCATCGTCCGCGACCTACTCGGCAAGCTGCACCGGCACCGCCAATACGACCGTGCGGACATGCCCGAATATCGATGTGGGCTCGGGCGGTTCGACCAGCGGCAACCCGCGCTTTCTGTTGAACGGCGCGACGCAGCTCAATTTCAATCTCTATCAGGACGGTGCCTACGCCTCGGTGTGGGGCTCCAATCTGTGGGGCTTCGCGGGATCGTATCCCTCACCGACGATCGACGTCGCGCTCGACGGCAGCGGCACCGGTAGCGCGTCCCAGACGCTGTTCGGCCAGATTTCGGCCGGCCAGCCGACGTCGCCGGCGGGCTTCTATTCCTCGTCCTTCACCGGGGTCCAGTCGTCGGTTGCCTATGCGTATTCGACGGTCGGAAACTGCGCCACCATCGGCACCAGCCATGCCACCACCGCCCCGTTCACGGTGACCGCAACCAACACCACCAACTGCTCGGTGGGGGTCGCGCCCCTCAACTTCGGCACGACCGGCATATTGCGCGCAGCGCTCGATGCTGCGAGCACCATTACGGTCACCTGCACCAACGCGGCGGCGTATACGGTCGCGCTCGATGGCGGACTGAGCGGCGCTGCCAATCCGACGCAACGCAAGATGTCGCAGGCCTCGACAACGATCACTTACGGCCTTTATCAGGATGCCAGCCGAGTTACGCCGTGGGGCGATTCCGTCGGGGTCAATACGATGGCCGGAACCGGTTCCGGGCTGGCGCAGACCTTCACGGTCTACGGCCGCGTGCCGGCGCAGAATACGCCTGCGCCCGGCAGCTATTCGGACACCGTCGTGTTGACGATCAGCTATTGACGCGTCAAAAGGCTCGTTCCGTCCGGCCTCACAAAATCACCGAGCCGGCCCGCAGGCGTGCTATCCTGCGCGGCACTGCGAGGGGAAGGGCCCGTTGCGCTCGCCCAATCAGGAGTCACGTTGTGACCGAGCACTATCATGCCATCGTCTGGATCGATCATCATGAGGCGCGGATTTTTCATTTCAATCCGACGGAGGTCGATAAGCTGGTTCTCCACCCGCACAATCCGACCAAGCACATCCATCACAAGGCGAATTCCATCGGCAGCGGACATGCGGCCGAGGACCACGCGTTTCTGCAAGCGGTCGCCGACGCGCTCGCAGGCGCGGGCGCCATCCTCATCACCGGCCCGGCCGATGCAAAGACCGAGCTCATCAAGCACATCCATCGCCATGATCCCAAGATGATGAACGCCATCACGGCGGTGGAAACCATCGATCATCCGAGCGACGGAGCGCTGCTGGCCTATGCCAGGAAATATTTCCATGGCTCCGACCGGATGAACCCGCAAATGCAGTAGTCCACTCGAGCTCGCCATGACCTCGACGCCCGGCCGCGGCGTGGATTGCGGCACGGAATCGCCATGAATTTCATCGAGGCGTCGACTTGGGTGATCCCGGTCATCATCGCGGTCACTTTCCACGAGGCGGCGCACGGTTTCGTGGCGCGCATATGCGGCGACGATACGGCCTGGCGCCTGGGCCGCGTCAGCTTCAATCCGCTCAAGCACGTCGATCCGTTCGGCACGGTCCTGCTGCCGGGGATGCTTCTGTTGCTGCGCTCGCCGTTCCTGTTCGGTTATGCCAAACCGGTACCGGTCAATTTCAAGGCGCTGCGAAATCCGCGTCGCGACATGATCTGGGTCGCAGTCGCCGGGCCGGGCATGAACATCGCGCTCGCCACCGCGGCGGCGCTGGCGTTCCATCTGGTGCTCTATTTGCCGGCCACGAGCACGCAATGGGTCGCGCAGAATCTCCAGAACGCGGTTGTCATCAATGTCTGGCTGGCCGTCTTCAACATGCTGCCGCTCCCCCCGCTCGACGGCGGGCGGGTCGCGGTCGGCCTGCTGCCCGATGTTCTGGCGCGGCCGCTGGCCGCCCTGGAGCCGTTCGGGATGCTGATCCTCATCGCCTTGCTCTTTCTCGTGCCGCTCCTGGGCGAGCAACTAGGGGTGGATCTCAGCATCGTATCGCGGGTGGTCGGCGTCGTGACCGGGGCCATCATCGACGCCATCGTCTGGTTGACCGGCAACGCATAGGGCTGCGATCCCGCCAAGTCCGCACGCCTGCATTCCGCAAGGATTCCTGCGGGACATGGACGCGCCACCGCCGGCTCCCGCTACCGCAGCCGCGTGCACGAAATCCAGGGCGGTGTAAGAGAGCGTTAACCTTGCGGCGCTCTATTTCGATTGAGCCGGCGAATGCGTCGGGTGGCCCGATCGGGCCGGAGGGGCGAGGGAAAGCGAGATGGGAACGGTCGTGATGTTTCCCGGGGTCCGGCGCGTTGCGCGTACCGGGAAATCGATTGCAAAGAATGCCGTATCGGCGATGATCATCATTCTTCCCGCCATCCGAATCGAGCGCTGTTCCGACCAACCTTACGAACCCGAGCCGATCCGCGCTCAGCCCCGCCGCCGCCGCCCGCGCGCCTCGCGCACCTGAGCGGTCGCCGAGCCGGGCAGCAGCGATGGATGTCCGCCGGAAAATGCGACCCGATAAGCCTCCCAGGACGGTTTGGCTTGTTGCGACCCTGATGGGCGCGACGCTCCTCGGCGGTTGTGCCCTCAACGGCGATTTCGGCCGGGTGCGGGACGAGCTGGTGACCGACGACATGCATGCCTGGGTGGGGCGCGATGCGGTCCGCAGCATCGGCGGCAAGCCGTCCGAATTTCGCTTGACCGACAACGAGCGGCGGCTGCGGGATCTGGCCTTTGCGCTGATCGAGCCGCCCTACGACCGCAACCGCTGGGACAGCGCGTTTGCCGAATACGGCCTCAAGGGTCCGCCCGACAGGAGGCCCTTCGATCGCACTGCTTATTGGACCCATCTCGACGTCGCCCACCGCCGGTCGGAGGTGTCGAGCTACGCCCAAGTGGTCGCCGACGCGCGCGGCGACGTGCTTCGCATCGAGCCCTTTTTCGCGACCGCCGCGCGCGTCGTCGACATCGACCGCCGCCGCGCCGAAGGCCTCGGCTTTGTGGCCAGCAGCTCCGGCTTGAGCGACGCGGAGGCCAACAACGCGCTCAGCCGCATCAACGAGAACACCGCCATCGTCGAATGGGTTTGCCGCTCGCTGAAGGAGCGCGCGACGTCCTACCGCTATGCGCTTGAGCGGCTGGTCATCATGACGCCGTCATCGAATGCGGTTGAGGTCGAGCGCTCCCTGACCCTATTGCGGTCGCGGGTCGACGGCTATTGCCAGAGCGTTCACGCGCTCGTTGCGAAAGGTTAACGCCGCGTTCACGGCCCCGTCGCTTTGCGCCCGCCGGGCCCGCCGCGACCCCAGGGCTTGATCGAGGTTTTAGGCATTGCTGGAAATTGCTATGGGACGAGTGTCGCGGCGGCGACATGCGGCCCAGGTCTGAACGGAGCACGTCGGACGAGAGGTCTTGATAGCCTGAGGTTCGACAGGACGGGGCTCGCTCACATATGATATTTCGCCGGTCGAGAGTCCGGGCTTGGAGGATGGGAGGCATGACCCTTCCGAACGCGATTCCAAACGCGCGTGTAGGTATTCTCGCCGTCGCGATGGTCACGAGCCTGGTCTTGGCGGCGTGCGGGCAAGGCAATCAGTACGTGGCGCCACCGCCCCCCAAGGTGACGGTGGCGGCACCGGTGCAACGGCCCGTCACCCGCTACCTCGAGCTGACCGGCAGCACCGCGGCGGTCAACAGCGCCGACTTGGTGGCGCGCGTGCCCGGCTTCGTGCAGGACATCAGCTATTCGGACGGCGCGCTGGTCGAGAAGGGCGCGCTCCTGTTCACCATCGAGCCCGAGCCCTACGAGGTGAAGCTGCAGCAGGCGCAAGCCGCCGAAGCCGGCGCGCAGGCTACATTGAAGCAGGCGCAGAGCGATTTCGACCGCCAAGCCAGGCTGGTGACCACCCAGGCCGCGAGCCAATCTACCTACGACCAGGCGCTCGCCAGTCGCGACACCGCACAGGCCAACTTCCTGCAGGCCCAGGCCAACACCAAGCTGGCTGTCCTGAACAACGACTACGCCCATGTGACGGCGCCGTTCGACGGCCTGGTGGCGGCGCGGCAGGTCTCGGTCGGCGAGTTTGTGGGCGGCACCACCGCCCCGACCGTGCTCGCCACCATCGTGCAGGCCGATCCGATCCACGTGAACTTCAACATCAGCGAGCAGGATGTCCTGCGGCTGCGGGCCGACATCGCGCGCCGCGGCCTCACCCGCGAGGATCTCAAGAAGGTTCCGGTCGAGGTCGGATTGCAGACCGAGACCGGCTATCCGCATGCCGGCACCTTCGATTACGCCGCCCCCACCGTCAATTCGTCGACCGGCACGTTGGCGGCGCGCGCGGTGCTGGCGAATCCCGAACGGGTTCTGCTGCCGGGTTACTTCGTACGCGTGCGCATTCCGGTCGAGCAGCAGCCGAGCGCGCTGCTGGTGCCCGATGCGGCGCTCGGCAGCGACCAGGGCGGGCGCTATGTCCTGGTGGTCAACAAGGACAATGTGGTCGAGCAGCGCAAGGTCGGCATCGGCCCGCTGGTCGAGGAGCTGCGCGTCATCGACACCGGGCTGAACGCCGACGACCGCGTCGTGGTGGCGGGCGTGCTGCGGGCCGTGCCGGGCCAGAAGGTCGACCCGCAGGCGCCGGCGTCGGCGGCCGGCACCCGGTAGCGGGCTCGCGCGATGATCTCCAAGTTCTTCATCGAGCGGCCCGTCCTGGCGAATGTGATCGCGATCCTGATGGTGGTGATCGGCGCGGTCGCGCTCTACACGCTTCCGGTCGCGCAATATCCCGACGTGGTGCCGCCGACCGTGCAGGTGACCACCCGCTATCCGGGCGCCAGCGCCCGCACCGTGATCGATACCGTCTCGCTGCCGATCGAGCAGCAGGTGAACGGCGTCGAGGACATGATCTACATGCAGTCCTATGCGGGAGCGGACGGCAGCTATTCCCTGACCGTCACGTTCGCCATCGGCACGGATCTCAATTTCGCGCAGGTGCTGGTACAGAACCGGGTATCGAGCGCGCTGTCCTCGCTGCCGCAGGCCGTGCAGGTGCAGGGCGTCACCGTCCAGAAGAAATCGACCTCGATCCTTCAGATCGTCACCCTGACGTCGCCCGACGCGCGCTTCGACAGCCTCTACCTCGCCAATTACGCCACCATCCGGCTGAAGGACGAGATCGCCCGGCTGCCCGGGGTCGGCAACGTCGTGGTGTTCGGGGCCGGCCAATACTCCATGCGCATCTGGCTCGATCCGGACAAGATGCAGGCGCGTGGCCTGACCCCGCAAGACGTGAGCCAGGCGCTGCAGCAGCAGAGCGCGCAGGTGCCGGCCGGCCAGGTCGGGATGCCGCCGGCGCCCGCCGGCCAGGCGTTCCAGTACACCCTCAACGTCATGGGACGGCTCGACGACGCCGACGCCTTCGCCGACGTCATCGTCAAGACCGGCAGCGCCGGCGACATCACGCGCGTGCGCGATGTCGGCCGCGTCGAGCTCGGCGCCCAGAGCTATGGCCAGATCTTCACCCTCGACGGCAAGCCGGCGGCCGGGCTCGCCATCTTCCAGTCGCCCGGCGCCAACGCCCTCGACGTGGCCGGCGAGGTGCGCACCAAGATGGCGGCGCTGGCGCGCGATTTCCCACAAGGCCTGGTCGACGACGTCCCGTTCGACACCACCACCTTCGTCAGCGAGTCGGTTCACGAGGTCTACAAGACCTTGGGCGAGGCGGGCGTCCTGGTGCTGGCCGTCATCCTGGTCTTCCTGCAGGACTGGCGCGGCACCCTGGTGCCGGCCACCACCGTGCCGGTGACCATCATCGGCGCCTTCGCGGCCATGGCGGCGCTCGGCTTCAGCGTCAATCTGTCGACCTTGTTCGCGATCGTGCTGGCGATCGGTATTGTGGTGGACGACGCCATCGTGGTGGTGGAGGGCGCCGCCCACAATATCGAGAAGGGCATGAGCGGCCACGACGCGGCGATCCGAGCCATGGACGAGCTGTTCGCCCCGATCGTGGGCATCACGCTGGTGCTGATGTCAGTGTTCCTGCCGGCAGCGTTCCTGCCCGGCTTGACCGGGCGCATGTATGCCCAGTTCGCGCTTGTCATCGCCGCCACCGCGCTGCTCAGCGCCGTCAATGCGGTGACCCTCAAGCCTACCCAAAGCGCCATGTGGTTGCGCGCCCCGGTGCCGCCGCAGGACCGCAACGCTTTCTATCGCGCGTTCAACGCCGTCTACGACCGCCTGGAGCGCGGCTATGTGGCGCTGATCGGCCGCATGGCGGCGCGAAGCGGCATCATGGCGGTGATCGCGCTCCTCTTGATCGGCGCCGCCGGCTACGGGTTCTCGCGCGTTCCGACGGGCTTTTTGCCGATCGAGGATCAGGGCTATCTGCTCGCCGCCGTGCAATTGCCCGACGGCGCCTCGCTCGAGCGGACCCAAAAGGCGCTCGACCAAGTGTCGACCATCGCGCACACGACGCCCGGTGTCGCCCAGGTGGTCACCATCGCGGGCGTATCGGTGCTCGACAACAGCGCCTCGCTCGCCAATGCCGGCGTCGCCTATATCATTCTCAAGCCTTGGGGCGAGCGCGGCACCGGGGAGGATCTGCTCTCGCTCTACACCGGGCTCAATCGATCGCTCGGCGCGATCGAGGAGGCCAGCACCCTGGTGGTGCCGCCCCCACCGATCCAGGGCATCGGCAACGCCGCCGGCGCCACCATGCAGATCGAGCTGCGCGATTCGAGCTTCGATCTCGGCAAGCTGCAAGCGAGCGTGGACGGCTTCGTGGCCAATGCGACGACGCAATCGAGCCTGCAACGCGTGCAATCCTCGTTCCGCTCCGACGTGCCGCAATTCACCGTCGAGGTCGATCGCGTGAAGACCGAGACCCTGCATGTCACGCTCGACCAGGTGTTTTCCGCGCTCTCCGGCTATGTCGGCTCGAGCTACGTGGATCAATTCAACAAGTTCGGCCGCACCTTCCAGATCTATCTGCAGGCCGACTCGCAATACCGGCTGCGGCCGGAAGACATCGCCAATCTCACGGTGCGCAGCCAGGACGGCAACATCATTCCGCTCGGCACGCTGGTCACTCTCACGCCGGCGGTCGGCCCGTCGTTGATCAGCCTCTACAATCTCTACCCCTCGGCGACCGTGATCGCGGTGCCGGCGGCCGGGGTATCGACCGGCCAGGCCATCCGGCTGATGGAGGAGATCGCTGCCCGCTCGCTTCCGCCGGGCACCGGATTCGAATGGACCGCGATGTCCTACCAGGAGAAAATCGTCGGCAACCAGATGTATTTCATATTCGCGCTGGCGCTGCTGCTGGTGTACCTGGTGCTCGCCGGCCAATATGAGAGCTGGCTGACGCCGATCTCGGTCATTCTGGCGGTGCCGCTCTCGCTCGTCGGCCCGGTCGCGGTGCTCAACGCGCTGCGGATCGACAACAATCTCTATGTCCAGATCGGCATCATGCTGCTGATCGCGCTGTCGGCCAAGAACGCCATCCTGATCGTCGAGGTGGCGCGCGAGCGGCTCGAGCAGGGCGTCGGCGCCTTCGACGCCGCGATTGAGGGCGCGCGGGCGCGCTTTCGTGCGATCCTGATGACCTCCTTCGCCTTTATCCTGAGCGTAGTGCCGCTCGTGCTCGCGACCGGCGCCGGCGCCAATGCCCGCAAGTCGATCGGCATCACCGTGTTCTCCGGCATGCTGGCCTCGACCTGCCTGGCGGTGCTGTTCGTGCCGGCGTTCTTCGTGGTGGTGCAGCGCTTTGTGGCGTGGCGTGCCGCCCGCAAACGCCGTGGAGCCGCGCGCGTTCCGGCGGAGTAGGGCGGCTGCAATATCCTGGACCATGCTGGGGGAGCTCCAATGAGGATAACCGTTGCGATGCCCGCTTTCTTGCTGTCTGTGTTCATAACGCACGCCACATCCAATGCGGCCGAAGTAAAGTTCCTGTGCGGTTTTGCGCTCGAGTCGGCCATGAAGGAGCTTGTTCCCGAATTCCAGAAGACAACAGCCGATACCGTGATCGT
>DASZKX010000005.1:0-35520 GCA_035552735.1 Xanthobacteraceae bacterium
TACGGCCGGGATGGATCGGAACCATTGCTGCTCCTCAGTGATAATCCACAATTTCTACCTCATAGGCATCGCCGCCTTTGAAGCGAAAGCAAATTCGCCACGGCCCATTGACCGTGATCGCCCATTGGCCTCTTCGGTTGCTCTTGAGCGGGTGCAGCCCGACGCTCTTAAGCAGGCTGATGTGATCCAGTCGTTCGGCCGCGTTCAAGATTGCCAACAGCTCCAGCGCCGATTCGGTATCGAGACCGCGAAATCGGGACTTGCCGGACTCGAATAGTCGACGTGTCGCCGAATTGCCCCACGAGCGGATCACTTAGTGAGCCTACAACGCTTCACGTGGTACGTCAAGCGGATCGGCGGCCCTGGCCGCGAGCAACCGCTGGCGCAGCAGCGGTTACGCTGTGGTCCCGTAGCGTGCTCTGGCGTAGTTGGCGCGCCACGGCCGACGAAGATGGGCACTATTCATTCGCCGTGCCCCTATGATGCCGCGGCCCGCCACGCGCTCCAATCGGCAAGTCTGCGACGGCCTGCGCTTTTGCACTACGCCTCATGGGCGCTGTCTTGCCGATTTCGCAGGGTGGTTCGGTTACCCTTCGATAGCAGCCCGGCCGAGCAATCCCGGGATTGACGCGATGTGCCGTGCCGCTACCGGAAGCGAACTGCTTCGCCCGCCTCTATCGGGGCCGAGGGTCCGTACGACCCTCGGCCGTTGCGCGTGTAGAATGCCGGTCAGTTCGCGTCCTGCGCGGCGCGGGAGGCATCCTGCAGCTTCTTCACGTCGTCCGCTGTCAGCTTCGGCGAATCGAGCGCGATGGTCAGCTTGCTGATCTTGCCGGTGAACTTGAACGGCACCTTATAGTCGCGGTCATCCACCGGCGTGGGGCCGCTGGTGCCGATGTCGAACGTCTGGTCGAGCGGTAGGACCAGGGGAAGGGTCCGCTCCAGCTTCTGAGTCGACGCGACCTTGCCGTCCACCTTCAGCGTCCCGGTACCGCCGCGGCCTACACCGCTCATATTGTTGTAGGCCAGCGTCGCCTCGCCGAGGCCGTCGTACTTGAAATCGTACTCTATCGTATGCTTGCCGGGGGCCAGCGCCTCCGCTCCCTCCCAACGGGTTCGCTTCAGGTCGGCCAGATTGTACGTGAACACCGGCTTGCTCTTCAGCAGGTACAGCGCGTACCCGACGAATCGTCCTCCCTCGCCAACGATTACGCCCTCGGCCCCGCCCTGCGGCACGTCGACGTCGGCCGTGATGGTGTAGGAGGTGTTGAGCACGCTCGGCTGGTTGCCGTTCGGGATGCTGACGGTCGAGCCCGAATAGGTGAAGACCTTTCGGCCCGCTGCCGCGCTGGGACGCGGCGTGACGAACCGCGGTGACGCCGAGGCATCCAACGGCAGCACCTGATACTTCGCGAATTCGCCGAACATCAGGTCCCTCATCTCCTGCATCCTGCGCGGATTTTGCGCGGCGACATCGGTGTATTGAGTCCAGTCCTTGCTCAGGTCGTACAGCTCGAACTTGAAGGCGCTGGCAGGATCGAGGACCGCCTTCGTCTCCAGTTGCCAGGGTGCGCGGATTGGAACCCCGCTCAGCATCCAGCCGTCGTTGTACAGCCCCTGTACGCCCAGCATCTCGAAATACTGGGTGTGGTGGCGCGACGGTGCCTCGGCGTTGGCCTTGTCGAAAGTGTAGGCCATGCTCACGCCTTCGATCGGCTTTTGCGCGGCACCGTCGACCATGACGGGCGCCGCAATGCCGGTCACTTCCAGGAGCGTCGGCACGATGTCGATCACATGGTGGAATTGCCAGCGGATGCCGCCCTTGTCCTTGATCTTCGCCGGCCAAGAGATCGCCATGCCTTGGCGCGTGCCACCGAAGAAGGATGGGATCTGCTTTGTCCACTTGTACGGCGTGTCAAACGCCCAGGCCCAGCCGATCGCATAGTGGGGGTAGGTCTGGGCGGAACCCCAGGCGTCGTACCACGGCATCTGCTGTTCGGCCGTCAACTCGATGCCGTTGAAGGGAAGGATTTCGTTCGGCGTGCCGGTGGGCGAGCCTTCGGCCGAAGCGCCGTTGTCGCCGCTGATGTAGATGATGATCGTGTTGTCGAGCTTGCCGAGGTCCTCCACCGCCTGGATGACACGGCCGATCTCGTCGTCTGTGTAGGCGAGATACGCGCCATACACGTCGGCCTGCCGGATGAAGAGCTTCTTCTCGACAGGCGTGAGCTGATCCCACTCCTTCAGCAGGTCCGTCGGCCAGGGCGTCAGCTTGGCGTCCTGCGGGATCACGCCGAGCTTCTTCTGGTTGGTGAAGATCTGCTCGCGCATGGCGTTCCAGCCCTTGTCGAACAGATGCATGTCGCTGATCTTCTTGATCCATTCCGGCGTCGGATGGTGCGGCGAATGCGTGCCGCCCGGCGCGTAGTACAGGAGGAACGGCATCGCCGGATCGATGTCGTTGAGCTGATTCATCCAGCCGATGGCGTCGTCCGCCATTGCGGTGATCAGGTTCCACTGCGGATTCCCCACGAAGGGCTGGATCGGCGTGGTGTTTCGGACCAGCGAGCCCGGCTTCCACTGGTCGGCGTCGCCGCCCATGAATCCGTAGAAGTACTCGAACCCCATGCCGGTCGGCCACTGGTCGAACGGACCGGCCTGGCTCGTCTGATAGGTCGGCGTGTTGTGGTTCTTGCCGAACCACGACGTGCGGTAGCCGTTATCCAGGAGAATGCGGCCGATCGTGGCGCTGTCCTTGCCGATCACGCTGTTGTAACCGGGGAAGCCCGTCGCGATCTCGGAGATCACGCCGAACCCGACCGAGTGGTGGTTGCGCCCGGTGATCAGCGCGGCCCGCGTCGGCGAGCACAGCGAGGTCGAGTGAAAATTGGTGTAGCGCAGCCCGGCGGCGGCGATGCGGTCCAGCGCCGGCGTCGGAATGACGCCGCCGAAGGTCGACGGTGCACCAAAGCCGACGTCGTCGGTGAGAATCAGCAGGATGTTCGGCGCGCCCTTCGGCGGGACCACGCGCGCCGGCCAGGCCGGTTTCGACTGGGCGGCGTTGAGATTGATCTGGCCGTCAAATTTTGACGGCGGCGCCGGGAGGTAGCGCCCGTCGATCGTCGTGGTGGCGTCGGGCGAACCGGGCGCGCCGGTGGTTTGCTGGGCGTGAGCGGTTGTCCCTCCCAATGCCAGCAGCACGCAGCCGGCGAGCAGGTGACGTGAAGCCGCGCGGATCTTCGGGTTTGCGATCATTTACAACTCCTATCGGCGCGCATCGTGGGGGCGCGCCCGCCCGACGCTAAGACAGGATTGCCGAGGCCGATATTGTCCTTTGGGGCAATACTCATTGACCTGCGTCAACGGAAGCCGACGGCAAAGACGTTCGCGGTCACGGGAGGACGCCAAGCTCAAGCGCCTCTACGACGCGAACGAGAGCGGCATTGCCGATCTCGCTGACCCGATGTTGAAGGACCGCGTTGCCGAGCTAAAGGCTGCACGCAATCAGGGCCGCGCTGACACTGAGAGGGCCGAGGGTGCGCTTGAGCGGCTCGGCCCGAGCATCACACCGCAAAGCCTCAAGACATTCGCCAGAACGGCCCGCACGCGGATGCGCACGGAGTCAGGCGGTTACCGCCGCGACCGCCTCCGCGCGCTCGCCCAACGAGTCGAAGTCGACGCGAAAGAAGTTCGCATCATGGGGTCGAAAAGCGTACTGCTGCGCACACTCGTCGCCGCTTCGAGCGCAAAAACGGCGCCATTTGGCGGCGATAGCGTATTCCGAAGTGGCGCGCCACGGGAGATTCGAACTCTGGGCCCAGTGGGCGTTTTGCAGTCACTCGGTTCGGAAGGCCGTAGGAAGGCCGTAGGAAGGCCAGAACGTCGCTTGACCCGGTTATGCAAATCAGGTTATTCGGGAAATTGAAACTCATGAATTGTGCCGATTTCGCCCGGGTGGGAAGCCACGCCGGGTTTTTGTTTGATGTCTGGCGCGTTCGTAACCGTGCGCCGCGTGTGTGGGTGCCCTAAGGCCCACAGTCCAGCAATATTTCTTTTATTGATGCTCATTGTTATTAACGGTCATTCGCGGCGCTTCGTCGCCGGTTTTGCACACGAAATTTCCCAGGCGTTGCAGATTCGATTGTTGTTTACAATGAGCCATCTTGATTCTGCAGGCGAATTTCGGACGCGAGGGACCAAGAACAATGGCGGCCCGCACATATCGCGCATACGAACCCGCTTTGGCCCCGGCGCTGAAATCCACGAGCGCGCGCGAGCGGTGGCGGTCGGCGATTTCGGCAGAACGAATTCGAATTTCATGAATGAAAACAGTACCCGCCCCCTTTCCGTCTCCCTTGCAAACCAATAAGTGTCTGTCATGTCCACGTTGTTCATCACCCATCCGGCCTGTCTCAATCACCTGACGCCAGCCGGCCATCCGGAGCGGCCCGATCGCTTGCGCGCGGTCGAGCAGGCGCTCGAGCAGGAGCAGTTCCAGCACCTCGCCCGCATGGAGGCGCCGGCCGCCACATTCGAGACCCTCACGCTTTGCCACCCGCTCGATTACGTGACCGAAATCGAGGCGGCCACCCCGAAGCAGGGGCTGGTGCGGCTCGACGCCGACACCACTATGTCGCCCGGCAGCTTCGAGGCGGCGCTGCGCGGGGCCGGCGGAGCTACGCTGGCGGTCGACGAGGTGATCGGAAAACGCGCGCCCAACGCGTTCGTGGCGGTGCGTCCGCCGGGGCATCATGCCGAGACCACGCGGCCGATGGGTTTCTGCCTGTTCAACAATGCGGCGATCGCGGCACGGCACGCACAGAAGCGGCACGGCCTGGAGCGGGTCGCGATCGTGGATTTCGACGTGCATCACGGCAACGGCTCGCAGGAGATCTTCTGGTCGGATGCGAGCGTGATGTATTGCTCGACCCACGAGATGCCGCTCTATCCGGGTACCGGCGCGGTCACCGAGCGCGGCAAGCACAACACGATCGTCAATGCGCCGCTGCGCGCCGGCGACGACGGCCGGCAATTCCGCATCGCGTTCGAGCAGGTCATCCTGCCGCGGCTGCGGGATTTCCGCCCCGATCTGATCGTGATATCGGCGGGTTTCGATGCGCATATGCGCGACCCGCTCGCCAACCTCAATCTGGTCGAGGCGGATTTCGACTGGGTGACGCGCCAGATCATGGCGGTGGCCGACCAGAGCGCGCAAGGCCGCGTGGTCTCGGTGCTCGAAGGCGGCTACGACCTCGAAGCCCTGGCGCAATCGGCGGCCGCGCATGTCACGGCGCTGATGCGGGGCTAGGGCGGACCGACCTTCTTCAAGCCGCCAGAGACCTACGATAGAATATCATAATGCCTGACCTCGACAAAAACGACCCACCCGACGACGCCTCGACCAAAACTCGAGACCAACAACTGCTGCTCATTTGGGAAAGAGCGATTCAGACGCAAATGCATTTTGCCGAACTATCGATCAAAACGCGCCAAGTTGGATTGACTGTGGTTGGCGCAACGCTTGGCTTAGCAATTGTTCTGGCTCGAACTGCCTCCGGATTTGTTTTGACGTTTGGCGCTCAGGAATTTCCAATATCGAGCATCCTTTGCTGGACCGCCGCAATCGTTCTTTACGCCATAAAATTGCTAGACATTGGCGTGTACCACCAGATGTTGAGGGGGGCAGTCACATTTAACGAGGAATTGGAAGCAAAACGTCTCTTGCCATTGTTCGGAACTGAAAAAGGACTTACTCAGGCGATTTCCTTTTACAGCAGGCACCCGGATGCCAGTCACGACGGCAAAAGGTACTTTCGCACTCGCGAGGGGCGCCTACATTATGCCGGGAACAGAATTACTGGATTTTATCTACTAATGATTTTCGCGCTGATCGTCGCGGGGATTGCGCTGAAATTTGCGGGCGTAAAATGAACAAGCCGATCACCGACATTCGAGGCAATGTGGTCGATATAGCTCGGCCGCTCATAGCCGCCTCGGTGACTGGAACATCTTTGATACGTCACCTCAAAGGCGCACATCCGATTGAAATTAAGTCGGCATTGATTTCGGCCGGCGAACTCGATCTTGCAGAGCGCGCCTTCAAAGATATTTCGGTCGCTCCTCCATGCCTTCATGAAATCTCAAGCGAAGACAACCCCATTCTCAGTTTTTGGCCCTTCGCAGACACGTCGGCCCTTGATGTCGCTCAAATGGCCAGCAGATTTTCTTCAGTTGCGTTGCTTGGAGCGCCAACGCTTTTTAGCGCAATGCGGCGGCAAAGACACTCCAACGAGATCTATCTGTTCGATTGTGACGACTATCTCTTTCGCGAAGAGACGGTGTCCGGATTTGTGAGATGTAATATTGCATCCGCGGTGCCCGCAAAGTTTAATAACAAATTTGACTTGGTGATTGGGGACCCGCCTTGGTACTTGGAAGAATATTTATTGTGGCTCGCCACTGCGGAGCGCATCGTGAGGCCAGGCGGAACCATCATGTTTAGCTTGTTTCCTGAAGGCATTAGAGATTCAGCTGGGGCGGACAAACGTGCGATATTGTCTACAGCAGAGAGAATTTTTGCGGAGTTTTCGGTTCTCGATTCCGCGATTGAATACGACGTCCCGTCCTTTGAGCAGGTACAGATGATCCGCGCTGGTATAAAGCCGGTACGTTGGCGGTATGCTCATTTGATAGTTGGCAGAATTAGGATGGATAAGAAATTGAGAGCAATACGCCCAAACGATGGGCTAGAGAGGTGGATCGAGCGTCGAATCGGAAATGGTCGTCTTTTTATCAAATTGGGCCGAAGCTTGATTGAGCAAGATGATTTTCTGCAAACCGCCGAGAGTAAAAGCCCGTTTCTCTCGTCACCAAGCCGTAGAAACCCAAGCCGGCTGCGCGCTAACGTGATGTCCTCTCGCGGTCACGGACTAAGTTGTTCCAATCCGGCTCTTTTGGCTGAAATGGTGGACAACATCAAAAGCGGGGATGATATAGAAATCCAGGGTGGCGGTCTTGACGACAGCAGCCGCAGACTTTTCAAGGTTTTGGGATTCGACCTGTGGCCTAAGTTTATTCAGCTTTAAGGGACCCGCCAGTGTGCAGGTAGGCAAAAAAGTCCACTGTGCAACACTGATTACGAAGATGGCGCGGTTGAAAGGCGCCGCAACCGGAAGCGATCATGGCCGACACCACCCATCCCGACGTCAAGCAGCTGTCCTTCGAGCGCGCCATCGAGGAGCTCGAGACCATCGTCAAACGACTCGAGGAGGGCAAGGTGCCGCTCGAGGAATCAGTCGCCATCTATGAGCGCGGGGAGCTGCTCAAGCGCCGCTGCGAGGAATTGCTGCGTCAGGCCGAGGCGCGGGTGGAGAAGATCACGCTCGATGCCGCCGGCAAGCCGATCGGCACCGCGCCGCTCGACGTGGAATAGCACCTGACCCTCGCCCGCTTGCGGGGGAGGGTCAGGATGACCGGGGGGACCTACAGCGGAGCAATTCACCATGAGTTTTTCTCCAGTCCCGGATCCCGCTCCCGGCGATGCGGCGGCCGGTGACGCCATCGATCTCGTGATCGTGCCGCGCAGCGTCGATCTCGGCGGCTTCGCGGTCCGCCGCGCGCTGCCCCATGTCAAACGGCGCATGGTCGGGCCCTTCATCTTCTTCGACCATTTCGGGCCGGTCGAGTTTCGCGCCGGCCAGGGCATCGACGTGCGGCCGCATCCCCATATCGGGCTCGCCACCGTCTCGTTCCTGTTCGACGGCGAGATCATGCACCGCGATAGCCTCGGCAACGACAAGGCCATCCATCCGGGCGACGTCAACCTGATGACCGCGGGACGCGGCATCGTGCATTCCGAGCGCACCGCGCCCGATCATCGCGCCGGCGGCGAGCGGCTGCACGGCGTCCAGCTGTGGCTCGCCATGCCGTCCGGCGACGAAGAAATCGCCCCGGCCTTCGCGCATCACGATCAGGCGGACCTTCCTGTGGTGGCGGGCGACGGCAAGATCGTGCGGGTCGTCATCGGCAGCCTCTACGGCAAGCGCTCGCCGGTGCCGACCCTCTCGGACACCATCTTCGCCGATGCCGCGCTGACGCCGGGCGCCGTGCTGCCGATCGATGCGCAGGCGGAGGAGCGCGCCCTCTATGTGGTGGCGGGCGAGATCGACATCGCGGGCGACCGGTTCGCGGCCGGCCGGCTCCTGGTGCTGCGGCCCGGCGATCCGATGTCGGTGACGGCGGCGAGCGAGGCGCGCGTCATCCTGGTCGGCGGCGGCGCCATGGACGGACCGCGTCACATCTGGTGGAACTTCGTGTCGTCGCGCAAGGAGCGCATCGAGCAGGCCAAGGCCGACTGGAAGCTCGGCCGCTTCGATACGGTGCCGGGGGATGAAAGGGAGTTCATTCCGTTGCCGGAGTGATTGGGTGGCGAATAGGGAATAGCGAATGGCGAGTAGCGGGCGCCGCAGCTTTTCAATCTTCTATTCGCTACTCGCTACTCGCTACTCGCTATTCGCCATTCGCTATTTCGCCTTACGTCAGTCCGCGCCCTGGATCTGGCGCATCGCGGTCTGCAGCTCGTTGAACTTGCGCTGCAGCACGCCGAGGTCATGCTCGAGCTTGTGAATGCGGGCGGACCAATCGGCCGGGGCCGCGGCGGGCGCGAGCGGCGGCGAACTCACCTCGGTCTCGAACAGGACCCCCATCTCGTCGGCATTGCGCCATTGGACCCGGGCCCGATAGCTCTCGTCCTTATTGGGGATATAGAGCTCCACCACGTCGGGCGTGGCCGTCATGCTGGAAAATTTGAGCCGCGCCCCATGCTCGCAAAAGTCGCGGATCAGGCAATCGACGCTGGTGCGCCGATTGTTGAAGAAGATGCGACCTTGCAGAAAGGACTTTTGGCGCGAAATCGACCGACGTTCCGTCATGGCGGCCTTCATCCGTTCGATTGAGAGGCAATTCGCTATCGGAATTCGGAATGTAGCCCGCCGTTGCTTACATTATCGTTCACGGCCGATTAGCACGCCGTTTACCATCCGGCCCTCTCGCGCCGGGCCCCGCATATTGCTAGGCCAAACCATGACAGAACGCATGCGCGTGGATCGCCTGCTGGTGGAGCGGGGCCTGTTCGAAAGCCGGGCCCAGGCCCAGGCCGCGATCGAGGCCGGCCTGGTGGTGGCCAATGAGATGCCGGTCGGCAAGTCTTCGCTCGAGCTGCCGGCCGACGCGATCCTGCGGGCGGAGCCCGCGCATCCGTTCGTTTCGCGCGGCGGCGTGAAGCTCGCGGCCGCGCTCGAGCGCTTCGGCTTCGATCCGGCCGGCCAGATCTGTCTCGATGTCGGGGCCTCGACCGGCGGCTTCACCGATGCGCTGCTGGGGCGCGGCGCCGCCCGCGTCTACGCGGTCGATGTCGGACGCGATCAATTGCATCGCAAGCTGCGCGCCCGCCCGCAGGTCGTGGTGCTCGAGAGCACCGACATCCGCACCCTCGCGGCGAGCCGGCTCGCGCCGCCGCCCAGCCTCGTGGTCATCGACGTGAGCTTCATCTCGCTCAAGCTGGTGCTGCCGGCCGCATTGGGGCTGGCGCAGACGCCGGCGCGGCTCATCGCGCTGATCAAGCCGCAGTTCGAAGCCGGCCGCGCCCATGCCAAGAAGGGCATCGTGCGCGATGCCGGGATCCAGGCCGCAGTCGGCGCCGCGATCGAGCGCGCAGTCGCGGAGCTCGGCTGGAGCGTGCTCGGCCGCATGGATTCCCCGATCCTCGGCCGCGACGGCAATCGCGAATTCCTGCTCGGTGCGCAGCGTGGTTGAACGGATCGACATCGCGCGGATCGGCCGGCGCGGCGACGGCATCGCGGATTCGCCTGCGGGCCCGCTCTATGTGCCCTACACGCTGCCGGGCGAGAGCGCGGAAGTCGACCCATGGGCGGGCCATCCGGACCGCCGCCATCTCCTCAAGATCGAGGTCGCGAGCCCGCAGCGCATCGCCCCCATCTGTCCGCATTTCGGGACCTGCGGGGGCTGCGCCCTGCAACATTGGGCGCCGGCGCCGTACCGTGAATGGAAGCGCAACCTCGTGGTCGAGGCCCTCGCGGAGACGGGATTTACGGCGGCCGGCGCGCTGGTCGATCCACTCATCGATGCCCATGGGGAGGGGCGCCGCCGCGCCGTCTTCCACGCTTGGCGGCGCGGGCACGAGGTGCTCGAGGTCGGCTTCGCGGCGCTGCGCGCCCATCAACTGGTGGCGATCGATCACTGCCCGGTGCTGGCGCCTTCGCTCAATGGCGCAATCGAAGCTGCCTGGGCCATCGCGGAGGCGCTCGCAGCCGAGCGCAAGCCGCTCGACATTCAGGCGACCGCGACCGAGGCCGGCCTCGATATTGACGTGCGCGGCTCGGGGCCGCTGTCGCCGTCTCGCATGACTGGACTGGCGCGACTCGCGCAGACGCACGCCCTGGCCCGCTTGACCCGGCACGGCGAGACCGTCGCGCAGCGGGCGCAGCCGATCGTGACCATGGGCAGCGCCCGGGTGGTGCTGCCGCCGGGCGCCTTTCTGCAGGCCACCGCCGCCGGCGAGGCGGCCTTGGCCGCGTTGGTGCTCGAGCATTGTGGGACAGCAAAAAGCGTCGGCGATCTGTTCGCGGGCGTCGGGCCGTTCGCGCTGCGGCTGGCGGAACGCGCCAAGGTGTTGGCCGCGGAGCAGGACCCGGCCGCGGTCGCGGCGCTGCAAGAGGCCGCCAAGACGCCGCGCCTCAAGCCGATCGCAGCGGAGCGGCGCGATCTCTTCACGCGGCCGTTCATGGCCAAGGAGCTCGCGCGCCTCGATGCCGTCGTGTTCGATCCGCCGCGACAGGGCGCGCAGATGCAGGCGCGCGAGTTGGCGGCAAGCCCGGTGCCGGTGGTGGTGGGGGTATCGTGCAATCCCCAGACGTTCGCGCGCGACGCGCGAATTCTCGTCGACGGCGGCTATCGCCTGATGCGGGTGACGCCGGTCGACCAGTTCCTCTACTCCGCGCACGTGGAGCTGGTGGCGCGGTTCGAGAAGTAGGATGTGTAGAACGCCCCGGATCAAGGAGTGCCAGCCTGAGCGAGATGCGCGGGACAAGCCTGCGCGTGACAAGACTGCCAGGAGTTAGCCCTCCAGGCTATCGGTCGACAAAATTTCGATGCCAAAGCCGCCGAGGCCGACGTAATTCCATTTGCTGCCGGCCAGGAGCCGGATCGAGGAAATGCCGAGGTCCTTGAGAATTTGGGCGCCGAGGCCGATCTCGCGCCATTGGCGCGTGCGCGCCGCCTCCGAGGCGGTGCCGCCCGGCTGCGGGATCGCGCTCGCCGGCACGCCGGCGGCGCCGTCGCGCAGGAACACCAGCACGCCGCGGCCCTCGGCCTTGAATCGCGCCAAGGCGGCGTGGATCGGCTTGGCGCCGCCGAACACCTCGCTGATGACGTCGGCGCGGTGCAGCCGCGCCAGCATGTTCTTGCCGTCCCCGATCCGGCCATACACGAAGGCCATGTGATGGACCTGATCGAACGGGGTGACGTAGGAATAGCCGGCGAGCTTGCCGATCTCGCTCTCGAACTCGAACTCGCCCACGCGCTTGACCAGCTTGTCGCGCGCCTGCCGGTGGGCGATGAGATCGGCGATCGAGAGGCATTGCAGGCCGTGACGGCGGGCAAACTCGGTCACGCCGGCGCCACGCATCACGGTGCCGTCGTCATTCATCAGCTCAGCCAGGACGCCGACCGGCGCCAAGCCGGCAAGACGGCAGAGATCGACGCAGGCCTCGGTGTGACCGGAGCGCATGAGCACGCCGCCCTCCTTGGCCACCAGCGGAAAGACATGGCCCGGCCGCACGAAATCGGTGGCGCCGTTGTTGCCATTGGCGAGCGCCCGCATCGTATTGCTGCGCTCCTCGGCCGAGATGCCGGTGGTCAGGCCGTGGCGCACGTCGACCGAGACCGTGAACGCGGTCCCGAGCGGGGCGTCATTGAGGGCCACCATGGGATCGAGATGCAGGCGCTTGGCTTCTTCGGGCGCCAGCGGCGCGCACACGATGCCGGACGTGTTGCGGATGATGAAGGCCATCTTCTCCGGCGTGCACAGCGCGGCCGCCACGAACAGGTCGCCCTCGTTCTCGCGATCGTTGTCGTCCGAGACGACCACGATCTCGCCCTTGGCGAAGGCCGCCACCGCCGTTTCCACGCGCCCACGAACTTCGTCCAGGTCCGACATGCTCAACGACCGCCCGGCGGTGTGAAGGGCCACGGCGGGGGCTCGCCGACCTGCCCGCGCTGACGCAGATAATGATCGGCGATCACGCATGCCACCATGGCCTCGCCGATCGGCACCGCGCGAATGCCGACGCAAGGATCGTGGCGGCCCTTGGTGCTGATCTCGGTCTCGGTGCCGAAGCGATCGACGGTGCGGCGCGGCGTCAAGACCGAGGAGGTCGGCTTGACGGCGAAGCGGGCCACGATCGGCTGCCCGGTCGAGATTCCGCCCAGGATGCCACCCGCATTGTTGCTCAGGAACACCGGCTTGCCGTCGGGACCGATGCGGATCTCGTCTCCGTTCTCCTCGCCGGAGAGCACGGCGGCGCGAAAGCCGGCGCCGATCTCGACGCCCTTGGCCGCATTGATGCCCATGAGGGCCGAAGCGAGGTCGCCGTCGAGCTTGCCGTAGACCGGCGCGCCGAGACCGGCCGGCACCCCATCCGCCACCACCTCGATGACGGCGCCGACCGAAGAGCCCGACTTGCGCACGCCGTCGAGATAGTCGGCATAGAACGCCGCCTGCTTGGCATCCGGGCAGAAGAACGGATTGCGCTCGACCTCGTCCCAATTCCAATTGGCGCGGTCGATGGCGTGCTCGCCCATCTGGACCAGCGCGGCGCGCACCGTCATGGCGGGGAGGATCTTGCGGGCGATGGCGCCGGCCGCGACCCGCATGGCGGTCTCGCGCGCCGACTGGCGCCCACCACCCCGATAGTCGCGCAGCCCGTATTTGACGTCGTAGGTATAATCGGCGTGGCCCGGCCGGTATTTGTCCTTGAGGTCGGAATAATCCTTCGAGCGCTGGTCGACATTCTCGATCAGAAGCCCGATCGGGGTGCCGGTCGTCACCTGCGCGCCGGTCAGTTCGTCGGCGAACACGCCGGAGAGAATTTTGACCTGGTCGGGCTCCTGCCGCTGGGTGGTGAAACGCGATTGTCCTGGTCGCCGCTTGTCGAGATAGGGCTGGATATCGGCTTCGGTCAGCGGAATGCGGGGCGGGCAGCCGTCGACCACGCAGCCGATCGCCGGCCCGTGGCTTTCGCCAAAGGTGGTGACGCGGAAAAGATGCCCGAAAGTGTTGAATGACATGGGTTGTGCCTGGCAGCCGTGTGGTAGCCCGCGTGCCGCCCGGGGTCAAATGGCCGGGTTAGGCCGCTCGCCATGCAAGCGGATGGCTTGAGAGCGCACGATCCTTGGTCACCAGGCGCAAATCCTCGACCAGGCATTGCGCCAGCAGAAGTCGATCGAACAGGTCCCGTGTCGCCGGCTCGGGCTCCGCCACGGTCAAAACGTGATGATGACTGATTGCGATAAGTTGGAGTCCCATGTGCGCAAAAAGCTCGGGAAGCAGCTTCGGTGAGATTCCAAGGGCGAGTTTACCCAGTCGAACTTTGATCGCGATCTCCCACAGACTTGCGACGCTGGCATGGACTATCGACTCGGAGTCCGTGACGACATCACGCATCGCACCTTCGAGCGCACGCAGCCGGCCGTCGACCAGAGCTATCACAACGTTCGTATCGAGCAGAATTCGCATGGCTCAGGCGAGTGGCCGCAGCAAGAAATCCTCGTCCAAGGGATCATCGAAATCGTCCGCAACGCGGGTCACGATCGCGCGAATTCCGTGCCTTCGCTTGAACGCCGCGATGGCCTGCAGCCGGAGTCCACCCTTCCGTCGGTGCGGAACCAATTCGAAGATCGGCTTGCCGTTCCGGGTGACCACGAAGGTCTCACCCGCTTCGACGCGCCGCGCCAACGCCGTGAGTTGGTCTTTCGCCTGCTTGATGGATACCGTGCGCATTCTAGAAAATATAGCTACCGGTGGCCACTTTGACAAGCGGCGCGATTCCTCCCTGCGGCGCAAACAAGCGGCCTCATTCGTAGCGGATCAGCCGGCTTTGCTCCAAGACGTAGACCACGCTCTGATCGATCGGCTCGTGCACGGCCTGTTCGGGCGGCGCCATGCCGAGCAACGCGATCAGGGCCCGCCCGGTGCCGCCATGGGCGCAGACCACCGTGTCGCGCGCAAGCGTCGCGTACCAGCCCCCGACCCGCAGCGCGACCTGGCGGTAGTTCTCGCCGCCCGGCGGCACGAACTCCCACTTGTCGGCTTCTCGCCGGGCGACGACGTCCGCGTCTCGCCGCATCACCTCGTCGTAGGTCAGCCCCTCCCATTCGCCGAAGCCGATCTCGGCCAGCCGCGGCTCGATCGCATAGCCGGCCGGCGCCAGGCCCAGCGTCACGCGCATGATCTCCATGGTGTCGCGCGCGCGCGACAGTGGGCTCGACACGTAATCGAAGCCCCCGGCCGCGCGGTCATCGCGCGCGAACAGGTCGCGAAGAAGCTCGCCGCAGTGAGCCGCCTGCGCCCGGCCCGTTTGGTTGAGCGGGATATCGCGGTGGCCCTGCAGCCGGCCGGCGATATTCCAATCGGTCAGGCCGTGGCGGACGTAATAGAGCAACATGAAAGCGGGCGCGCCGGCCTCATTCCTTGACCACGCTGATGTCGGGGGCCTCCGGATGTTTCATGCCCACGATGTGATAGCCGGCATCGACGTGATGTATCTCGCCGGTGACGCCGCGCGACAGGTCGGAGAGCAGATACATGGCGGTGTCGCCGACCTCGTCGATGGTGACGTTGCGGCCCAGGGGCGCGTTATATTCGTTCCATCGCAGGATATAGCGGAAGTCGCCGATGCCGGCCGCCGCCAGCGTCTTGATCGGACCGGCCGAGATGGCATTGACGCGGATCTGCTGGCGCCCGAGATCCGCCGCCAGATAGCGCACCGAGGCCTCGAGCGCCGCCTTGGCGACCCCCATGACGTTGTAGTGGGGCATCCACTTCTCGGCGCCGTAGTAGGTGAGCGTGAGCAGCGAGCCGCCAGCGGGCATCAGCTTCTCGGCCCGCCGCGCCACCGCGGTGAACGAATAGCAGCTGATCAGCATCGTGTTGGTAAAGTTGTCGGACGTGGTGTCGATGTAGCGCCCGTCGAGCTGATTCTTGTCCGAGAAGGCGATCGCATGCACCAGGAAGTCGAGCGTGCCCCACTTCTCCTTGACGGTCGCGAACACGGCATCGAGCGTCGCGGGGTCGGTGACGTCGCAATGGCCGACCAACAATCCGCCGACCTCGCTCGCCAGCGGCTCGACCCGCCTCTTCAGCGCATCGCCCTGATAGGTGAAGGCGATCTCAGCGCCTTGCGCGCGGCATGCCTTGGCGATACCCCAGGCGATCGAGCGATTATTGGCGACCCCCATGATCAGGCCGCGCTTGCCGCGCATGAGGCCCGAGGCTTCCGGCATGCTGTCCTCGCTCTGCCGGCCGCATCCGGCCCACCCCTAATGACATAGGGCCACCAGACCTTCAAGCAGCGCAAGCCAGCGGGCGCACAGGGCGCAAATCAAGCCATATCCTTGCGCGGATCGTAGGGCTTGGCTTCGCGCCACTTGCGCATCAGCTCCTCGAGCTCGTGGTCCCGGCCTTCGGGCAGCACGATGCGGACGCTGGCCAGGAGATCGCCCGTGCGCTCCTTGGCCGGGAAACCCTTGCCCTTGAGGCGGAAGGTGCGGCCCGAATTGGTGCCGGCCGGAATGGCCAAATCGACCGCGCCGTCGAGGGTGGGCACGCGCACCTTGCCGCCCAGCACCGCCTCGTAGAGCGTGACCGGCAGATCGAGCCGCAGATCCGCGCCGTCGCGCTGGAACAGCGGATGCGGCGTCACCGAAACAGTGATCAGAAGATCGCCGGTGCGGCCGCCGGCGCCGGGCAGCCCCTGCCCCTTGAGCCTGATCTGCTGGCCTTCGTCGAGACCGGCCGGGATCTTGACCTCAACCTCCTTGCCGGTTGGCAACGCAACCCGCTTCTTGACCCCCTTGGCGGCCTCGGGGAGCGTGATCGACAGTGCAGCGGAGATGTCGCGGCCGGGAGCCGCACCGAAATCCTCCGGCTCGAAATGCACGCCGCCGCCCGCACGACCGCCACGCCCGGCGGCACCGCGTGCCCCGAACACATCCTTGAGAATATCCTCGAAGCCGCCGAAACCGCGCGCGCCGGCGCGACCGCCCGCCGCGTGAGCGCCCTCGGTGCCGAAGCTGAAGGTCTCGAAGCCGCCGTCATGACCGAAGCCGCCGGCGCCCGCGCCGCCCGGCTTGCGACCGAAGCCTTCGAAGCCTTGAAAGCGCGGCTTGCCCTCGGCATCGATCTCGCCGGCATCGAACGCCCTGCGCTTGTCCTTGTCGCCGACGATCTCATAAGCCGCGTTGAGCTCGGCAAAGTGCGATGCCGCCTTGGGATCGTGCTTGTTGGCGTCCGGATGCAGTTTTTTCGCAAGCTTCCGGAAGGCGCTCTTGACCTCCGCGGCGCTGGCGCTGCGCGCCACCCCAAGGATCTCATAGGGGTCACGCATCGTTCGGACCTCCGCAACCTCGTCGTTTCATGCCGGGTATCGCTCCCCTCGAACCACCGTCTCAATGTGGGGGGAGCCTGCCCCAAAGGCAACGCGCAACAGGCGGAAATCCAACAGGTTTCCCGGCCCCGCCCATTGGGCGCCCGAGACGGCTTCTACGGACCGGCCAATTGCGGCATGACCTGGCGCGCGAACAGCTCGATCGAGCCCAGCGCTTCGTCGAGCGACAGATCGCCGAAGACGAACTGGCCGACCAGATAGTTGCTGCCGGTGACCGCGATCTGCCGGCGCAGCACGGCCGCGACCGTGTCGGGCGCGCCCGCGACGCCCTGGCCGACCTCGACCAGCGCCTCGAAGGTGGGCGGCCGCGGATGCGCGTTGATGCGGTTATGCTTGCGGCGCAGATGGGTGAAGCTCGCGTGCCAGCGCGGATAGGCGCGCCGCGCGATGGCGAGCGCCGCGGCATCGGTCTCCGCCACCACGATGAAACGCCCGAGTCCCATGAGCGGCAGCGCCGCCGCGCCGCGCGCGTCGCGCCAAGCCGCCCGGAAGCTGTCGAAGGCCATGCAGGTCTCGCCCGGCGGATCGAGACTGACCACCTGCAGGCCCTTGCGGGCGGCGCGCGCAGCGCTGTCGGGTGCATGGACCCCGTACCAGATCGGCGGATGCGGCTTCTGGAACGGCTCGAGCTCCATCGGCACGTCGTCGAAATGGAAGAACTCGCCGTGGAAGGTCAGGCTGCGCTGGCTCAATCCCTTGACCACGAGCTCGAGCGCCTCGGCATAGATCTGCTGCGCCTTGTCCGGGTCCTGTCCGTAATAGATGAGCTCGCTCGGCGAGGAGCCGCGGCCGAAGCCGATCTCGAGCCGCCCGCCGCTCATCTGATCGAGCATGCAGATTTCCTCGATCATGCGCAGCGGATGATAGAGCGGCAGCGCGTAGACCAACGGGCCGAAGCGCAGCCGCCGGGTGCGTTGCGCGACCGCGGCCAGAAACACGCTCGGGCTCGGCGCCATGCCGAGCGGCGTCGCGTGGTGCTCGGCGACGTGATAGGCGTAGAAGCCGAGCCGGTCATAGGCTTCGACGATCTGCAGCCGCGAACGATAGTAGTCGCCAAGCGCCTGGTCGTCGCGGTCGAGGTGATCGAAGACGCCGAACTCCATCCGGATTACTCGTCGGTGACGTCGATCCAGACGCCGCCCGGATCCGCCATCTGGAACTTGCCGCCGGCCTGCGCCGCCAGGAAGGCCTTGCGGGCGTCGGCCTCCCGGCTGCCGCCGAGCCGCATGGGCGCCACATAGGGATTCATCCCGGAGGTGGTCTCGACATGCTGCTTGAACGTCTCAATGCTCTCCACCTTGAAGCCGATGTGATCGGGGCCGGGCCGCTTGATCGACATGTTCTCGAAGATCGGTATCGACCAGGGCAGGATCGAGAGCGTCACCCTGCCGTCGGTCAGATGATGGCCGCCCGCCGCCGGGTTCACGTTCTTGTTGCTGGGCTTGAGCTCGAACACGAACTGATAGAACTCGGCGCACCGCTCCGCATTCACGGTCCTGATCGCGAACTTGTTGAGGTAGCGATCCTGGCTGCTGCCTTGCGCGGCCTGCTCGGCGTAGACGCCGACCAGCTTGTCGCCTTCGTCCTTCTGGGCGAGATCGAAGATATTGCCGTCCGGATCATGACCACTGTAGTTGGCAAAAGGCCGCGTCGACGGGCGCTTGACGATATTGGCCTGCGGGAACTTGATGCGGGCGCGCTCGATCACGGTATCGATGTCGTCAACCACCAGGCCGAAGTGATCGAGACCGCCCACATAGCCGTCGCGCAACGGGTTGATGTTGAGCCCCACATAGCCGTCGCCCACGGTCACGGCGTTCAACGGCCGGCTGGTCTTTCCGGAGCGCTTGAGACTGAAATAGGCCTCGTAGAAATTCGCCAGCATCGGATAGATCGGGCTGATCATGGCCATGTGATTGATCTTGGCGAACATCACTCTCTCCTTCGCTTCACTCCGCCCGCTCGGGTGCACGTCTAGATGGCGGGCAATTTCCTGCCCGGGCGCCACTCTGCTTTTGCCCAAAGCGGAACCCCCGCCTGCCCGCCCCGGCTTGCCAGGGGGGTCGGTCGGGGGTTCGAAGCCCACTCTTGCTGAGTCGTCTCGGCGAAAACCGCTTCGACGAAACCACCCTGGCGGCGAACCGCGATGCGGCTCGCCGCAAGACACCCTAGACCTTAGGGCTGACGCGACGCCACGTAGGCGGCGAGCGAGATGATGTCGTCCTGGTCGAGCTTCGCGACCACCTGGTTCATCAGCACCGCCCAGGTGCCGACGCGATTGCCGTTCTTGATGTCCATCAGCTGGCGCGTGAGGTACATCGGGTCGCGGCCCGCGATCGAGGGAATCTCATTGAGGCCTTTGAGACCCTCGCCGTGACAGATCGCGCAGGCGACGGTCTTGCCGCCACCGCCGCTGGTCGCGAGCGCCTCGCCCTTGGCGATGCTGCCGGGCGGCACGTAGGCGACGAATCCGCTGCGCGGATTGCGCGCCCGGGCCATCGCTTCATCCTGCGGCACCACGATGATGCGGCTGCCGATCGGCTCGTCACCACCGCCGGGGGCGACGAAGCGCATGGCGCCCTCGCCCACGACGGTCTTCGGCACCTCGGCCTTCTCGACCACCTTGATGTAGCCCTCGCCCTGCTTGCGGGCGGAGAAGTAATCGGCGGCGGCGCGCGCGTCCTCGGGCGAGATTCCCTTCGCGATGCCGGCCATCACGGTGGTCCGGATGCCCTTGCGCTTTCCGCTCGCGAAATCTCTGAGCGCGCGCATGATATAGGCGGAGTTGAGACCCGCGACGCTGGCGGATTCGGGATGGCCGTCCCCGGTGGTCAGGTGGCACAGCGCGCAGGCGCGCACCGCCGGCTTGGCGCCGTTGGCAACGACGTTCGGCAGCGGGGCGTGATCGGCGGGAAACCAATCCGGCGGAGCGAAGGCGTCGTTGACCTGCACCTCGGTGTATTGCTTATCGCTGCCCGGAACCTTGACCACCTTGTTGGGGTCGGGGCGCGGCAATCCCTGCGGCGGGACCGGATAGGCCCAGTCCGGATCCGCCGCCAGCGCGGCGGTCGGCAGAAACGCGAGCACCAAAATCCACATCAAACTTTTCATCATCGCCTCCCAAAAGCTTTTTCGATCCACACAGCGAAAGCAGCGGACAATATTGCCCTTCAAACCGGGGGACAAGCCCATCCGGCAGTCATCCGCCCCGAAAGGCCAAGACTCGAGACGGCCGCCCCAGCCTCACCCCAGCCCGCTTCACTTGACGTTCGCGGGGCCGGCCGGCTAGCTCAGCTGCCACGCCCATCGCCTTCTCTCCACGGCTCGACGGCGCCGGAGCACATTCATGCGCGTTCCTCGATCCACGACGGACATCTTGGCACGGGCACTGCCTGTCCTGCTGGCCGCAGCCCTGCTGCTGGCCGCAGCCCTGCTGGCTCCGGCGCCGGTCGCCGCGCAGGCCGACTTTTACAAGGGCAAGACGATCGATCTCGTGATCAGCACCGGGGTTGGGGGCGGCCTCGATGCCAATGCCCGCGTGGTGGCGCGGCATCTCGCCGGCCACATCCCGGGCAATCCGACCATCGTTCCGCGCAACATGCCGGGCGCCGGCCACATCCGGGCGGCCAATTTCGTCTTCAGCCAGGCCGCCCGGGACGGCACCGTCCTCGCGACCTTCATTCCGGTCTTCGTGATGGCGCAGGTCCTCGATCGCAGCAAAGGCATCCAGTTCGGCCCCGCCAATTTCAACTGGCTCGCCTCGACCTCCTCCAGCAATTCAACGGTCTACACCTGGCACACGTCGAGCGTAAAATCGGTCGCGGATGCCACCAAGCGCGACGTGCTGATGGGCGGGACCGGCGCCGGCTCCTACACCATCATCTATCCGACCATCATGAATAGCGTGGTCGGGACCCGGTTCAAGCTCGTGACCGGCTACCAGAGCACCGCCGAGATCGGCCTGGCGATGGAGCGTGGCGAGGTCGAGGGGCGCGCGGGCAACAATTTCAACAGCCTGAAGGCGGAGAACGCCGAATGGCTCGCGTCCGGAAAAATCACGCTCATCGCCCAGGTCGGCCTCGAGCGCGATCCGGAATATCCGGACCTGCCGCTGTTGACCGACCTCGGCAAATCGGACGAGGACCGCCAGGTCTTGAAGCTGTTCTCGACCGATGTGGTGATCGGGCGGCCGTTCGTGACCTCGCCGGGCGTGCCGGCCGAGCGCGTGGCGCTGCTGCGCAGGGCGTTCGACGAGATGATGTTGGATCCAGCCTATCTGGAGGATTCGAGAAAAGCGGCGCTCGACGTGACACCGGTCGCGGGCGCCAAGATCCAGGCCATGGTCGCGGATCTGGTCCACACCCCGGCCGACATCGTCGCCAAGGCAAAGCTCGCGATGGAGCCAAAGAACATTATTGAAAGGCCAAAATGAAGAAGCTGCAGCTGTCGATCGCGACCGAGGACTACGACCATTTTCGCGATTTTCGCACCGGCACCGTGCGGGCCGAAGGCATCGAGCACATCTGGCTGATGCCGGAGCTGCACGAGATTTTCGCGCGCTTCACGTTCAATCGCGAATGGGACGTGAGCGAGCTGTCGTTCGCGAAATTCATGACCCAGGTGACGCGGCCGAATCCCGACATCATCGCGCTGCCGGTGGTGGCCTCGCGTCACTTCCGGTTCTCGGCCTTCTACGTCAACCGCAAGAGCAAGATCACCTCGCCGGCCGACCTCAAGGGCAAGAAGGTGGGGTCGCCCGAATGGGCCCATACGGCCGCGGTCTATATGAGGGGCTGGCTGCAGGACGAGGCCGGTGTCAAGCTGGAGGACATCCACTGGTATCAGGCCGGCACCAACGAACCCGGGCGGACCGAGAAGGTCGAGCTGAACCTACCCAAGGGCGTCAAGCTCACCCGCGTAGACGACAATTCCCTGAGCAACATGCTGGCTGCGGGCGAGATCGACTGCGCGCTGGTGGCGCGGCCGCCCGACTGCTTCATGAAGCGGCACCCGGACGTGGTCCGGCTGTTCCCGGACTATCTGGAGATGGAGGAGAAATACTACGCCCGCACCAAGGTGTGGCCGATCATGCACGTGATCGCGATGAAGCGGCAAATCCTCGACCAGCATCCGTGGGTGGCGGGCAGCCTTTACAATGCGTTCCTCAAATCCAAGAACCGCAGCATCGAGCGACTGACCGAGCAAAGCGTGTCGCGCTATCCGCTGCCTTGGCTGGTGACCTATGCACGCCGCATGCGTGACCTGTTCGACGGCGACCCGTTCCCGTTCGGCATCGAGGCGAACCGCCCCACCTTGGAGCAATTCCTGCGCTACACAAACGAGCAGGGCATCGCCCATCGTCACGCCAAGGTGGAGGAGATTTTTCCGAAGGGAATGATGGTGTCGGTGCACACCTGAGGCCGCGGCGCGTGCACACATGTCGTGCGGAAAAGCAGGGATCCATACTCCGTGCCCTCTCGATCAGCTGATGGTATGCGTCCCGGCTCTGTAAGCGCGTTCGCGCGGGTCTTCGACGCGCTATGGGCCGCAACGACAGAGCCCTAGCGACTAGAAGGGCGCGTTACGTGCGCTGCTGCCAGGGCTTGAGGGAACGGACCTCCCATTTGCCCTTGTTGGCGCGGCAGGCGTCGCCCTGCATCCACGAGGAGCTGCCTTCGCGCTCGAAGCTGGCGAGGAACTCGTGGCAGGTCAGTCCTCCATCCTCGTTGCGGGCCGTGGCGATCGGCGTCACCGTCCCGCGCCCTCCGGTCTGGGGATTCTCCCATGACACGCTGGCGTCCTTGCCGCCTTTGTTCATGACCTCACTGACCGCCGCCCGCGCGATGACGAGATCGGCCTCCGGCGGCAGGTCGGCGACCGGCTTGACGGCGGGCGTAGCCGGTTGCAGCGCCCCGGTCAGGCTGCCGTCGTCCTTTTTCCCGAACAGGTTGTCGAGCTGGTAGGAGAAGCTGCAGCCGCCCACCGACAGCGCCAGTGCAAAGCTGAAAGCCGAAGGCGGCAGCCCGCGCCATAGGCGCGCCACCGGCCTTCCTCTATAAGAGCGCAGAGGAGAGCGCAGTGACACGCGAGTTGGCACCTCTGCCACGACTTGGAACTCCGAAATGTCCGAATCAAATTCGATACAACACCCGGACGGGTTAACGAGTGGTGATTTCACCGCGGCTGACGAGCCTTTGCGGCTGTTTGCCGCTTGGTTCTCGGACGCAACCAAGTCCGAGCCCGCCGACCCCAGCGCCATGACGCTTGCGACCGTCGATGCGGACGGCTTGCCGAATGCCCGGATGGTTCTGCTGAAGGGCTTCGACGAACAGGGATTCGTATTCTACACAAATCTAGACAGCCCAAAAGGGCGAGAATTGGGTGTCACACCGAAAGGTGCCATGGTCTTCCACTGGAAGAGCCTGAGCCGGCAGGTCCGGTTGCGCGGCCCGCTGGAGCGCGTCGCAGACCACGTCGCCGACGCATATTTCGCGACCCGCCCGCGTCTTGCCCAGATCGGCGCCTGGGCCAGCAAGCAGTCGGCGCCGCTCGAAAACCGGATGGCCTTCGAGAGGGCGATCGCGTTCTACATGGCGAAATTCGCGGTCGGGACCATCCCACGGCCGGCGAACTGGTCCGGCTACAGATTGCTGCCGCTCACCATCGAATTCTGGCAGGATCGGCCCTATCGGCTGCATGATCGCATCGAGTTTCGCCGCACCGGCGCTGGCGAGCCCTGGAGCAAGACTCGGCTTTATCCGTGAAACCCCATATTCAATTCCTGAACCCCTTATCGAGGCTCGAGAATCCCCATGGTGACGCCCAACGACAACCACCCGCGCCGTGCCCTGCTGCTGACTGGGGCCAGCCGCGGCATCGGCCATGCCACGGTGAAGCGCTTCTCGGCCGCCGGCTGGCGCGTCATCACCTGCTCGCGCCATCCGTTCCCGGAGAACTGCCCGTGGGAAGCCGGTCCCGAAGACCACATCCAGGTCGACCTCGCCGATCCGCAGGACACGCTGTCGGCGGTCGCCGTCATCAAGGAACGGCTCGAGAACGGCGAATTGCATGCGCTCGTCAACAATGCGGCGATCTCGCCGAAGACGCCGGGCGGCAAGCGGCTGTCCTCGCTCGAAACCACGCTCGACGTGTGGGATCACGTGTTCCGGGTGAATTTCTTCGCCCCCATCACGCTCGCGCGCGGCCTGGTCGACGAGCTCAAGGCCGCCAAGGGGTCGGTCGTCAACGTGACCTCGATCGCCGGCTCGCGGGTGCATCCATTCGCCGGCACGGCCTATGCCACTTCGAAGGCGGCGCTGGCGGCCCTGACGCGCGAAATGGCGGCCGATTTCGGCCCGCTCGGTATCCGGGTCAACGCCATCGCGCCGGGCGAGATCGACACGCCGATCCTGTCGCCCGGCACCGAAAAGATCGTCGAGCACATCCCGCTGCACCGCCTGGGCACGCCCGATGAAGTCGCCAAGATCATCTATGTCTTGTGCACGGAGACATCGTCCTACGTGAACGGCGCCGAAATCCACATCAACGGCGGCCAGCACGTGTAAATGCGGACCGCGAACCGATCGGATGTCGGAGGGTTGTGGTCACAGGCTGACAGACAGAGCGCCGACAGAGCCATGTGACAAAGGCCCACGGCGGCCCCGATGAGGGCGCTTGGCGCGCCCGCGGCCCTCAGGCCGCGAATTCGCAGACCATGTCCTTCAGCCAAAGACCCCCCTGATGGTCAGTCGAGATGTGGGCAGCGGCCGTGGCATCGCCTTGGTAGCGCATGGCCGCCACCACCGCCGATATCCCGATCTCGCCGTACCGGACCTCAAGGTTCTGGGCTTCACGGCAGACGGATTGGATCGATTGGGCCATTTTGCTCGATTTCATTTCAGTCTCCATCGGAATTGTTCTGCGTTTTCTTGGGCCTTGGCAGGCGGGGCCGGGATGGTCGAGGAGTACGGCGGAAATGCGCGATAAATCGTGTCCTATCGCGACAATTCGGTCGCAATCGCGAGCTCAAATGACGTTGCCCATTATCGCCCTTGGTCCAATAGGCAACGTCTGGTAAACCCATCGTTAATATGGTGGGCTCAAAGTATAGGCTGCCGGTTTCGGCCGGGCTCATTCCTTGTGCAAGATCAGTGGGTTCTTCGCAGCTTCAAAACCCGATGCGACATTCTTGCAACAGGTTTTGACGACTATGCGAACCGGGGTATCTAAGGTCTGGAACTGATACGGTTCTTTCAGCTAACTGTTGGATGGGTGAATCGAGAACCGAGCACCAGCGCGTGCCAATGGCGTTAGGAACAAGGGGTAGCTATGGCCGTACGTGGAATTGCATTTCTGTTGCTAGCGCTGGGGCTGACGCTCGGCGGCTGCATGCAGGCGACCCTGGAGCCTGCATCGGAGGCGAGCTTCAGCCCGCGCGACAAGAAGCTCCTGGCCAACCCGCCGTATGAGAAGGCCGCGATTCCGATCGCCTTCCAGCGCTCCATCATTGACTATCAGCGCAAGGAGCAGCCGGGCACGATCGTGGTCGATACGGATGCCCGCTATCTCTACTACGTGCTGCCCCAGGGCAAGGCGATCCGTTATGGCGTGACCGTGGGCGAGGATGCGCAGTCCTGGGCTGGGGTCGCCAAGGTCGGCAACATGCAGGAATGGCCGGCTTGGGTCCCGACGGAGGGCGAAAAGCAGCGGCTTGGACCGCTGCCTAACTCTGTGGAAGGCGGCCCGGCCAATCCCATGGGGGCGCGCGCCATGTACCTGTTCCAAGGCAGCAAGGACACGCTGTTCCGAATCCATGGCACCAATCAGCCGGAGTATATCGGCGAAGCCATTTCGTCCGGCTGCATCCGCATGACCAACGAGGACGTGATCGATCTCTACAAGCGGGTCAAGATCGGCACCCCGGTGGTCGTGCTCAATTCGCATTTGCACATGGCATCCGGCTGAGCAGCAGCGCAAAGTCTCTGTCCCATGAGATCAAGCGGCGCCGTTTCGGCGCCGCTTTCGTTTGGATTGCGGCTTGGCCTTAAGCTCAGGCTTCCGCCAGGCGCTCGCGCCGCACCCAAGCCAGGGTGCGATCGAGCGCACGGCCCAGCCGATCGAACAGCTCGTCGATCTCGGCCGGCGTGATTACGAGCGGCGGGCAGACCGAGACCGCGTCGCCGGCCAGGAAGCGCACGATCAACCCCTCCTCCTCGGCCAACCGCACCGCCCGCGGGGCCACGCCCACCTTGGGGTCGAACGACCGCTTGGTGGCCTTGTCGGCCACCAGCTCGACGGCACCAATAAGCCCGAGGCCGCGCGCCTCCCCGACCAGAGCGTGCTGCCCGAGCGCAGCAAGCCGCGCCTGAAACTGCGGGGCTTTTTGGGCGGCCGCTTCGACCAGGCGATCGCGCGCATAGATCTCCAGCGCCTTCAAAGCCACCGCCGCCGCGACCGGATGGCCCGAATAGGTGAAGCCGTGGCCGAAGCTGCCGATCTTGTGGCTCTCGAGCAGGAGCGCCTGATACATGGGCTCGGGCACCGTCACGGCGGCCATGGGCACGTAGCCGGAGGTCAGCGCCTTGGCGACCGAGATCGAATCCGGCGCGAACCCGAGCGACTGGGAGCCGAACTGGGTCCCGAGCCGCCCGAAGCCGCAGATCACCTCGTCGGCGATCATGTAGACATCGTGGCGGCGGCAGACCTGCATGACTTTCTCGAAATAAGATTTGGGCGGCACCAGCACCCCGCCCGCTCCCATCACGGGCTCGGCGATGAAGGCCGCCACGGTCTCCGGCCCTTCCTGCTCGATCATCTGCTCGAGCTCGGCGGCCAGCCGGGTCGCGAACTCCTCCTCGCTCTCGCCCGCCTGGGCGAAACGATAATGGTGCGGGCAGCCGGCGTGCAGGATGCCCGCCATGGGCAGATCGAAATCGCGCTGGTTGACCGGAAGCCCGGTGAGCGAGGCCGACGCGATGGTCACCCCGTGATAGGCCTTGAGCCGGCTGATGATCTTCTTCTTGCGTGGCCGTCCCAAGGCGTTGTTCATGTACCAGACGAGCTTGATCTGGGTATCGTTCGCCTCCGAGCCGGAATTGCAGAAGAACACCTTCGAGGTCGGCGCCGGCGCGATTTCCTTGAGCTTCTCGGCCAGCTCGATCGCCGGATCATGGCTCTTGCCGCTGAATAGATGCGCGAAGGAGAGCTTGCGCATTTGCGCCGCCGCCGCCTCGGCCAGCTCCTCGTTGCCGTAGCCGAGCGCCGTGCACCACAGTCCCGACATGCCCTCGATATAGGGTTTGCCGTTGCTGTCATAGACGAAGATGCCCTTGCCGCGCTCGAGCACGAGGGGGCCGGTCTCCCGCAGGGACGCCAGATTGGTATAGGGATGGACCAGGGTCTCGACATCGCGGACGGCGAGATTGCTGAGAGGCGTCATTGAACCGCACCTTCCGATCACATTCTTGCAGTGCTCACGCCGACATACTGGAGGCTTCGCCGCCTGTCCGTCAAAGTTTTCCGTCGGCGCGGCGGCTCCGGCGGCGGCGCCGCTCAGCGAAGCTCGAGCGGGCGCGCACGCGGCAGCGGCACCGCGCCGGCCACGAACGCGGCCGCGGTCTCGCCGGGCTCGCGCACATCCCACTCGCAGACGCGATAGTTGCCGCGGCGCTCGGCGAGGTCAACATGCACGTGATTCTCGTGAAAGCCGTCGGAGCCGGGACCCAGCACCGTCATGAATCGCGTGCAGACGCTTTGCCGCAAGCCATCGCGAAAGTCCTTGGGGACGTGCGGGTCGGTGAGCTCGACCACCCTGCCGTCGGCGAGCTTCAGCGAGTGAATGTCGAGCGCGTTGCCCTTGCCGTGCTCGGAGATCTTGGCGCCCGCGATTCCGTTGCGGCCGCGGCAATCGTAGGAGGCGAGATTGGCGAGCGACTTGAGCGGCGACCCGAGATCGAGCGCGCGTGGGGCCGCCTCCTCGCGCACCCAGCTCACGATCGCCTCCGCCATGGTGCAGCGAAGAATGGCCGGTGGCGCGATCGCGACCCGGTTTTGGTCCGGCAGGACCACGGCTTCGAGCCTGACCATATCGGGGGCTCCGCATTCGCCCGGTCCGGTGATCGGCGGCAATGAAGGCGCGGTCGCAAGATCCGCGGTGAGGCGGAGCCGGCACGCGGTCGGGGCCGCCGGCTCGGGCAGGACAGATTCCTCCGTGGGAGCGGACGCGGCGGGCGGACGCGGGCGCGGCACCGGAACGCCTTGCGCGGCCGCGAGATCGCAGGCGGCGGCAAGCAGGATCATGGCGTAGATGAGTTTCACGCGCGCGGTTTCCACAGGAGCATATGCAGGAAAAGGCCCGCCCTCGCGCCCGCGGGAGTGGGTACCGGTTTTCCGCCCGAGAATGCAACAAAGTCAGAAATGATGGCGGCATGATGCAGGGCGGCAATATGGCCCATTTCGAGGTCGTGGTCTGCGGGCTCGGTGTGACCGGCAGCGCGGCGCTTTATCAACTCGCGCGGCGCGGCGCGCGCGTGCTCGGCCTGGAGCGGTTCCGGCCCGGCCATGAGCAGGGGTCCTCGCACGGGGAAACCCGCATCATCCGGCTCGGCTATTTCGAGCATCCCTCCTACGTGCCGCTGGTGCGAAGCGCCTATGCGGGGTGGCGCGAGATCGAAGCGGCGGCCAGGCGCCGGCTTCTCCACGTCACCGGCATTGTGGAGATCGGACCGCCCGCCGGCGCGCTGGTGAGCGGAACCCTGGCGTCCAGCCGGCAACACCGGTTGCGGCACGAAATCTTGACCGCGGCCGAATTGATGCGACGGTTTCCCGCCTTTCGGGTGCCGTCCGACAGTATGGCGGTGGTGCAGCCCGAGGGCGGTTTCCTGGAAGCCGAGGCGTCGATCGGGGCCATGGTGTCGCTCGCGCAGGCCAAGGGCGCCGAGATTCGCTACGACACGACTGTCGAGGCGATCGAGCCGGTCGCGAGCGGCGTGCGGATCGCGACCGATCGCGGCGTGGTCGAAACCGGCACCGCGATCGTGGCGCTCGGCCCCTGGATCAAGGCGCTGCTTCCGGGGCTCGCGGTGCCGATCCGGATCACCCGCCAGGTGATGGCTTGGCTCGAGCCACGCGACCCGGTGCCGCTCGCCGCCGGCCGGATGCCGGTTTTCCTTCTCGAAAGCCGCCACGGCATCCACTACGGCTTTCCCTTGCGCTCCGGCGCCCTCAAGGTCGCCAAGCATCATCACCGCGATCAGAGTGTCGACCCCGAGGCCTACGATCGAACGGTCGCGGCGGAGGACGAACAGCTCATTCGCGCCGCTCTCGCAGAGCACCTGCCGGCCGCGAACGGGAACTTGGTCAAGGCCAAGACCTGCCTTTACACCATGACGCCCGACGGCGATTTCATCATCGACCGGCTGCCGGGCGCGCCGCAGATCGTGGTGGCCTCGCCCTGCTCCGGGCACGGCTTCAAGTTCGCGCCCGCCGTCGGCGACATCCTGGCCGACCTCGCCACCACCGGGGCGACCGCGCACGACATCTCACGCTTTGCGCTGGCGCGGTTTGGAGGAACCTAGCTGGCGGCGACCCTCAATGCTGCGTCACTTCGGCGCTTTCGACATCGCTCGCCGCCCGCATCACCCGGAGGGCCACGGCCACGAAATTTTGCACGGCCGCCGAGCGGTCGTTACGTCGGTGCGCCAGGCTGATCAAGGCGCGTGGCGCATCTCCGTCAATCGGAAGGCAGACGACGCCGGCGGCGTGAATCCGGCCGATCGACTGCGGCACGATTGAGACGCCGAGGCCGGCCGCCACCATCGGGACGGCGGATACGATCTGCGGCGCTTCCTGGCCGAGCTTCGGGCTAAAGCCCGCGCGGTGGCAGGCCGCAATGACCGAATCGTAATTGCTCGGATTAATTTCGCGCGCAAACAGGACAAAGGTTTCCTTGGCGAACGCCTTCAGGGGCGCCGAAGCCAGCCGGCTCAGCGGATGTCCGCTCGGCAACACCATGACGGTGGCTTCGTCGACGAGCGGCTCGAGTGCAAGACCCTCGCCGTCGCCGATCGGCGGTCGGATGAAGGCCACATCGATTTGCCCGGCCCGCAGCCGCGCGACCAAGAGCGGCGTGTTGCTCGCCGCGGGAAACAAAGCAATGTCCGGATAATGTATCCCGTATTCGCGGATGATCGCCGGAATGAGCGGATGGAAATAGGTCCCGCCGCTGGAGCCGACATTGATCCGCCCAGTCTCGCCGCGAGCACGCCGCCGCACCCCGGTCTTGGCCCGCTCGACCTGCTTGAGGATGACCCGCGCTTCCTCGAGCATCAGCTTTCCGGCACTGGTCAGCTCGACGCCCCGGGCCTGGCGCCGGAACAGCGGCGTGCCCATCTCCTTTTCCAGCTGTCGAATCTGCAAGCTCAGCGGCGGCTGATTGATGCCCAGCCGTTTGGCCGCGCGGGTGAAATTCAGCTCCTCGGCGACCGCGACAAAATAGCGAAGATGGCGCAGCTCCATTGGCTTGCATCCGTGCGTGCTGAATCCCTTCTTATCGTTGGGCGCGACCGCCGAAGCGAGCAATCGCGACTATACACCCCAGATATGGAAGAGGCCATATTCAGGTATTGGACAAGGGCCCCTTCGGCCACCATCTGCCCGAATAGAACGACGTTCGGCTCTCCAAGTCTCTTGGCGTCGCACGATTCGGATGCCGGAGCAGAGCCAATGGCGGAATCCATCAACGAAGAATTGCAGCGCGAAAACGCGGAATTGCGCCAGCGGCTGGATCGATTCCGCGAGCTGCTCAATAGCGTCTTCGAGCCGAGAATGCTGGATTACATCGGTCCGGAGACCAAGTCGCGCATGATCAATTCGATGTCGCCGGCCGAAATCGGGCCGCACCTGCGCGAGGTGGCGTTGCGCTGCCAGAGCCTGGCACGGCAAAGCACCGATGCGCGAGCCACCCGGGAGCTGCAGGACGTCGGAATCGAGCTCGCGGATCGGGCCAGTAGCCTCGAAACCATCTTCACCATCCCGGGCGCGGCACGCAGTCCCTGAGATCACCGATCTCTCGGCACGGCATGTGACCCGGCTCTACGTTGGAGATTGCTCCAAGCATCACCCGGCGAGGACAAAATCCGGCGAGAGAACGGTATGCGGTGCGTCCACGGCTGGCTAAGCTCGCGTAGCTGCGAGCAGATACACGCCGGCCGGGGAGGCTTCCATGCTGGGACTGATGCAGGACTGGCCGCTGCTGTGCCATCGAATCATCGATCATGCGGCGTTGAACCATGGGGAGCGCCGCATCCATTCGCGCTCGGTCGAAGGCCCGCTGGTGACCACCACCTATGGGCAGATCCGCACCCGAGCCCTAAAGGTCGCCAAGCGCCTCGAGCGTGACGACATCAGGTTCGGCGACCGGGTGGGAACGCTGGCCTGGAACACCGCCCGGCATCTGGAAGCCTGGTATGGCATTCTGGGGATCGGGGCGGTCTATCACACGGTCAATCCGCGGCTGTTCCCCGAGCAGATCGCCTGGATCATCAACCACGCCGAGGACCGTGTGTTGTTGACGGACTTGAGCTTCCTGCCGCTGCTCGAGAAGCTGGCTGACAAGCTCGTTCGCATCGAGCGCTACGTCGTGCTGACCGATGCGGCGCATCTGCCGGCGACCTCGCTGCGCAACGCGGTCGCCTATGAGCAATGGATCGGCGAGGTCGACGACGATTTCGCCTGGAGATCGTTCGACGAGAACACCGCCGCCGGCTTGTGCTACACCTCCGGCACCACCGGCAGCCCGAAGGGGGTGGTCTATTCGCACCGCTCCAACGTGCTGCAGGCGATGGCGATCGCCTGGAACGACGTGTTCGGGATTTCATGCCGCGACGTGGTCATGCCGGTGGTGCCGATGTTCCACGCCAACGGCTGGTCGATCGCGCTGACGGCGCCGATGATCGGCGCGAGCCTGGTGATGCCGGGCGCCAAGCTCGACGGCGCCTCGATCTTCGATCTGCTGACCCGCTACCGCGTCACCTGCACGGCTGCGGTGCCCACCGTCTGGCTCGCCCTCTTGGCGCATCTCGAGGCCAACGGCGGCCGGCTCGATGACCTGCGTCGGGTCGTGATCGGCGGCGCCGCCTGCCCGCGCTCGATCGTCAAGACCTTCCAGGATCACTATGGCGTCGAGGTGGTGCATGCCTGGGGCATGACCGAGATGAGCCCGCTCGGCACGGTCTGCACGATCAAGCCGGAATACGCCGGCCTCGCTGGCGAGGAGCGGCTCGATATCCAGGCCAAGCAGGGCCACGCGCCGTTCACGATCGAGATGAAGATCACCGACGATGCCGGCCGTGCGGTCGCCCGCAACGGCAAGAGCAGCGGCCGGCTCAAGGTGCGCGGACCGGCGGTCGCAAAAGCCTATTTCAAGGAGGCCGGCAGCGTCCTCGATGCCGACGGCTTCTTCGACACCGGCGATGTCGCCACCATCGATCCGGCCGGCTATATGCAGATCACCGATCGCGCCAAGGACGTCATCAAGTCGGGCGGCGAATGGATTTCCTCGATCGAGCTCGAGAACCTCGCGATCGGTCATCCCAAGGTGGCGGAAGCGGCCGTGATCGGGGTGCGCCACCCGAAGTGGGACGAGCGCCCGCTCCTGGTCGTGGTCCTGAAGAAGGGCCAATCCGCCGGCAAGGCCGACATCCTGGATTTCATGCGCGGAAAGATCGCCAATTGGTGGCTGCCCGACGACATCGTGTTTGTCGAGGAAATCCCCCATACGGCGACCGGAAAAATCCTGAAAACCGCATTGCGCGAGCAATTCCGGGACTATGTGCTGCCGAGCGCGGCGGCGCCGGCCCGCTGAGCCGAAGGAGGCCATCAAGGCCGCTCGCAATCAGGCCAGGATGGGCGCATACGCCCCATTGCGGGCGGCGCGGCTTGGCACTATCCGTCCCCCATGCAGCCCCTCCCTCCGCAACGACCGGTCTAGCCGATGGCGCGCCGCTTTACCCTCGCCGATGAGCCGATGTCGAAGCTCGCCATCTGGGCGCGGCGCATGGCGTTGTTCTCGCTCTGCGCGGTCATCGTCTCGATCATCATCGTGCGCTCGGAATGGCTCGATATCGGGCCCGCCATCACGACCTTCGTGGTCGCGCTGGCGCCTTCGATCCTTGCGCTCGTGCTCGCGCTCGGCGCCTTGGTGGTGATCTGGACGGACGGGCTGCGCGGGTTCGGCCGCGCCTTCGCGTCGATGGCGATCGCGGGCGCGCTCCTGGGCTATCCGGCCTATCTGGCCTATCGGGCCTACAAGCTGCCCTGGCTTTACGACATTACCACCGATCCGATCGATCCGCCGCGCTACGAGGCGCTGGCCCGGCTGCGCCCGCGCGAAGCCAATCCGATCACCTATGCGGGTCTCTACGCGGCCGAGCAGCAGCGCGCCGCCTATCCGGACATCGAGCCGCTCGACGAGGACGCGACCCCCGAGGTCGCCTTCAAGGCCACCCTCGCCGTCATCACCAAGCGGAAATGGATCATTATCGATCGCCGCCCCCCGCAAACTGGCCGGCCCGAAGGGCATATCGAGGCGGTCGCCCGCACCCTGATCATGGGGTTGCGCGACGACGTGGTGGTGCGGGTGCGGGGCGGCCCCGACGGATCGCGCATCGACGTGCGCTCCTCCTCGCGCTTCGGCTCGTTCGACTTCGGCAGCAACGCGGCGCGCATCCGCAAGCTGATAGACGACATCGACGACGCGATCGGCAACGAGAAGCCGGAGCCGGCGGTGCTGCCCGTGAAGAAGCTGCCGGCACCGGGACCGGCGCCCAAGCGCGATCAGCCGACCGCCAGCACGAAGAAATAGCCGCTGGATGCCCGCGCATCGCGCGCATCTGATGCGCAGCCATCGATCGCAAACCGCATAGTTCTCGTTCGAGCCATCAATCTGGTAGCCTCGCGCCATGAACGAACCGGTGTTGATCGTCATCGATATGTTGAATGATTTTCTTGCAGCTTGGTCTCCGGCCGCGCGGCAGAGGCTGGTCCAAGCGACCAACGAGCTCGTCGCCATCTTTCGCGGCTACCGTCGGCCGGTCATCTGGGTTCGGCAGGAATTCCGGCCGGATCTGCAGGATGCCTTTGCCGAAATGAGGGCAAAGGGCATCCGCATCACGATCGCCGGGACGGCAGGATGCAGGATTGCCTCGGAACTGACGGTCGAACCATCTGACACGGTCGTCATCAAGAAGCGCTACAGCCCGTTCTACGGCACAGCCCTCGATCAAGTTCTCGCCGATCTCAAGCCTGATGGACTTATCCTCGCGGGCATCAACACGCATGCCTGCATCCGCATGGCGGCCATCGATGCCTATCAGCGCGACTGGGAGGTCATCCTGGCGGCGGACTGCGTCGATTCCTATGATCCGGAGCATCACGAAATCTCTTTGCGATACATGAAGGATAAAATCGCAGCCGTCATGAGCAACGAAGAAATTCAGAAAATGCTGGATTCGCAAAAATGACCCAAATACCGCTCACAATTGCTGTCACGGACGCCCCGACCGCCGAGATGCGGAGCGCAATCGGCAAGCAGCTCGACGGATTCAACCAGACGCAGATCGGCGGCCCGCTGGACTTTCGGCCCTTGGCCATCCCGCTATCCGACCCGGACACCGGGGAGATCGTGGGTGGGCTCCTTGGCGCCACCATTTTCTCCTATTTGCACGTCGATGCGCTGTTTGTTCCCGCATCGATGCGCCGGGCCGGCTGGGGCCGCAAAATATTGATCGAGGCTGAAGCCGGGGCGCTTCGGCGCGGCTGCCACGGTGTCTGGCTCAGCACCTTTACGTTTCAGGCGCGCGGCTTCTATGAACGACTTGGCTATTCGGCGTTTGGAACCGTTGACCACTATCCGCCCGGCCACAGTCTGGTCTTTCTGAGCAAACGGCTCGGAAATCAGCCGGCACCGGGGGCGACACGATCATGAATATGACCATACGGCGTGCCGGCGAAGCCGACGCACAAGCTCTGTCACTGCTCAATTCCGACGTGCAAGACCTGCACGCGTCCGCTCTGCCGGAGCGATTCAAGCCGCCCGGGCCGGATACCTTCCCCGAGAACTTCGCGCGCGCTTGTCGCCACACCCGGCAATCTCGTCTTCATTGCCGAGGTCGATTCCGAACCGGCCGGGTACGCCTATGCGGAGATCGTTCAACTGTCCGAAACGCCGATGCGCCACGCCTGGAAAGAAGTCCATCTGCATCATATCAGCGTGCGGCCGGCCTATCGAAGAAACGGCGTCGCCAGCGCGCTGCTCGACGCCGTGCGGGCGGCCGGCGGCGAAAACGGCATCGGTCTGGTGACATTGCAGGTGTGGACCTTCAATGAGGGCGCGCAGGCCTTCTTCCGTCGGCAAGGTTTTACGCCCTACATGGCAAGACTTTGGAGCCGACAAGCTCCGTGAGCGCGAAAATGACGCATCGATTCTACTATGCGCTACCGTGGACCCACGTGGTCGCGCGGCGTCCTTAAGGCCGCTTGCACCGAAAAGCGCTGCTGCTGTAGCTTTGCGGTAACAAGCATCGTCTTCATAGGGGACGCCCATGCGCGACCGAAGCTTGATTGCGGCCCTCGCGACGATCGCGGTGCTGTGCGCCTCGATCGCTCAGGCGCTGGCGTTCGATGACGCCAAATACCCCGATTGGAAGGGCCAGTGGTCGCGGGCGCCGGTTCCCGGCGTCAGCGGCAATCCGTCGTTCGACCGGAGCAAGCCGCGCGGCCG
>DASZKX010000006.1:0-7437 GCA_035552735.1 Xanthobacteraceae bacterium
CCGATGGGCTCGTTCTGGATCGGCGTCGCGGCCGGCTGCATCTGCTACTGGGGCTGCACCGGCCTCAAGCACATGTTCGGCTACGACGACGCGCTCGACACTTTCGGGGTGCACGGGATCGGCGGCGCCGCCGGCGCGCTGCTCACCGGCGTGTTCGCGGTCAGCGAATACGGCGGCACCCCGGGGCTGCTCGAGGGCAATGCGATGCAGGTCGTCTACCAGGCGATCGGCGTCGGCACGGTCTTCATCTACGACGTGATCGTGACGCTGATCATTCTCAAGATCATCGACATGGTCATCGGGCTGCGGGTGTCCGATGAGGTCGAGCGCGAGGGCCTCGATATCGCGCTTCACGGCGAGGCCGTACAGTAAGCCACCAAAGCCTATAACGGTTGGGGCGGAACCCGGCACCGCCCTTTCCGTCGAGAGGCCTCGGCTCACGCCGGGGCCTCTCACTTTTTGGCGCGTTTGTTTTGGAGCACTTGGCGCAAAAACGCGGTGTTCGCGTGGCCAGCTCTTGCAAGGGAGTAGCTTCTTGACCGAGCGAGCAGCCCCTTGAGCGAGGGGCAGGCGCTCAACCGGCTTCTTCTCGCGCGCGAGCCGCGCCTGCGTAAGTGAGCACCGCACTGGGCGGCGATGCTCGATTCCTGAGCACCAGCCCGGAAAATTTGCACGAAGCTCTGCGCGAATTTCGTTGGCTCAAGGTCATCCGTCGGGGTTCTGGCCCACGATCGTTTATTCCGGCCTGGAATCGGCACGAAATGAACCGATCGCAAATTCAGCCGCTCAATTGACAAAATGTCGCAGGGTGGCATGGGCATTGCACCGGCAGAGGGGCGGAGTTCATGCAAGCCGATCAAGGGGGCAGCCAATTCAGGTTTCGATCGAAGGATCGAAGAGGCCAACCCGTCGCCCTTCGGAACTCTTTTCCCGCAGTCCAACTCCAATGGGAGGACAGAGATGAAAGCTACCCTAAGTGCGATCTTTATGTCGGCCACACTTCTGGCCTCGCCCGCTTTCGCGGCCGGTGGCTATATTCAGGCCTCGAGCGAGGAAGACCAGATTGTGGCAGCTGCCAACAAGCCCCAGCTGATCACGATGAAATCGACCGATGCGGCCAAGGGCCTCAAGAACAACAATGGCGTGGTGATCCTCGATCAAACCGGGACCTACTTCACGATCGTGGGCGTCCAGGTTGGCAGCCGCGGCGGCACCGGCCTGGTCCGGCTCTGGTTCCAGACCAACGGCAAGGACGCCGACAACACCAACTGCGAACAGCAGGTTCCCACCCCCGACTACACCACCGTCATGATCTCGCAGGGAGTCGGCGAATACAAGAAGGGCGACAAGATCAATGCGATGATGTCGGGCTCCGCGGCCGGCATTGGTCTCGTCTACAAGAAGCCGGCCGGCGAGCCTGCGGTGCCGAGCGTGATCTTCTCGGCCTGGAAGATCGACTGAGCCAGCTCGCTCAACAGGGGGGTGCCGCATTGGCGCCCCTTATTTTGCCTGCATTGGCCGGGCCCTTGCACCCGAGTTATAGCTAACGCTTCAGCGCAGCGCGGCCGCCAGTCTGGCGGCTTGTTCCTTGAGCACCTCCGGGGCTTCCTTCACGCTTGCCGGAGGCTTGAGGGCGATGCCCTCCCGGCGCGGAATGACGTGAACGTGCAGGTGGAACACCACCTGGCCGCCCGCGCTCTCGCTGAACTGATGCAGCGTCACTCCGTCGGCGCCGAACACATCGACGCTGACCTTGGCGATCTTCTGCGCGATCTTGACCACATGGGCGAGATCATCGGGCGCCACATCGAGAATGTTGCGCGCCGGCGCCTTCGGCAGCACCAAGACGTGGCCGGACGCGCGCGGCATGATGTCCAGGAAGGCGAGTGTCTTGTCGTCCTCGTAGACCTTGTAGCAAGGCAACTCGCCGCGCAGGATCTTGGCGAAGATGTTGTTGGGATCATAGGCCGGCATGGATGCCTCCCGGGCGGCGTTGCGCCATCTGTGGTCGTTCTCTTGAGTTGCGCGATCTGTGGCAAGTCGGAGCGGGCCGCGTCAAGTCCTCAGGATCAGTCCTTCCGGAACGGCGCCGCTTCGGCAAACTCTTCGATCTCCTCGACCACGGCGGCGCGCTCGTGCTTGAGGAAATCCGCGACCGCCCGCCGCAATGCCGGATCCACGATATAGTGCGCCGAATAGGTGGTGGCCGGCAGATAGCCGCGGGCGATCTTGTGCTGACCTTGCGCGCCCGCCTCGACCCGGCCGAGCTTGTGCTCGATCGCATATTGGATTGCCTGATAGTAGCAGACCTCGAAATGCAGGAACGGGCGCTGCTCGATGGCGCCCCAATGGCGGCCGAACAGCGTGCTTGATCCGACGAAATTGATGGCGCCGGCGATCCAGCGGCCGTTGCGCTTGGCCATCACCAGCAGGATGCGATCCCGCATGGTTTCGCCGACCATCGAATAGAACGAGCGGGTGAGGTAGGGATGGCCCCATTTGCGCGACCCGGTCTCCATATAGAACTCGAAGAACGCGTCCCATACGCTTTCGGTCAGGTCCGATCCGGAAAGCCAATGAATGCTGATGTCCGACGCCAGCGCTTCGGCGCGTTCGCGCCGGATGGTCTTGCGCTTGCGCGAAGCGAGCGCGGCCAGGAAGGCGTCGAAGGACTCGTAGCCGGCATTTTCCCAATGAAATTGGCGATGGGTGCGCAACAGATAGCCGTGCGCTCCGAGCTGCTCCCATTCCGGCTCGGTCGGAAACGTGACATGCACCGAGGAGGCGTTCGAGCGCCGGCAGATCTCGGCGAACCCGTCCGCGAGTGCGCCGCGCACCACCTGTGTCTGCGGGCCGGGACGCGCGAGCAGGCGGCGGCCGGTTGCCGGGGTGAACGGCACGCACACTTGCAGCTTCGGATAGTAGCTGCCGCCGGCCCGCTCATAGGCCTCGGCCCAGCCGTGATCGAATACGTATTCACCCTGAGAATGAGACTTGGCGTAGCAGGGAGCGACGCCCACAATCTCGCCGTTGCCGGCCTGCGCGACGAGGTGCATCGGCTGCCAGCCGGTGCGGTTCCGGGCCGATCCCGAGCGCTCGAGCGCGGACAAGAAATCATGCGAAATGAAGGGGTTGTAGTCTGTTTGCGCACCCCCTCCGGATGCTTCGCACAGCGCGCCCGCGCCGTCCTGAGGCTGGGGTTGAAGATCGCCGCGCAAGATGCTGCCCGGTTCAACCGCATGCGCGCCCAGCACCGCCGGCGGATTGGCGCAGGCATCCCAGGCCGCGGGCTCGATATCGGCGATCGCGTTCACGACCCGCAGAGTGATTTCGGCCGAGGCCGTGGATGCCGATGTCGTGGATCTTGAAGTCATCGAGGGGGGCGCCGCTCTCGCTCACTGAACTGCAATTTCAAGGCCTGAATCCTTCGAAGATCATCTGGTCGGCCCAACGCGCCGCGCGCTGTCGGTCAGCTATGCTGCGCACCGTCCAGGTCAACAACGGCATGCCAAAAAGATGACGTACCGCGAGCGGAAGCGCGGCGGGTAGATCCTTGACCGAATAGGCGATGAATTGCGGCTGTGCCCGCAGCGCCTCCCGGCCGTGAGCCCAGGCTTGCTGGCTGCGGTCGAAAATCCGCCCCAGATCGAGATGTCCCGACCAGCCCTCGGCCACGATGCCGCGCGGCAGGCGCGGAGCGCTTGTCCGCAGTGGCACGATCTGCTCCGGGTCGAACGACATGACGGCCGCCGGTCCGCCATAGGCCGAGAGGACCGCGGCTGCACGGTCGGCCAGCCGTCGGTCGCCGGCACGGCCGCTTTTCAGCTCGATCACCAGGGTCACCCGACCCGCCACCAAGTCGCATAATTCGCCGACCGAGATCATCTGGTCGGCGGTGGCCTTGAAGGCCACGCGCTTGAGCGCGGCGCTGGTCATCTGGTCGAGCCGGCCGCTGCCGTCGGTGAGCCGGCCCAGCGCATCGTCGTGATGCACCATGGCCTCGCCATCGGCGCTGATCTGTAGGTCGCATTCGATGGCGTAGTTCGCGGCGGCGGCTGCTGCGAAGGCCGAGGACGTATTCTCGATCACGCCGGCCGCGGCGTCGTGCAGGCCGCGATGCGCCACCGGTCGTGCGATCAGCCAGTCGAGGCGGGGCATGGTCAAGGACTTGGAGCGAAGCCGGTCAGGCCAGCTCGAACAGGCCTTCGACCTCGACCGCCGCATCCAGCGGCAGCGCGGCTACCCCCACGGTGCTGCGAGCATGCCGGCCCTTTTCGCCGAACACCTCGACCACTAGGTCGGAGGCGCCGTTCATCACCTTGGGGCCGTCCGGGAATGCGGGGTCGGAGTTGATGAATCCGCCCAGCCGTACCACCCGTACCACCGTGTCGAGATCGCCAACCGCGACCTTGACCTGAGCCAGAAGGTTAATGGCGCAGGCACGCGCCGCTTTCTGGCCGTCCTCGATCGACACGTTGCCGCCGAGCTTGCCTTTGGCGACGAGCTTCCCGCTCAAGTCGAAGCACAATTGGCCGGACACGACGAGCAGCGCGCCGGTGCGCACGAAGCCCACATAATTGGCGATCGGGCTCGCCGGAACCGGGAGGACGATACCGAGATCGGAAAGCCTCTTGTCCACCAGACCGGCCATGTTGTTCTCCGTGGTGAGTTTTGCCGAAGGGCGCGAAAGCTCGATAATCCGGGCCTTTCGGCCGCCACGTTGTCTTCGCCCATCGGCGGCCCGGTTGCAAGCTCAAGCCTCGTGCGCGGTTGCGGCGGCGCGCCCGGGTCTCTATGTTGCGCGGCAGGCCGGGCGATCAGGAGATAGGTTACAATGATGATTTTCGGCAAGAAAATCGGCCCTGCGGCGACGGTCACTTGCGCCTTGGCGCTGGTGTGCGGCGGAGCGCTGGCCTCGCGTGCGCACGCATTGACACCGACCGTCGGGCTTGCGCCCCATCGCGCGGTCTATGAACTCACGCTGGCGCAGTCGCACGGCAATTCCTCGACGGTCTCGGCGCGCGGGCGCATTCTCTACGATTTCACCGGCAGTGCCTGCGAGGGCTACAAGCTCGAGTTCCGCCAAGTCTCCGAACTCGACAATGGCGAGGGCAAGGTGACGCTCAGCGACCTGCGTTCAAACACCTGGGAGGACGGTGAGGCCAAGAACTTTCATTTCAAGTCGGAAAATTACATGGACCAGAGGCTGGTGGACCAGGTCGATGGCCAGGCGGTCCGCGAGCCCGCCAATATCGCGGTCGCCCTCACCAAGCCCAAGGACGCCAAGCTCAGTCTCGACCGGTCGATCGTGTTTCCGACCGAGCATGTACGGCGGATCATCGACGCCGCCCGCGCCGGCAAGTCGATCCTGGAATTTCCCGTTTATGACGGCTCGGAGAAGGGCGAGAAGATCTACAATACGTTGACCGTCATCGGTCGCATGATCCCGCCCAACGAAAAGGTTCCGACCGACGCGGCGGCCGGGCAGCAGGCGCTCGCCGATCTCGCCCGATGGCCGGTGACCGTCAGCTATTTCGATCGCGACAAGGCGACGGGCGAGCAGACGCCGGTCTATGCCATCACGTTCGAGCTCTACGAGAACGGCATCTCGCGCGCATTGCTGCTCGACTACAATGATTTCGCGATCAGCGGCGAATTGAAGACGCTCGAGATCAAGGACACCAAACCGTGCCCGTGACGGGCGTGAGCATTCACTCCTCGTCGTTCTGATCGAAGACCAGGCCCTTCACCACGGCATCATCGCCGAACCGCGCGCGCAACCGATCCATGGCGAGCTCGGCGTCCGCGCTTCGCCGATCGATGAGGTCGGCAAAATCGCCCGCCGCGGCCGCCATCAGGGCCGAGACGCCGATGCCGATCAGGCGGTATTTGGTGCCGTCGGCTTCGCGCGCCAGCAGTTCGCGGCCGCAGGCGAAGATCTTGGCCGCGAGCTGCGTCGGCTGGCCGAACGACTGGGCCCGTGTGCGCAGGCGAAAATCGGCGGTCTTGAGCTTCAGGGTCACGGTCGCGCCCGCAAGCGTGCCGCCCTTGAGCCGGGCGGAGACCTTTTCGCACAGGCGCCACAAGCGCAGCTCGAGCTGACGAAACTCGGCGACGTCCTGATCGAAGGTGGTCTCGGCCGAGATGCTCTTGGTCTCGCGCTCGGCCCTGACCGGACGGTCGTCGATGCCGCAGGACAGCCGCGAAAGCCGCACGCCTTCGGCGCCGTAGCGGCGCATCAAATCGGCTGCGCTGGCACGCTGCAGGTCGCCGACGGTGCGCAAGCCGTCGCGGCTCAGTCGAGCCTGCGCGGCCTTGCCGACGCCGAAAATCTGGGTGACCGGCTTGGTGGCCAGGAAGGCGGCGGCCTCGCCTTGCCCGAGCACCGCAAAGCCGCGCGGCTTGTCGAGGTCGGAGGCGATCTTGGCCAGGAATTTGTTGCAGGAGAGCCCGATCGACACCGTGATGCCGATCTCGCGTTCGACCCGGTCGGCGAAGCCCGCCAGCGATTTCGCGGGCGGCGTACCGTGCAGGCGTTCGGTGCCGGACAGGTCCATGAAGGCTTCGTCGATCGAGACCGGCTCGACCAGCGGCGTGAGGTCGCGCATGAGGACACGCACTTGCGCGCCGACGCGGGCGTATTTTTCCATGTTGGGCCGCACCACGGCGGCGGAAGGACACAGTCGCCTGGCCTCGAACATGGGCATCGCGGAGCGGACCCCGTAGGTGCGCGCCACGTAGCAGGCCGTGAGCACCACCCCGCGTTGGCGGCCGCCCACGATCACCGGCTTGTCGGCGAGCGAAGGGTCGTCGCGCTTCTCGATGGTCGCGTAGAAGGCATCGCAGTCCACATGCGCGACCGCGAGGCGCTCGAGCTCCGGATGGCGCAGCACCTTCGGCGAGCCGCAGGCCGGGCAGCGGCTACCGGCTTCGGCGACATCGCTACGGCAATCCCGGCAGAAGCCCGGCATGACGACGTCCTCGCCGATCAGGCCGCCCCGGTGTGGCCGGCGCGGTCCGTCAGCGCTTCAATGGCGCGCCCCACGTCCTCCGGATTGAGTCCGCCTTCATTGGCAAATGCCAACAGCAAGGTCTCGTCACTTGCTACATGCTCCAGCACTCCGAGCAGGAACCCCGGCTCACGCGCCGCCGCGCGCAGCGATTGGGGCCCGAGCCCCGTCAACGCCAAAAAGCGCTCCAGCCGCTCGGGCTCGGTGGCGAGGAAGCTCAGCGCCGCGACGGCGAGCTCGGTCGCGACCTCCTCGCCAGCCTTGGAGCGGGACTTGCCGGCGTCGGAACAGTGCGGCTTCCTCATCGTGGGCCCCGAACCTTAAGGAAAGCGCCAAGCCGGACCGTCCGGCGCGGTCGCCAGCGGCTGCCCGGCCATGGTTTGATCTCGGTCCGAAGCAACGCTAGGCTCGCTCCCCGCGCGCCCGA
>DASZKX010000007.1:0-19398 GCA_035552735.1 Xanthobacteraceae bacterium
AAGGAATAGACCTCCTCGTCCGACAGCGTGCGTGGCTGCGGCCAGGGCATGGCGCGCCGGATGTAGTCGAACAGCGTGGTGGGGTCGGCCCAGAAATTGCCGATGGTCTTGTCGGCCTCGATGCCGGCCTCGGTCAGCGAAGGGGCGCCGACCAGCGTCCGGGAGGAGCCGCCCTTGGCGCCCTCGCCGTGACAGCCTGCGCATTTCTGCGCGAAGATCGCGGCGCCTTTCGCGGCGGTTCCGCTGCCGGGCGGCAAGTTGGTGCCGTCGGGCAGGATGGTGATGTTCCAGCCCTTGATGTCGGCCTCCGAGATCGGCTTGCCGAGGCCGGGCTTGCCGAGGCTGGGATGACTTGGCGAGTCGGCGGCGAGGCCGCAGGGCATGCCCGCGAGCGTCAGCAGCAGGGCGGCGGCCAGCGCCTTGAGGCCGGTCTCAGGCGTAGACATGCTTGATCTCCCCCTTGGCATCGATGCCCCAGCTGGTGAGGCTGTTGTAGTGGTTGTTGGGAAAGCCGAGCACGTTCGGCACCGTCTTGGTCTGCCCGCGCTGGGCGATGAAATCCGCTCGCAGCGGCTGCGAATTGCCGGCCTCGTCCCAGGCGCGGCTCTGCAGGACGACGGGCTGGCCGTCCCAGCGCCAGGGCATGCTGAAGCGGGTATAGGCCTTGGGATTGACCGGCCCCTGCAGGGCGGCTTCGCCCCAGCTCTTGCCGCCGTCGGCCGAGACCAGGACCTTCGCGATGCGGCCGGTGCCCGAATAGGCGATGCCGGAAATATGATAGTAGCCCGGCTCCTTGAGCGCATAGCCGTACGAAGGCTGGGTGATGAAGGATTTGACCTCGTTGATGAAGTAGAACCGGTAGGCCTTGCCGTCCGGCAAGAGCGGCGAATAGTTGCGCTCCTCGTAATAGCTCATGGCCGGCTGATCGACCAATTGGATGCGGCGCACGAACTTGGTGTTCATGTTGCCTTCGTAGCCGGGCAGCAGCAGGCGCATCGGATAGCCGTTGCCGGGCATGATCCGCTCGCCATTCTGATAGAGCGCGATCATGGCGTCATCCATGCCCTTCTTGAGCGGGACGCTGCGGTCGATCGCGGCCGCGTCGGCGCCTTCGGCCACGAACCATTTGGCCTTGGGGTCGACGCCGGCTTCATCGAGCAGGATGGAGAGCGGCACGCCGGTCCATTCGGCGCAGGACGAGAGGCCGTGCATCGCCTGCACGGTCGCCTGCAGCGGCACCTTGGAGAACAGCGGCGCGCTGTTGCCGCCGCATTCCACGAAGTGCATGCGCGTCACCATCGGGTAGCGCATCAGTCTGTCGAGGGTGAATTCGAGAGGTTGTCTGACTAGGCCGTGGATCACCAGCCGGTGCTGATCGGGATCGATGTCCGGAATGCCGGTGTGCAGGATGGTGAAATGCAGCGGGTTGGGCGTGACGGTGCCGTTGAGCAGATGCAGCGGCGCGCGCGCGTGCTGGGTGCGCGGCGCCCCGGCGGGATTGCTGAGCGTGCGCACGATCTTGTCCTCGAAACGCGAGCGCTGCTGCAGGACCGGGGTGACGGCGCCGGGACTCCGGCTCCAGGGATCGTCCTTGAGCGGCTCGGCGGCGGCGGCCGTAAGGGTGCCGGCGGCGCCGGTCGTCAACGCGCCGGCAAAAACAATCCCGCGTCCAAGCAGCGCGCGGCGATGCAACAGGCCGTTGCCAGCCACAGTCTCCACGTTCGGACGCGTGGATTTCTTGTTCTTGCAGCTCATGCCGTCCTCCATCCCTTCCTCCATCGAGGTGAATGCCGCCCCCCGAACGCCTTCGGGGTGCGGGTCTTTCAATGACGACTTTATCACGTATTGTGGCGGCGCAACCCGGCCGGCCGCCGGCGCGACGAAAGGTCCAAACACGATGCCGCAGAAGTACGACGGACTGCGTTCATTCCTGGCGGAATGCGAGAAGCTCGGCGAGGTGACGGTGATCCGCAACGCCGATTGGAATCTCGAGATCGGGGCGCTGACCGAGGCCGCCTCCGAGCTGATCGACGAGCCGCCGGCCTTGATGTTCGACGAGATCGCCGGCTATCCGCCGGGCTTCCGTGTGCTCAGCCTCCCGGCCGGCTCGCGCGTGCGCATGGCGATCGCGCTCGGCCTGCCGCCCCACACTCCCAAGATGGAGATCGTGCGCCTTGCCGCGCAGCGCCTCAAGGGCGCGCCCCCGATCCCGCCCAAGGAGGTCGCGACCGGGCCGGTGATGGAGAACATCATGCGCGACAACGAGGTCGATCTGCTCAGGTTCCCGGTGCTCAAATCCCACCGCGAGGACGGCGGGCGCTATATCGGCACCGGCGACACCTTCCTCAATCGCGATCCGGAGACCGGCTATGTCAACATGGGCACCTACCGGATGCAGGTGCACGAGCGCAACCTGCTCGGCATCTGGCAGAGCCCGGGCCAGCAAGGCCGGCTGATCGCCGAGCGCTACTGGAAACAGGGCAAGGCCTGCCCGGTGGTGGCGACCTTCGGGGGCGATCCGCTGCTGTTCTTCCTGTCCCACACCAAGTTTCCGTTCGGCATCTCCGAGCTCGATCGCGCCGGCGGCATGCTCGGGGCGCCGGTCGAGGTCATCAGGGGTCCCATCACCGGCCTGCCGATCCCGGCCCATGCCGAGATTGCGATCGAGGGCGAGATGCCGCCGCCCGACGTGGAATCACGGCTGGAAGGTCCGTTCGGCGAATGGCCCGGCTACTACACGGTCGGCAGCAAAGGCACCGCCGACCATCAACCGGTCATCCGGGTGAAGGCGATCTACTACCGCAACCAGCCGATCCTGCTGAACATGGCGCCGCAATGGCCGGGCGCGCCGCATCATGCGGTGCGCTTCGAGGGCGGCATCCTGTGGCAGCAGCTCGAGACCGCCGGCGTGCCCGGGATCGTGGGCACCTATGTGCATCACATGTTCCTGGTCGTGGTCGCCATCAAGCAGCAATACGCAGGGCACGCCAAGCAGGCCGGCATGGCGGTGCTCGGCTGCTCGGCCTCGGCCCGTAATGGTCGCTTCGTGGTGATCGTCGACGAGGACATCGATCCCTCCAACATGGACGAGGTGATGTGGGCCATGACCACGCGCGTCGATCCGGGGACCGACATCGAGATCATCCAGAATTGCTGGGCGACCCCGCTCGATCCGCGCATGCCGCCCGCGCAGGCCGCCGATGGGCCGCACACCAACTCGCGCGCCATCTACTACGCGGTGCGCCCGTGGGCCTGGAAGGACAAGTTCCCCCCCGTCAACCGCATCGGCAAGGACCAGCGCGACGCCATGGTGAAGAAGTACGCAGGCCAGCTGCCGTTTCCGCGGCGGTAGGATGTTATTTGATTGATTGCAATTGTTCCGGGCGCAGCGAGCCCCTTTTGCCCGCGTGCCATAAGGGCGTTTACGCCCGTCTGCGATGGGATAGCAAGCGGGGCGAGGAACACTGAACCCGCGCCCTCAGACGCGGCCTTCCCCGCCGTGCTCCGCCCGCTCCGCCTCCAGCGCCGCCAGCATGTCGGCGACCGTCGGCGCCGCGACCTGCGTGAAGCCGGTGCGCCGGATCGCGCTGCGCTTGGCGTCGTCGCAGAGCTGCCGCAGCCGGGCACCGGAGAAGCCCTCGGTCAGTGGTGTCGCGGCCTCGATGAGGGATGAGAGCTCCGGTCCCTCGGGCAGGGCCGCGGTGCGCAGGCAAATGCGCAGGATGTCGCGCCGCGCCGGCGCGTTGGGCAGGCCGACCGCGATGTGCACCCCGAAGCGGCCGGGGCGCAGGATGGACGGATCGATGAGGTCAATGCGGTTGGTGGCGCCTAGCACGATCACGCCCGAGAGCTGCTCGACCCCGTCGAGCTCGGCCAGGAGCTGGCTCACCACCCGGTCGGTGGTCATCGACCCGGAATGCTGGCCGCGGATCGGCGCGATCGCCTCGAGCTGATCGAAGAAGATGACGGCTGGCGCTACCTGGCGGGCGATGCGGAACACCTGCCGCACGCCTTCCTCGGATTCGCCCAGCCACTTGGTGAAGATTTCCGGCCCGTCGACCGCGATGAAATTGACGCCGCATTCGTTTGCCAGCGCTTTTGCGAGCAGCGTCTTGCCGGTCCCGGGCGGTCCGTAGAGCAGCGCCCCCACGTGCGGCGGCAACCCGCTCGCGGTCAGCAGTTGCGGGTTGCGTAGCGGCAGCTCGACGGTTTCCTGCAGCCGCTTCTTGACCGCATCGAGCCCCCCGATATCGCTCCAGGAGACGTCCGGAATGCTGATCAGCGTCTCGCGCAACGCCGAAGGCCTGGTCTGCGACAGCGCCAGCTCGAAATCCTCGCGCTCGACCCGCAGGTCCTCCAGCGGAATCCGGAATGCGGCGCGATGGTCCGACAGGTTGCCGGCGCTGCGGCGCAGCCGGCTCAAGCCGGCATCGCGGCAAAGCTCCATCAGGTCGGCGCCGAGGAAGCCGTGGGTGCGCTTGGCGACCTCCCCGAGGAAGGCTTGTGCGTCGTCGGAGAGCGGCATCTCGCGGGTATGGATCTCGAGAATCTCCCGCCGGCCGGGCGCATCGGGCGGGCCGATGAAGATCTCGCGATCGAACCGGCCCGGGCGCCGGAACGCCGGATCGACCGCGTCGATGCGGTTGGTGGTGCCGATCACGATGACGGCGTCGACGCGCTTGAGGCCATCCATCAAGGCCAGCAGCTGGGTCACCGTCCTGGTGTCCGAATGGGCGCCGGTCTCGCCGCGCTTGGGCGCCATGGCGTCCAATTCGTCGATGAAGATGATCGAGGGCGAATGATGGCCGGCTTCGTTGAACATGCGCCGCAGGTTGGCCTCGGTCTCGCCCGTATAGGTGCCGATCACGTCGGGGCCGTTGATGTAATAGAAGCGCGCGTCGACCTCATTGGCGACTGCGCGCGCGAGATGCGTCTTGCCGGCGCCGGGCGGCCCGTAAAGGATGATGCCGCGCGGCGGACTGATGCCGAGATGGCGATAGACGTGCGGATATTTGAGCGGCAGCTGCACCAGCTCGCGGATCAGCTTGATCTGCTTGTTGAGGCCGCCGACGTCCTCGAAGGTGATGTCGAAGGCGCCGTCCGGAATATGTGAATCGTGATAGTCGAGCACCACCTCGGTCTGTTCGTCCACGATGCCGGGCCGGTCCGCGACCTTGTGGATCTCGTAGGTGGTGCCGGCATGGGAATTCGGGAACGGGATGTAGAGTACCGCGCCGATACTGGCGGGCGTGCGGCTCTCGACCAGAACCTTCTTCAAGTGCGGAACGAGATCATGCGCCATCGAGACGTCGACCGCGGGCAAGAGCTCGATGCGCTTCACCGGTGCCACCGCCGCGCTTTCGATCTCGACCGTTTCGTTGAGATGCGCCTTGAGGGCCTGGCGCACGAACCGGTCGAGCCGCACGATCCCGGTCCCGGCATCTCCCTCGAGCGGCGCATCGAGCCGTGCCAGGATGCTGCGGCCGCGCTCGGTCGCGACCCGCACGACTGCATCCGTGGCGACCTCGAGCTTTTGCATCAAGGCGCCGTCGAGCCGAATGCCAAGGCGCGCGCTGGCACCGGCCGCGCCGGCCAGATGGTCCACGCCGGCATGCACATGCGGGCGCCCGCCGTGGGCATGGGCATCGGAATGCGGATTGGCGATGTCGTCCATGGCGCTACCGTTGTGGCTCGACTGCAAGCGCGCTCGATCGGGCGCGCGCCGGTCCGCTCGCGGCTGCGCCGCGCATGCGCTCCACGATGCCGGCGGGGTCGGCTGGGAGCGCATCGCCGCGCCAGGCGACATGGCCGTCCGGTCGCACCACCACCAGCTTTCTTTCGTAGAGCGCTGCGACTTCCGGATCCGCGATCGCGATCTCGCGCAGCGGGACGCGGCGCGCCTTGGCGGCCTGTGCCAAGGGGCTGGCGTCGGGCGGCTGGTCGCCAAGCCGCAGCAGCGTGAAGCCGTCGCCGAAGAGGTCGAGAGTCGAGCTGCCATCCGGCAGCCAGGCATGCGGGGCGCGCGCGCCCGGACGTGCGGAGGGCATGAAGCGCGGCGGCTCCGGATCGGACGCGGGCGTTCCGTCCGAGATGCAGATTGGTGAGCCCTCGTAGCAATATTGGATCTTGAGATGCTCCGGGATCGACAGCCAGTTGGGAGTTGCGCGCCAACCGGTGGCGTCGACCGCGGCCAGGCCCGGGATGGCCGCGATGGCGCGGAACGAGCGGGTCGCCAATTCGACGTTGCGCCGGGCGATCGGCAATCGCTCGATCGCGTAGGAGGCGACCAGCTCCGGTCCGCCCCAGCCTTCCGTCATGGCGGCGAGCTTCCAGCCCAGATTCACCACCTCCTCGAGGCCCGTATGCATGCCGATGCCGCCGGTCGGCGAGCACTCGTGGGCGGCGTCGCCCGCGATCATGACGCGGCCCTGCCCGTAGCTCTGGGCCACGAAATCGCGGCGCTCCCATCGCGACACAGAGAGGATCTCGTAGGGGAACGCGTCGCCCGCCATCCTGCGCAGCAACTCGTCCGGAGCAGCCGCGCTCGCCGGCTCATCGAACACGGTCAGGCGCCAGAGCTCGTTGCCGTCGATGGGGATCAGCTCCGACCAGCAGCCGTGCTCGTCGATCAGCCGGTAGAAGCGAGCCCAGCCTTTGTCATGGAATGTCGCGAGCGCGGCGGAGCGAAAGAAGATGTTGACGCTGATGGCGACCACCCCGAGCCCTCCGAGCTCGATCTTGAGCGTCTCGCGCACGCTGCCGGCCGGCCCATCGCAGCCCACCAGATAGCGCGCGTCGACGCTCTCGCTTATGCCGGTCGACAGGTCGGTGACCCGCACCGCGACGCCGGTATCGTCCTGGCAAAACGATTCCAGCGCAGTGTTGGTGCGCACCGTCACATTGGGAAACGTCCTCACCCGCCCCATCAGGATCGGATCGAAATAAATCTGCGGACAGGGGCAGGGGGCTTCCGGGGTGAAATCGCGCTGGTCGCGCTGCCCGTAGGAAGGGACTTTGACCCGCATGAGCTCGCGCCCGCGCAGATTGTCGAGATAGACGAAGTCGCGCGGATAGCTCTGCGGCCACACCGCGTTGCGCACCGCCGCCGCCACGCCCCAGCGGCGGCAGAATTCCATGTTGCGGGCGCTGACCATGCTCTGCTTGGGTACCGTGATGGCGCCATCGCGCTTCTCCACCAGCACGCAGCGGACGCCGCGCAGCCCGAGCTCGCAGGCGAGCCCCAGGCCGACCGGCCCGGCGCCGGCAATGACCACGGACGTCTTGGAATTTGCGCTCATCGGCCCCTGTATACACGCTGCCACGGCCGTTGCAGAGTGGCGGAGCCGTAGTCCGCTTGAAGCGCAAGCGCAATGCGGGAACGGCGGTCCCGGATTATGCATAGCCCGTCGCAGACGGGCGTGAACGCCCTGATGGCTCCATCCGGGCTACAGGGTTGTTGGAGACCATCGATGGACACTGATCGCAAGGCCAAGCTGGCGCAGACCAACCACTGGGACGAGCTCTTGGCGCTGCGCGATCGCCAGCGCGAGCAGGCCCGCAACGGCATTCAGGTAATCAAGCAATCCGAGCTGCCGCTGGAGGTCAGCCGACAGGGACTGATGCGCTGGTATATGCACCCGGGCATCAAGGACACGGTGCTGTCGGTTCTCATGTTCTTTCAGCAGGAGATTCCGCCCGACAGCCGCTCCGGCCGGCTCAAGTTCCAGGGCGGACAGGTCATGCTGATCCTGGAAGGACAGGGCTACACGCTGATCGACGGGGTGAAGCATCCCTGGAAGGCCGGCGACCTCCTCAACCTGCCGCTGCGGGCCGAAGGGATCATCGTGCAGCATTTCAACACCGACGCACAGAAACCGGCCAGGTTCGTGGCGGCCGAGCCGAACTGGCTCGACTGCACCACGGTCGATCGCGGCTCGGGTTTCGAGCAGCTCGAGGATGCCCCTGAATACCGCGGATGAACCCCCCTCCCGTTCCCTCCCCCGCTTGCGGGGGAGGGTCAGGGTGGGGGAAGGCAAGGAGTCCAATCAATGTCTGAGACAGAACGGGTGCGGGAGCGCGAGCGGCCGCCGCTCGGAGACAATCCCTATGAGCGCATCATGCGCCAGCGGAAAGAGCTGGCCGAGCGCAATCTGACCGGGCCGGTCGTCATTCGCGGCGAGGATCGGCAGTGGTACCAGACCCGCCAGGGCAAGCTGCGCTACTATCTCGATCCCGTGACCTTCAAGGACACGCCGCTGCAGCACTGGCGCGTCTTCGTCCACGACATCAGGACGCGATCGGGCAAGCATCGGCACCAGGGCGGCCTCGTCATCTATGTGCTCGAAGGCAAGGGCTATTCGGTCGTCGACGGCGAGCGCAAGGATTGGGAGAAGGGCGATCTCGTGCTGTTGCCGATGAAGCCGGAAGGCGTCGAGCATCAGCACTTCAATCTCGATCCGGCCAATCCGGCCCTCTGGTGTGCCTTCATCCATATCCCGATCCAGGAATACCTGGCGTCGGATTTGCAGCAGACCGAAAATTCGCCGGACTTCAAGGAGTGAGCATGTGGCCTGCGTCCGGCGGTCCGCATGAAGCGAAGCATAATGCGGGATCGCCGCTCCCGGATTACGCTGACGCTCCATCCGGGCTACAAGCCACAGGATCGATGACCCTATGGACGAAGATGACGCTGATCCGCGCGAGGAGATTGTGCAGCTCGAAGCGGAAATCGAGCAATATGCCGAGACCATCGAGAGTTGCCGCAAGCTCATCCTGGCGTCGAAGGCCGCCATGGCGATTGCCGGGCTATCGATCGCGGCGGGGCTCGTCGGGATGATCAATCTCGACCCCGCGGTCCTGATCGGGGCGTTCGGAGTCGTGCTCGGCGGCATCGTGGTGTTCGGCTCCAACACCGGGACCCTGGAGCAGGCCAGGGCCGCCACCCGGGCGGCCGAGCTGCGCCGATCCGAGCTGATCGGCAGGATCGAGTTGCGCGTGGTCGGCGGTCGAAATGGCGGGAACTGGCTGCATTGACGCAGCAGACCGTCTTCGACGGGCGTGAACGCCCTGATGGCCCGCGGGAGGAGGAGACGGCTGCAGGCTTGAAAACCGTGGCCTCCCGGGCGGCCATTGGGTAAGATGCCGATTTGGTCAGGCCGCAATCGCCGCGTAGGGGCCCGGATTTGGGGGGCTTGGGGCGTAAGGGCTCGGGGGGTGCGAATTGAATATTCTTGGAACCCTCGCAAGGGAATTCTCGGTTTCCGCGGCGAGCGCGACCGGGCGGCGGCCCCCGGCGGCGTCCGCGGCCAAGCGATTTCTCGTCATCTTGATCAAGCCGTCGCACTACGACGCGGACGGCTACGTCATCCAGTGGCACCGCTCGACCATTCCGTCCAACAGCCTCGCCAGCGTCTACGGCCTGTTGTCCGAATGCGCGCAAGCGAAAGCGCTCGGGCCCGATGTCGATCTCGAGATCGAGGTCTATGACGAGTGCAACACGGTCATCGACGTCAAGGGCGCGGTCCGCAGGATCCGCGCCGCCGGGGCGGGCTTCATCGGCCTGGTCGGGGTTCAGTCCAACCAGTTCCCGCGTGCGCTTGATCTCGGCCGCCGGTTCCGCGCAGCCGGGCTGCCGGTGGTGATGGGCGGGTTCCATGTGAGCGGCTGCCTGTCCATGCTGCCGGAACTGCCGCCCGACCTGAAGGAAGCCCGCGATCTCGGCATCATCCTGTTCGCCGGCGAGGGCGAGGGCCGCATGCTGGGCCTGTTGCGCGACATCGAGGCCGGCACCACCAAGCCGGTCTACAACTATCTTTCCGACATGCCGGAGATGGCCGCCGCCACGCTGCCGATCCTTCCGCGCTGGGCGGTCACCCGCGTCGCCGGCCATTACGCCAGCTTCGACGCCGGTCGCGGCTGTCCGTTCCAATGCAGCTTCTGCACCATCATCAATGTGCAGGGCCGCAAGTCGCGCTATCGCACGGCCGACGACGTCGAGGAGATCGTGCGCGCCAATGCGGCGCAGGGCATCACCCGGTTCTTCGTCACCGACGACAACTTCGCGCGCAACAGCAACTGGGAGCCGATCCTCGACCGCCTGATCGAGCTGCGCGAGAAGGACGGGTACCGGATCAGGCTGTTCCTGCAGGTCGATACGCTGTGCCACCGCATTCCAGGCTTCATCGAGAAGTCGGCGCGCGCCGGCTGCACGGCCGTCTTCATCGGGCTCGAGAACATCAATCCCGAATCCCTGATGGGGACCAAGAAGCGGCAGAACAAGATCTGGGAATACCGCGAGATGCTGCAGGCCTGGAAGCGGGCCAAGGTGCTGACCTATGCGGGCTACATCCTGGGCTTCCCGACCGATACGCCGGAATCGATCGCGCGCGATATCGAGATCATCAAGCAGGAGCTGCCGATCGATTTGCTCGAGTTCTTCTTCCTGACGCCGCTGCCGGGCTCCGAAGACCACAAGAAGCTGCATCTGCGCGGCGTGCCGATGGACCCCGACATGAACAACTACGATCTCGAGCACGCCTGCACCGGCCATCCGATCATGTCGAAGGAGACCTGGGAGCGGGTCTATGCCGATGCCTGGGAGCGCTACTATTCGGATGCGCATGTGGAAACCATCATGCGTCGCGCCGCCGTCACCGGGATCAATAAGACCAAGATCTTCGACGGCGTGACGGTGTTCTCGGGCGCCGCGCGGGTCGAGGACGTCCATCCGCTGCAGTTCGGATTTGTCCGGCGCAAGGTCCGCACCTCGCGCCGCTACGGCATGCCGATCGTCAATCCGCTCGTGTTCTATCCCTGGCGCATCTACGACTTCATGCGGACGCTGGTGCAGTGGCTGCGGCTGGTGCGGCGCTACAAGGCGATCCAGGCCCGCGTGGAAGCCGACCCGGCCAAGATGGATTACACCGACGAGGCCCTGACCCCCACCGTCACCGGCGCCACCGACCATTTCGTCGAGGTCTACGCCGACAAGATCCCCAAGACCCACGGCGCCCCCAAGCAGCACGCCGCGGTGGGAGGGTAGTGACGGCGCACATTGCGTGCATTCTCAGCGGAGCGGTACGGCCGTCAACTCGATCGAATTCTGCGAAAGATTCACCCTAAATCGAGCCAGAAAACTCATTCCGAGCAGGCCGTCCAATCGAGCGCCAAATGGATCGACGGCGCCTCGGATCACTGCCACGGGCACGCCTTGTGCCTCGGCCTTGCCCACGCTGACCGTATTTGCATATCCGAGGTCCGCGAGTGCGGAACCGCCAACCGTCTTTATCGGAAGTTGTGTTCCGGTTTCGAATTTCAACTTCGCTTTGGACGAAAACTCCGGCGTCACCGCCACGTAGGTGGCTCCGGTATCGAGCAGAAAATTTCCGGGAACGCCGTTGACGACGACAACCAAAGTATTCATTCCGATCTTGCCCGGAAGTGCCAGCCGCGAAACCTGAGCAGAACCGCTGGCGTAATGCGCATCACACTTCCCCTTCTCGACGTACTCGGCGATCAGTTTTGTCGACTGCGTCGTGCGTCTGTTCGCGGGATCGAATGAAATATACGTTTCGATGGGCGTAATTGCATCACAGTAGCGATTGAGAGCCGCATACATGCGCGATATGTCGTAAAAATTGCCTATCGCAATACCGTTGGGTTCGCCGAATAACTGCATGCTGTTGATGTAGTCGGTCAAGGCGTGCGCAAAGTCTTTTTCTTTCTCGTATGCGTTCCCGCGCCAATAGCGAACTTGCGCCCCTGCCGGATCCGACTCGACTAAAATATCCGCAATATGGGCTGCTGCTGCAAAATCGCTCGCGAAATAAAGCGCCTTGTAACGGCGATACAAGAGCTCGTCCGAATCCCCGCAGCGCTGTGCAAAATTGACAAGACTGGTATCGGTATCGCGCGGGTAGCCGGCCTCGAGCAGAGCATCCGCCAATCCAACGACGGCATCGCGGTAGCATGGCTCGTGGCTGAGTTGGTCAAGAAGGACGCGGACGTTGGGCTTAAGCTCCAGTGCCAGAGGCATTTTGGAAATGCCGAGCTGCCGGTACACGACGCTGTAGCTCGAGTTTTGAAGGAAAGCGTACCAATAGTAGAAAATTCCGCATCCGACGACAGAAGTCACCACGACGATGACGGAGAATAAAGGGGCCTTTCGTGGCCTCTCGTGGGATAGCCGATCTTGTGGGTCCAGTTTTATCATGTCGTGATTCTCGGCGCGGCGCGCTCTACCGCTCCTGCGCCGCAACCCGCTCCGCCTCGGACCTGACCCGGAAATAGCCGGCCTTGAAATAGGGTTGCGCGCCGAACCAGATGCGGCCGGCCGAATCCTCGAACATGTCGCGCGTGCCGCGCTCGCCATAGGGCGAAGGATACTCGGTCACCTTGCCGGTCTTGGGGTCGAGGCGGCCGATGACGTCGGTGTACATCGAGGCGTACCAAATATTGTCGTCGTGATCGATGGCGACCCCGTAGGGTGTCGGCATCGGGCCCGGCAGCTTGAAGATCTTGAACGCCTTGGCTTCCGGATCGAAGCGCGTCAGGCTGCCGCCGAAATAGTCCCCGATCCACACCATCCCCTTGGAATCGATCTTGAGGCGCCGCGGCGTGACGCCGGCGGGCGGCTGGAACCGGGTGACCTTGTTGGTTTTGACGTCCACCACGCCGATGTCCTGACGATCGCGGGCGTTGAACTCTGCGAACCAGACGTTGCCGGCATGATCGACCGCGATCCCGTAGGTGTCGGGAGCCTCGGCGGTGAAGTAGGTGTATTTTCCGCTCTTGGGATCGAGCTTCTTGAGCGGGCGGCCCGAAATCCAGATGTTGCCGTCCAGATCCATCGCCGCCGTATGGCTCCTGGCGTCGCCGCCTTGCGGCCCGGCCGGATTGGGTAGATTCGGGAACGGATCGTTGGGATCCTTCTGAACCGGTTTCGACAGGTTGAATCGATCGTTGGCCTGCTGGTCGATGAACACCTCGAACTTCTCGTACTTGGTGTCGAACCGCGCCAACCCGCCCTGGGCTTCGAGCGTGAGCCACACCGAGCCGTCGGGCGTGGGCAGGATTTCATGAATGAAATTGCTGGTGAGGTTGAACAAGCGCCAGGTCTTCACTTCCCCGGTCGCCGGATTGAGCCGCGACAGCCCGGCCGACATCTCCATCCACAGGTTTCCATCCTTGTCCTGCTTGGCGGTTCCGGGCCGGTCCTTGGGGTCGCCGGTCAATTCGTAGTCGACATACACGATGTTGAGCGCTTCATCGCTGAAATAGTCGTGCTCCTGCTTCACCTTCTGATAGTCCGGCAATTGCGCCAGTGACTGCGGCGTGGCGGAATCCGGGCCGAAAGCGACCGCCAGGTATTTCGCGACCTCGTTTTCGACGTCGGGCTTGATCCTGGCCACGCCCAATTGCCGCATGACGTCGATCGCGCCTTTCCAGCCGTCCTGGTCGTGCCGTCCGACCGCCCCGATCTTGCCGAAGGCATGGCAGTTGAAGCACTGCTGAATCAGCACCCCCTTGCCATCCGCTTCCGGCAACAGCGTGCCGGCCTGATATTTGGTGAGATCGCTCCACTCCACCGTGCTCTTCTGCATCGTGAAGTCGATGGTCGATTTGCCCTCGCCCACCGTCACATTGCCGCGCCGGGCCGGGTCGCCTTTGTATCCGACCGACGTCGCCCAGACGTCGTAGGTTCCGGGCTCGAGCGGATCGGTCCAATATCTTCCCTGGGTATCAGAGAGGACCATCATGGTGGTCTTGGTCTTGGCATTCTGCGCCCGCACGAAGGCGGCGCGGAACGGAGCGCCATCCGGTCCCTTGATGGTTCCGGAAATTGTTCCCGCCGCCGCCGCGAATGCAACGGAGTCGGTGATGAGCGCGACCAAGGCGACGATGAGAAGCTTCTTCATGGTTTCCTCCGTGGCCGAAAAATTGTTCTTGCCGGATTCTGCGCCTGCTCTTGCCGAGCTCTATTCTGCCGGAAAATCAGTGCGCCGCAAGCCGGCGCGATTACGTCCTTCGACCGTAGGGCGCAATCGCTTTATTGCGCCATCAGCCTTGCCCAACCGGGCGATCCATCGGATTGGACAAGCGGCGCAATAAAGCGATTGCGCCCTACGCACCGACGCCCAACAAACAGAGATATTCCCACGCCATGGTGGCGCCCGCGAGCGCGGTGATCTCGGCGACGTCGTAGGCCGGTGCCACCTCGACCACGTCCATGCCGGCAAAGCGCAGGCCCTGCAGCCGGCGCAGGATCGCCTGCGCCTGCCAGCTCGCCAGGCCGCCGATCTCCGGGGTTCCGGTTCCGGGCGCGAAGGCCGGATCGAGCGCGTCGATGTCGAAGCTGAGATAGACCGGCGCGTCGCCCACGACCGCGCGGATGCGTTCGGCGACCGCCGCGGGGCCGCTCTCGTGCACCTGCGGCGCCGTAATGATGGTCACGCCCTGCGCCAGCGTCCAATTATAGGTCTCGCGCGAAACCGGCGAGCGGATGCCGATCTGGATCATCCGGCGCGGATCGATCAAGCCTTCCGTGATGGCATGGTGGAACACGCAGCCATGGGCATAAGGCTGCCCGAAATTCTCCGGCCAGGTATCCACATGGGCGTCGAAGTGAATGAGCGCGCCCGCACCCTGTCGTTTGGACAGCGCCCGCAGGAGCGGCAGCGTGATGCCGTGGTCGCCGCCGAGCGCGACCAGGTGCGCGATCGCGCCCGCCTGCTCCTCGATCCGCGCCAGGCTGCCGAGGAGATCGCCGAGCGCGGTCGTGAAATCGCCGATGTCGGCCACCGGCAGGGTGGCGGGATCGATCCAGTGCTGCGGATGGGCGCCATCGGTCAGCATCCGGCTGGCCTGCCGGATCGCGGCCGGTCCGAACCGGGCGCCGCTGCGATTGGTGGTGCCGAGATCGAGCGGAATGCCGGCGACGCAGATCGGCGCGCCGCGATCATGGCGCGCGATGCCGAGGAAGCTCGGCGGAACCGCGTAGGTGGCCGGGACCGTCATGATGTTCCCGGAGGCGGCAGCTGGAAAAGGAACACCGCGGACGCGACCGCGCAGGTCCAAACGTTGGCCGGCGCGCCTTCGGTCGCCGCCGTGATCGAAAGGCTGTCGACGATGAGGTCGCTCATTTCATAGACGCGCTTGCGCTCGTCCCAGGCCGCATCCGGATTGATCTCGATGCCGAGCGTCGAGGCCAGCATGGTGGCGGCCAGATCCTCGACATAATCCGCGGTCTCGGTTTCGGTCATGCCGAAGCAATGGTGCTCCGAGATGTAGCCGTAATGGGCCGGATCCTTCGGCCGGGCCAGCCCGATCCCGGCCGAGATGTGGCGGCCCGCCTCGTTGGTCTCGGCGCGCGCCATCACGCTGAACGTGATCTCGCCCGGACTGAGCATCGCGATGCCGGCCTTGCGGGTGATGAGGGCGCAATTCGCCGGCAGGATGGAGGAGACGCTGACGAGGTTCTGCTGCTCGATATCGGCGTCGCGCAGCGCATACTCGAAAGCGGAGAGCCGGTGGCGGTGAATGCCCACGCCGCGGGTCAGGAACACGCTCTTGGGGATCGGAAACATTTTCTACCTATCGGGGCTGGCCTGCGTTCGGCGGCATCCGAGACCATTCGATGCGTCCGACAGGCGTGTCGGATGGAGGAGATTCATGACCGGACGGTGACGCGCTGAACTAAAGCCCCATCGATGCGCGAGAATGCGGCGTCCGATCCGCCATTGCAATGAATTCTCCATGGCAATGTAAATGTATAAGTCCCGAGCAGGAGGAACCGCCATGAAAGCTGCCGTTCTGGGCGAGGCCGGGGTCGAGCTCCGCGACCTGCCCAAGCCGGCGCCCGCGCACAACGAAGTCGTGATCCGGGTGCGCGCCGCGAGCCTCAATCGCGCCGATCTCATGATCGCGGCGGGCCGTCAGCATGGCCGGATCGGCGGCGTGGGGTCCCGGCTGGGACTGGAATGCGCCGGTGAGGTCGAGGCGGTCGGCAGCGGGGTGACCGGAATCAAGGCGGGCGACCGCGTGATGAGCTCGGCCCCCGGCAGCTATGCGGAATATGCCGTGACCGACTGGGGCCGGGTGCATCGCATTCCGGGAAACAACATGACCTTCGCGCAGGCCGCTTGCCTGCCGGTGGCGCTGCAGACCATGCATAACGCGGTCGTCACCGCCGGCCGCCTCAAGGGCGGCGAGGCGCTCCTGATCTCGGGCGCCAGCTCGGGTGTCGGCCTGATGGGCCTGCAGATCGGCAAGCTGATGGGAGCCTCGCCGGTGATGGGCACCTCGACCCATGCGGGCCGTCGGGCCCGGCTTAAGGCATTCGGCTGCGATCTCGCGCTCGATGCGAGCGACCCGCATTGGCCCGCGCGGGTCAAGAAGGCGACCGGCGGCAAAGGGGCCGACCTGATCGTCGATCTGGTGTCGGGGAGCGTCGTCAACCAGAACCTCGAGGCGGCGGCACTGCGCGGCCGCATGGTCAATGTGGGCCGGCTCGGCGGCATGACGGGCGCGTTCGACTTTGACCTGCACGCACTCAAGCGCATCGACTATATCGGGGTGACGTTCCGCACCCGCACCCCGGAGGAGGTGCGCGAGATCGTCCGCTTGATGCGCGCCGACCTGTGGGCTGCGGTCGAGGCCGGGACGCTGTCGCTGCCGATCGACCGGACGTTTCCGCTGGAGGAGATCGCGCAAGCGCTCGCTGTGATGAGCGCCAACCAGCATTTCGGCAAGATCGTGGTCACGGTGACGTGACTGGTTTGGAAAAGAAACTGTTGCCAGTTTTGGCCCGATTTCGCACCAGGGCATAACGGCGACGGCGCTGGTTGAGGGTCGGCACGGCGTTCCTCGCCCCGCGTGCCGTCAGGGCGTTTACGCCCGTCTGCGACGGGCTATGGAGAGGGCGACACGGCAATGAGAGAAAACCAAACTCGGCCCGGTGGGGCCTCTCCAAGAGCTCAGACTCGCGGGAGCGCCCCCTCATCCCGATCTTCTCCCCCGCATGCGGGGAGAAGGAGCGAGAGGCCCTGCGCCCCTGAAGTGCAAGGCTGATACGTGTGATTCGCGCGCGTACATTTCTGCCGCGCCGCGTCTCACCCGTCGGTCAGCGCGTTGTTCTCCAGCCCGCAAATCTGCACGTCGTAGCCGTTCACGTCGTCCATGTGCAGGCTGCGCGGGCCGCCGTCGCGCACGTTCTTGACTCCGAGCGCCAACAGCTCGGCCTTGGCCCGCTCGCGGTTGAAATCCGCGACCGTCAGCGCGAAGTGGTCGATGACCGCCTGGGCGGCCGGCTTCGGCCGGGCCGGTGGCGCCGCGTTTGCGTCAGGTGTGCGGACGATGAGATGGGGCAGCGGCACGTCCTTGGCGCTGACGTTGTAGGGCTGCTCGCCCTTCTTGCCGAACGGCAGCGCGACGTCGCGCTTGGTGGCGCCGACCTGATCCAGGTTGAACACCATCGAGTACCAGTCGGCGGCCTGCTTGAAGTTGGGGCAGGTATAGGAAATGTGATTGATGAGCCGGGCCTTGAGGGTTTGATCGGCCTGCGCCTCGGCGGCGTCGGCGGAATAGAGCGTGGTGGCGGCGAGCGTAAGCGATTCGATCAGGCGGCGGCGGCTGATCTTGCCGGTCTCGAACTCGTTGAGCTTTTGGGCGGCGAAACCTTCCATGATCATTCTCCTTGGGATTGCAGCATTTCGGGCGAGCGGTTTCTCGATAATTCGCGCTAGCGCCTGAATGCGTTTTCCTCGACGATGTTGGCGAACTGGATGTCATAGTTGAACGGGTCGAGCACGTGCAGGCTGCCGTCGCGGCCGCCCGAAATCTCCTGACCCTTCGCCTTGATGGCCGCGCGAACGCGGGTTTCGTCCCAATTGGAGAGCGTGTAGCAGTAGTGATCGATATAGGCCTGCGCCGGCGGCCGGTTGTTGGGGGTGGTGCCGGCGTTGCGCGCCACGATGAACGAGCCGCCTTTGCCGGGCTCCGGGCCGAACATCAGGTTGGCCCGCTTGCCGGTGTCATGCCCGGGCGCGCTCTCCAGGCCGAAGACGTTGATCTGGAAATCGCGCGCCCGCGTGTAATCGGGGCAGGTGTAGGAGATGTGATTGACGCCGAGGACCTTGAAGCCGCGCGTGGCCTGCGCATTGGCGGCGTCGCCCGCCGCGTAGACGGTGGCGGCGAGCGCAACGGTCTTGCAGAACTCGCGGCGATCGACCTTGCCGCTCTCGAAATTCTTGATCAGATCGGCGATGAAACGTTCCATTCCGTGATCCTCCCTCTTGCACCGCGGCTGCGGGCGATTCATGGCACTGTTGCTCGTTGTTGTTGAAGTCCGGTTCTTGGGCCCGATTTGGAAGCAACTGACGGCAAGGACGGGAGCCGGGGTCATGAATGCTCGAGTCAATCGAATTCCTCCCCAGGACAACCGCCGCCGCCGGTCTCGTGTCGGCCCGATCTAACGTGCCGGAATCGTCAGCCTGATGCCTGGGGCCGGATCCGATGGCGACAGGTTCGGATTCTGCAAAGGGGCGGTGGTGTAGGGCGTTTGCGTTCCGCCGACGGTTCCGGGATTGAGCCGCGAGTTGGGCGGCAACGGAACGACCGGCGGGACCAGCTGCTTGAGGTCTACCGGATTGTCCCATTGGTTCTGTTGCGCGGAGGCGCCGACCGGGGCGCAGGGCAGCGCGACGCAAAGCGCTAGCAGCGCTTGTCTCGGAAGGTTCATGGGGCTCCCCCAGCCTTGAAGCATTGACGCCTTGTAGCGTTGACGCCTCGTAGCGTTGCAAATCGGGCGAGCCGGAAGGCGATCGCGGATCCGGCGCGCCCCGACCGACAGGCCCAGCGCCACGCTACCTCAAATTCGCGTCCAACGGGAGGGGGCAGACGGGTGCATGGCCCGGCTTTATGAATGCACCGTCTCCACGCCGGCGGCGCGCAGGCTTTCTGCCAGCCGCCTGCGGGCGTAGAACATGCGGGTTTTGACGGTGGCGGCGGAAACGCCCACGATGGTGGAGACCTCTTCGACCGATTTCTGGTGATAATAGACGAGATCGATGATCTCACGGTGCGCCGCGGACAGCTGCGCGAGGCATCGGCCCAGGACGGCGCTGCGGTCGGCGGCTTCCAAGCTCTCCTCGGCCGTGCAGGCGCGATCCGGGATGGCCTCCGCCATGGCGTCATCGAGCGGCTGATCGATCCGCCGGCGCATGGCTGAAACCGCCTTGTTGCGGGCGATCGCGAGGATCCATGTAGACAATCGCGCCCGGCCTTCGAAGCTCGCCGCATGGCGCCACAGCTCGATGAAGACGTCGCTCACGATGTCTTCGGCGGTTGCGCTGTTGCCGACCAATCGGAGCACGAAGCGGTAGACTTTCAGCTGATGGCGCT
>DASZKX010000008.1:0-60938 GCA_035552735.1 Xanthobacteraceae bacterium
TCGCGGGCCTTGAGGCCGAGCACGCCGAGCATCGGCAGCATCCAGAACGGATTGATCAGGTTGGGCAGCGCCTCGGCGGCGTTGTAGATCTGCACCGCCCAACCGAGATGCACTTTGAGATCATTGGCGGCCTGCATCACATAGGGGGCTTCGATCAGCCATTTGCCACCGCCCGACGGAATGAAGAAGCCGAGCACCGCCGAGTAGAGGCCCATGACGATCGGGAACGTGCCGGTGCTCGTGAGGCTGACGAAGGCATGCGCCACCTGGTCGGCCACCGACTGGCCACCAAAGCCCTTGGCGGTGGTCATCATGGTGGCGATGCCGCCATAGAGCGGGAACTGGATCAGGACTCCGGTCGTGGCCGGCACCGCCTTGGCGACCGCATTGAGAAAGCTGCGCGGCCGCCAATGCAAGAGCGCGCCAAGCATCAGGAACATGAAGTTGTAGGTATTGAGATTCGAGATCGCCAGGATCGGATCCTTGGTGGCGAATTCCTCCGCCAGCCAACGGCCCGCCAGCGCCACCACGATCAGGGTGAGGAGGGGGCTGTATTCCAGCCATTCGCCAGGACGTTGCGGCGGCGGAAGCCGGGCCGGCGCGGCCTCCACGCTCTCGCCCATCATCTGCGCCGTCACCGCCTTGCCGCCCGAGGGCGACGACAGGAGGGCAAGCGCGATCGAGGCGACAAACAGAACCGCGACGATCGTCAGGGACTGCCACAGGAAGATGGTTTGCGAGAACGGGATCACCCCGGTGATGTCGAGGAGCGGTTTCGGCAGGCTCGCCGGATTGGCTTGCAGCTGCGCGGCCGACGAGCTCAGGCCCAGCGCCCAGGTGGCGCCGAGGCCGAGACAGCCGGCGGCGCCGGCGGCCCGATAATCCATGCGCAGATCGGTGCGCCGCGCCAGGGCGCGCACCAACAGGCCGGAAAAGATCAGGCTCATGCCCCAGTTGAGGAGCGACGTCAGCATGCTGATTGCGGCCACGAATCCGACGGCGGAACGTCCGCTCCGCGGCACACCGGCGAGCGCATCGATAAGCTTGGCGGCCGGCGGCGAGGTTGCCACCACATAGCCCGAGATGACCACCATGGCCATCTGCATGGTGAAGGTGATGAGGCTCCAGAAGCCGTCGCCGAAGGATTTCGCGACGCTGACCGGGGGCGCGCCGTTGAGCAGCGCCGCAGCCGCCACCACGGCGACCGCCAGCACCACGAACACGTAGGCGTCCGGGAACCAGCGCTCGGCCCAATTGGTGAAAGCGAGCCCAAGCCGCGCCAGAACGGTTTCGCCGGAATTGTCGGCAGGACGGCCGCCGCCCGCGGTTGCCGTTTGCTCGATGGTCGTCATGGCCTGCTGCCCCCCTTTGCGTGCCCACAATCCGCGCGTGAGCGGACCTGGCAACTCCTGGGGTGGGCTCTGCGACCCGTCCGGTGAATTAAAGCGAGAGCGGCGACCCGGCATTCCCCGCGGATGACGGGTGCAAGCTAGCAATTTCCGGGAGTGCTCGAAAGCCAAGCCTAAATAAAAGCGCCCGATCGGACTTTCATCCGATCGGGCGCTGGTAAGCTCGCAAATGCCGCTTCCGGCAGGACGGTACGCTTACATGCCGAAGAGGCCGAGCCCACCGAGCTTGAAGTTGAGCCTGGCAGTCACTTCCGACGCCGTCATGCTGACCGAGTTGCTCACGGTCTGGGCGGCTGCGCCCGCGGGTGTGAAGGCGCCGAGATTGTAGGTCTCCTTGCCGAGGTTGAGATAACGGTACTCGATGCCGACGAACACGTTGTTGGTGACCGCATAGTCGATGCCGGCGCCCACGTTGAAGCCGAAATGGAGCTTGTTGGCATCGGTGAAGCCGAGCGCGGGCGAGCCGCCGGCGCCGCGCGCCACATAGGCCGAGGTCACATCAAATTCGCCGGTCTCCAAACCGCCGGCCGCATAGATGAGGGTCCGATCCCAAGCCATGCCGACCTTGGCGCGGGTGGCGGCCAGATAATCGGTTTTGATCGCCGTGGAATCGCCGGCCAGAAACGCGCCGGCGGGTGCCGCAAATGTTGCGGTCTGCTTGAGCCCGGTGAATTGATAGTCCTGCTCGAGGCCCAGCACATATTGGCCGATCTGCCAATTGTAGCCGGCCTGGATGCCGCCGATCACGCTGCTGTTCTTGATGTCCATGGCGCCCGGCGCGCCGACCGCTCCGGTGAGGTTGTTGGTGGTGGTCGGGCTCGTGTTGAAGGTGCCCCAGACCCCTCCGACATTGCCGCCCACATAGGTTCCGGTCCAGGAGAACGCGGGTGCGTAGCTCGGGGCCTTCAGGGGCATGCCCATATCCGCCGCCAGCGCCGATCCCCCGACAGCCGTCGCAAACACGATTCCCAAAATCATACGCATCGAGCACTCTCCAAATATTGCGGCCAACTTGAGTGCTATTTACGGCCGACCTACCACAGTCCGATAGTGTAAAAGAGCAACACTTAAAATAAAAACGCCATCTTATCTGTATACTATTCGTTAACCATAATTATTGTTGCGTTTTGATCGGAACTAATATCAGTAAATACAATATTAATCGCTCAATGGACTAAAGTATATTCTGCCAAGTTGACGCCGGACCACTGTCGCGCCGGACCGTTCCGGTAACACAAGCGAGCAAATGCCGGTGCATTGACGGCATACGAGAATTCATCCTCCCCGAAATGCTTTAGGAGTTGCTGCGCACGGCGGCCGTCGCCCGCGTGCCAAGAGGTGAAGGATGGGCCAGAGCCCCCGTTCGAGCAGCGCGCGCAAGAAGCCGGTCGTGATCGACTTCCATGCCCATTTCATGACCCCGGAAGTCTTCGAGGCGACCTACAAGCTGTCCGTGATCGGCCGGCTGCGCGCGCAGGCGGACGGCAAGGCGGTGCGGCCGTTTCCGCAAGCCCAGATCGCCCGCATGACCGACCTCAAGCTGCGGCTCGCCGCCATGGACGAGATGGGCGTCGACGTCCAGGTCATCAGTCCCAACATTCTCCACCAATGCACCTACGGGCTCGAGCCCCAGGACGCCCTGCGGCTCGAGCGGCTCAACAACGATCATGCCGCCGAGCTGGTCGCGCAGAAGCCGGACCGCCTCATCGGCATCGGGTCGGTGCCGCTGCAAAACGTCGAGATGGCGATCCACGAGATGGAGCGCGCGGTGCTCGACCTCAAGCTCAAGGGCATCATCATCGCGTCGCGCATCAACGAGACCGATCTCGGCGATCCCGCCTTGCGTCCGTTCTGGAGCCGGGCGCAGGCGCTCGACGTTCCGATCTTCGTGCATCCGGCCGGCAATGCCGATCCGCGGCTGCAGAAGCACAGCCTGCTGATCTCGCTCGGGCAGCCGCTCGAGGAGGCGTTTGCCCAGACCTCGCTGATCTATGACGGCGTCATGGACGAATTCCCGCGGCTCAAGATCGCCTTCGCCCACGGCGGCGGCTTCATTCCGTACTATGCGGGCCGCTTCGATTGGATCTATCACCGCGGCTCGACGCCGCAGATGAAGAGCGATTTCAGTACCTATTTGCGGACGTTCCGCTACGACACGGTGCTGTTCAATCCCGACGTGCTCGAGCAGCTGGCCACCAAGGTGGACGGCAGCCACATCATGCTCGGCTCCGATTTTCCGTTCGGGGAGGCGAAGCCGGTTGAGTTCGTGCAAAGCGCTGCCAAGATTCCCGCGGCGGTGCGCGACGCGATCATGGGCGCCAACACGGCGCGCTTTCTGGGCGTGGACATTTGATCGGTGGGGCGAAAATCCGAGCCGATCAGCGGACGGGTTCGCTCTTGAGCACCGTCTCCTGGGCGGAGGCCGGCTGCGCATGCCGCGCCCAGTTCGCCGCCAAGCGGCCGTCGCCGGTCGGCTGATAGAACACGGTATGACGCGCGATCTCGCTGGCGAACGCCGCCACGTCGGCATCCTTCTTCACCTCGAAGGCATCGAAGCCGGCGCGCACCAGGAACATGAACTGGTCGCGCAGCACGTCGCCGGTGGCGCGCAGCTCGCCGCGAAAGCCATGAGTTTCCCGCAACTGTCGGGCCTGGCTGTAGGCGCGGCCGTCGCGGAAGGTCGGGAACACCAGGGCGACGAGCGCGAGCCGGTCGAGATAAGGCGCGAGCTCGGCGGCCTTGCGGTTGTTGGGCCATAGCACGCCGGTCGGCGCCGCGCGGCCCGCAATGGCGGCGGCGTCGGCGAGAAAGCGCGCTGCCGGAAGGAGCACCGGCACGTCGGCGGGAATCGGCGCGTCGTCGGCGAGCCGAACATAGGGATCATCGATGACGTGGCCTGCTTTAACGAGTCGCATAGACGCGCTCCTTGAACGGCTCGACCCCGACCCGCTCCACGGTTTCGAGAAAAATCTCGTCTGGACGCGCGCGCAGCTCCAGATAGGCCGAAACGATATCCTCGACCACATCCGCAACCTCGGCATACGGAACCGCGGGACCGATCAGGGTGCCGAGCCGGGCCCCCTCGTCGGCGCGACCGCCGATCGTCACCTGAAAGAACTCCTCGCCATTCTTCTCGACGCCGAGCAGACCGATATGCCCCACGTGATGGTGGCCGCAGGCATTGATGCAGCCGGAAATGTTGATGTGCAGGCGCCCGAGTTCGTGAGCGAGATCGAGATCGCGGAAGCGCCGGGTCAGCTCCTGGGCGATCGGAATCGAGCGCGTATTGGCGAGGCTGCAGTAATCGAGGCCCGGGCAGGAGATAATGTCGGAGACGAGCCCGACATTGGGGGTGGCGACGCCAGTGGCATCGAGCGCGCGCCAGAGCGCCACCAGATCGCGCTGCGCCACATGGGGCAGCACAAGGTTCTGCTCGTGCCCGACCCGAATCTCGCCGAACGAATAGCGATCCGCCAGATCCGCGATCGCGTCCATTTGATCAGAAGTGGCGTCGCCGGGCGTGCCGCCTTCCGGCTTGAGCGAGAGGGTCACGATCGAATAGCCCGGCAGCTTGTGATTGCTGACCGAGTTGTCGACCCATTGGGAGAAGCGGCGATCGGCGGCGCGCGCCTGCGCCAACTGCGGGGGGCTGTCGTCCAGCGGCGCGTAGTCAGGGTAGCGAAAGCGGGTAGCGACCTCCGCAATGAGCTCGGGATCGAGCACAAGCGCGCCATCCTTGATGGATTGCCATTCGGTCTCGACCTCCTTGGCAAACGCGTCGGCGCCGAGCTCATGGACCAGAATCTTGATGCGCGCCTTGTAGATGTTGTCACGCCGTCCGAACTGATTGTAGACGCGCAGGATCGCCTCGACGTAGCTCAAGAGGTCGCGCTTGGGCAGGAATTGCTTGATGGTCTTGCCGATGAACGGCGTGCGCCCGAGCCCGCCGCCGACGATCACCTCGAAGCCGACCTCGCCGGCCTCGTTGCGATGCATGTGCAGGCCGATGTCGTGCACCCGCACCGCCGCGCGGTCATGCGCGGATGCGGTCAGCGCGATCTTGAACTTGCGCGGCAGGAAGGAGAATTCCGGATGCAGGGTCGAATGCTGGCGCAGAATTTCCGCGCTGATGCGCGGATCCTCGATCTCGCCGGGCGCCACGCCCGCCCACTGATCGGTGGTGATGTTGCGCACGCAATTGCCGCTGGTCTGCATGCCGTGCAGCCCGGCGCGCGCGAGGTCGGCCATGACGTCAGGCAGATCCTTGAGCTTGATCCAGTGGAACTGGATGTTCTGCCGGGTGGTGAAATGGCCGTAGCCGCGGTCGTAGGCGCGCCCCACTTGCGCCAGCATGCGCAGCTGGGCGGACGACAGGGTCCCGTACGGAATGGCGATCCGCAACATATAGGCATGCAGCTGCAGATAGACGCCGTTCATGAGCCGCAGCGGCTTGAACTCCTCCTCGGTCAACTCCCCGGAGATGCGCCGCGCCACCTGGCCGCGGAACTCAGTCACCCGCTCGGCCACCAGGGTACGGTCGAATTCGTCGTAGACATACATCGTTTACATTCCGGCGCTGACGGGCACGCCCGCGGTGGCGGGCAGCTCGATGGTGGGGCCCGCGAGCCTGATGCTTTCGCGCAGGTTTCCGGGTCGCACGCCGCCATCCTTATCAAGCTTCACCGGCGCCACATAGGCACCCACCGCCCCGATATCGTCCGCAATCGCGCCCTCCAGTAATTCGGTGGCGGCCGGCGCCGTGGTGACCACCGCGGCGCGCGCAAAATCCGTGCTCCAGCTATGGTCGGCGGTGCGGTAGATCACCGCGCCGTCGCCCAGCCGGTTGGCGGTGATCAGAACCGGGCCCGTGATCTTGAGCTTCTTTTCCAACGGCGAGGTCATGCGTGACTATCCATCCTCATTGGCGCAACGGCTGGGGCGGATTGCACCCTCCACCGGAACGGAATACATAGCGCGGAAGCCGCCCGTTGACTAGAATTATTTTCCGTATACAAAGAGCGCAAGGCCCTGAAATAGAAAAACATACTACTATGGAAGCGAAATCGCTTGAAACAGCGCAACTGCAAATCGCCCGAAAGCGAGATGGTTCTTTTCCCGATTCCGCGCTCCGACCGTTTCTTGGGGCGCAAGCCGGCCAAGGCGCCGGAGTGAGCCCCATCAATCGTCCTACGAATCGTCCTATGAATCGTCCTTTGGATCGCCCTATGGATCGTCTCAGCGAGCTCGAAGCCCAGAGCATCTTCATCTTTCGGGAGGGCTTTGCCCGTCTCAAGCGTCTCGCCTTGCTGTGGTCGCTCGGCAAAGATTCCAACGTCATGATCTGGCTCGCCCGCAAGGCGTTTTTCGGGCGGGTGCCGTTTCCGGCGCTGCACGTGGATACCGGCAAGAAGTTTCCGGAAATGTACGCCTTCCGGGATCGCTACGCGGTCGAGTGGAATCTCGATCTCCTGGTCGAGCCCTGTCCGCCGATCGAGGCGGTTGATCCGACGCTGCCGCCGGCCGCCCGCTCGGCGGCGCGCAAGACCGAAGGATTGAAGCTCGCCCTGGCCAAATACGGATTCGACGGCCTGTTCGCCGGCATTCGCCGCGACGAGGAGGCGACCCGCGCCAAGGAACGGGTGTTCTCGCCGCGCGGGGTCGAGGGCGGCTGGGATGTCCGCGATCAGCCGCCGGAATTCTGGGATCACTTCAACGCCTCGCCGCCGCCGGGCGCGCATTTGCGCATTCACCCGATCCTGCATTGGACCGAGGCCGATATCTGGGCCTACACGCGGCGCGAGGGCATCCCGATCATCCCGCTCTATCTGGCGCGCGACGGCAAGCGCTATCGCTCGCTCGGCGATGCCGACATCACCTCGCCGGTGGCGTCGCAGGCGAGCACCATCGACGAGATCATCACCGAGCTCGACGGCACCAAGGTGCCGGAGCGCTCGGGCCGCGCCATGGACCACGAGTCCGAGGATGCGTTCGAGCGCCTGCGCGTTTCCGGCTATCTGTAACCAGGCGTGCGTCCCCTGACCACATCGTCCGAGAGCTCCGAGAATTCCATGAACATTTTGGTCACCGAGCAGTTCGCCTCATCCGAGCCGGCGGCGGCGCCGGCCGGCAAACGCGCGCTGGTGCGCATCGTCATCGTCGGGCATGTGGACCACGGCAAATCGACCCTGATCGGACGGCTCCTGTACGAGACCGGCAGCCTGCCCGACGGCAAGCTCGAATCGCTCAAGGCCGTCAGCGCCCGCCGCGGCATGCCGTTCGAATGGTCGTTCCTTCTCGACGCGCTGCAGACCGAACGCGATCAAGGCATCACGCTCGACACCAGCCAGATCCGGTTTCGGACGCCGTCGCGCGATTTCGTGCTCATCGACGCACCCGGCCACGCCGAGTTTCTGCGCAACATGATCACTGGCGCCGCCCAGGCCGATGCCGCGCTGCTCATCGTCGATGCGGCCGAAGGCGTGCGCGACCAGACCCGCCGGCACGGCTATCTGCTGCACCTGCTCGGCGTGCGGCAGGTGGCGGTCGTCATCAACAAGATGGATCGCGTGAGCTTCGACGAGCAGAGATTCCGCGATATCGAGACCGAAATCTCCACCCATCTGGTCAATCTCGGGCTCACGCCGGTCGCCGTCATCCCGATCTCGGCGCGGGACGGCGATGGCGTGGCACGACGCACCGACTCGATCGCCTGGTACCGCGGGCCGACCGTGGTCGAGACCCTCGACAGCTTCATGCCCGCCCGCCAGCCCGATGAGCTGGCGCTGCGGTTGCCGGTGCAGGCGGTCTACAAGTTCGATGATCGGCGCATCGTCGCGGGCCGCATCGAGACCGGCAGCATCGCGGTCGGCGACGAGATCGTGATCATGCCCTCCGGCAAGACCGCCCACGTCCGCTCGATCGAATCCTGGCCGGAGCCGGCGCTTGCGCCGCGCGCGGCCAGCGCCGGGCAATCCGTCGGCATCACGCTCGACAGCGAGATCTTTCTCGACCGCGGCGACGTGGTCTCGACCGCCGCGGTTCGGCCCAAGGCCGCCCAGCGCTTGCGCGCGCGGGTGTTCTGGCTGCACGAAGAGCCGATCGAGGTCGGCACCACCCTCAATGTGAGGATCGGCACCGCCGAGGCCCGCGGCACCATCGCGGCGATCGAGAAAGCGGTCGATCCCGGAGCGCTGTCGACCACCGAGGCCAAGGCGGTGGCGCAGAACCATGTGGGCGAGATCGATATTGCGTTGTCGCGGCCGCTGGCCGTCGATCCCTACGCGGTGAACGCGCGCACCGGCCGCATCGTGCTGGACATGAAGGGTCGCATTTCCGGCGGCGGCCTAGTGCTCTCCCTCGATCCGCCCCCTCCCGTTCCCTCCGCCGCAAGCGGGGGCGGGCGGAGCGGAGGCGCGCGCTCGCCGCAAAGCGCAGCCCTCAAAACCGCCGTGTCGCCGCAAGAGCGCGCGGCGCGCTCGGGTCACGCCGGCGCGATCCTGTGGCTCACGGGCGCAGGCGGTTCCGGCGCATCGAAGCTGGCACGCGCCGTCGAGCGGCGGCTGTTCGATCGCGGTGGCGCGCCGATCGTGCTCGAGATCGATGCCTTGCGAAGCGGGCTCAATGCCGATCTCGGCGCCAGGCCGGCGGACCATACCGAGACCGTCCGACGCACCGCCGAGGTCGCGGCCCATCTGGCGCGCAACGGATTCATCGTCATCGTGGCCGCCATCTCGCCCACCGCGGCCGGCCGCGCGCAGGCGCGCTCGATCGGCGGCAAGCACTTCTTTGAGGTTCATGTGGACGCGGCCGCCGCAGCCGCCGCATCCGATGCGGCCTACGAGGCGCCCGTCGCTCCGGATCTCAGGCTCGATACCCTCCGCTACGATCTCGATACCAATTCGCTCCAGGTCGAGCAGTTGCTCGAGACCGCCGGCGTGATCGCAAGCGGCGATCGGCCCGCGGGCGGAGAGTTCGCGATTTGATGCGTCCCAGACAGCACGGCATGCATTCGCATAACGTCTTGCACGAGTCGTCCCTGCGAAGGCAGGAACCCATACGCCGTGCCCCCTCGATAGCATGCCATAGCCCGTCGAAGACGGGCCTAAACGCCCTGACGGTATGGGTCCCGGCGCCGAAAGCGCATCTACGCGCATCTTTGACGCGCTCCGGGCCGGGACGACGTAGAGTTGCGACTGCCGGTCGGTGCTATACACAATAGCTCGCAACAGTCCTCACCAATCAACTCGCAAGGTCGGACCATGTCCTCAAGCGATGCCATCGCTAAGCCGGCGCCACAAGCCCGCCGCCCCGGGCGCGGCCGCGTCTTTGATTCCATCACAGAAGCGATCGGCGACACCCCGATCGTGCGGCTGCGGCGGCTGCCCGACCTGCACGGGATCAAAGCCGACATTTTCGCCAAGCTCGAATTCTTCAACCCGGCCGCCAGCGTCAAAGATCGCATCGGCGTCGCCATGGTCGAGGCCATGGAGGCCGCCGGTGTCATCGGGCCGCAGACCGTCCTGATCGAGCCGACCTCCGGCAATACCGGGATCGCGCTCGCATTCGTTTGCGCCTCGCGCGGCTATCGATTGATTCTGGTGATGCCGGACTCCATGTCGATCGAGCGTCGCAAGATGCTTCAGCTGCTCGGCGCCGAGCTGCATCTGACGCCGGCCGTCCAGGGCATGCGCGGCGCCATCGCCAAGGCCGAGGAGCTCGTCCGCCAGGACCACAACGCGGTCATGCCGCAACAGTTCAAGCATCTCGCCAATCCGGAGGTTCACCGGCGCACCACCGCCGAGGAGATCTGGAACGACACCGCCGGCGCGATCGACGTGCTGGTGGCGGGCGTCGGCACCGGCGGAACGATCACGGGCGTCGGCCAGGTGTTGAAGCCGAGAAAGCCATCGCTGCGCGTGATCGCGGTCGAGCCCGAAGACAGCCCGATTCTGTCGGGAGGCCAGGCGGGACCGCACACGATTCAAGGTATCGGGGCGGGCTTCATCCCGGACATTCTCGACCGCTCGGTGATCGACGAGGTGGTCACGGTCGGGAACCAGACCGCCTTCGACACCGCGCGCGCCCTGGCGCGCTACGAGGGCATCCCGGGCGGCATCTCCTCGGGCGCCGCGGTCGCCGCCGCGCTCGAGGTCGGCAAGCGCCCCGCCATGGCCGGAAAGAGCATCGTGGTTATTGTTCCCTCCTTCGCGGAACGCTATCTCTCGACCGCATTGTTCGACGGCTTGTGAGCGAGCCGGGAGGACAGTGAGATGGCGCGTCGGCCGCGCCGGTGAAGGCCGCCGCCCAACCGCGTAGGGGCCGTCAAAATGGCAATCGGTCGTCCGCTGGCGTATTGCCCGACCTGTAAGATCGCCTTTCCGATTGTGCCGCGACCCGAGGGGGGCACGCTCGTTTTTCAGAATTCGACGACCACCTGCCCCAACGGGCACTTCGCGCGCATTCTCAACGCGCACTACCAGGCCGTTGAGACCGAGATCCAAGCCATGCTGGAGTCCAGCGGCCGCGCCGCCCGCCGCGCCGTTCTGGCTCTTTGGAAACGCCTATGCGCCCGCGAGATCACTCCGGAACAGGCTGAGGCGGAAGCCGAAAGGACGCGGTCCGGCCTGGGCCCGATCTTCAATGCCGCAAGTTTATCCGACCCGGTCAGGACGGCGATTCTGGAAGTGCTCATAACCGACTTTGTCGCCCCAACTGAACACGGCGACGACTTGCCCACGAATATTTCTCCGACCCCGGAAGCGGACGCGCTCCGAGACCTGCCGGAAAAAAGGAAAGGCGGCAACCGCGTGTTCCAACGCAGCTTGCGGCACCGACAACGCCTGCTGATGAATCCGCGCAGTCGATAGCGCGGCGTTGCCGAACGCGCGGTCCCTGCCCTTTCGTACGCTCCCCGGATTCAATGCGCCGGGCGGGTGCGGCCCTGCCGGCTCACGCCCGTCACGTGGCGCAAGGCGGCCTTCCCGGCCTCGCGCGGGTTCTTGAACAGATGACCTTCGAGCGGATTGAAGGCGTGGGTCGCGGCGAAGAACCGGAAGCCGCGGCCATCGCGCACGACGATACCGGCCTGCACGGTGATTCCCGCCGCCTTGGGCCGGATCTCGATGATGTAATTGTCGGACATGGTCTTCCTGCCGCCGGGTTCAGCCGGCGTCCCTGATCGATGGTTGAGAGGATTTGAGTTGAGAGCAGGCGCAATCAGCAATGTCGGGGACACGCGCCGGTCGCCGCCGATCGATGGCGGCAGGAAAAGTACGCAGGCCTTGCGGGAAACCAACTGTAAAACGTCATCGGATATTCTCCCTCGATTGAGGAGCCCACGAAGACGCTTCGTGGCGCTTTAGCGATTGGTGACGCGGTGCAAGCTGCTCCATCAAATCCCCGCGGCTGGGCCGAACGTGACCCGGCGTATCGAACAGATATTGCTCCACTATCTTATATTAGTCTATTATTTTAATATGTTATTAGAGAGAAGCTCATTCCGGCGAACGAAGTGTAGGAAGCATTTTTTACGACCGCTTGCCCGTCAGGGCTGGTCGCCTTGCTCCGCGCGAAACAGCCATGCCGGCCGCGCTGGTCGAAATTCCGCAACCGAATCGGGGGCCGCGATGTCAGGCCCGAATACGGCGCGCGGGCCGGATCCCGGATTTAGTCGCGCGTGAAACCTGCATTCGCCGATGAGCTCATCGAGAATCTTTTCACCCGCGGGCCAGGGGCCGAATCCAGCCGCCACATTGATGTGTCCGCACGGGCCCGCATTGACCAAGCCCGCGCCCCAGGCCTTCGCAAGGAAGCGAGCGCGATCGATCGTCATGTACGGGTCGTTCGTGCTCGCGACCACGACCGCTCGAAACGGCAACTTGACGCACGGCATCGGGGCAAATCCACTCAGCCGCGGCGAGACGCAGTGGGCCCGATCGACGTCCGCGGGCGCGACCAGGAGCGCTCCGCCTATCGGCAGGTCCGGATGTCGCACCGCCAGAGCGGCGATCAGGGCGCAACCGAGACTGTGCCCGGCCAGGATGGCGCCCGGCCCGCGCTCGACCGCCACCACGAGCCGCTCCAGCCAGAGCGGGCGGACCGGCCGGCTCCAATCCGATTGCATCACCCGGGTCGCACCGGGATAGGAACGCTCCCAGTGCGATTGCCAATGATCCGGCCCGGAGCCGCCGAGGCCCGGAACGATGAGAATCTGCATTTGCGCGCCTGTCTGCCGCTCACATCGGTGCAACCTGCGCAGCGGGTCACACGAAATGTCCCAGCTCGCGTGAAATTTGTCTATTGATTTAATATATTAATTGTGACGACAGCGGGTCGATCCGGCCTAGCGAAACGGTCGCCGAGCCGCAGTTGCGCCTACACCATGAAACAGGAGCATCCATTCTTCTGTCGCGGCGTAAGCGCCAAGAATATGCTATGAACTATCGTATCTATAGGCTATGGAATCTCCAGTTCTTGCAATCACTCAGATTTGAAGTCAGGTTTCCGAGTCAATCAGCGAAGCGAAGATGCTGACAGCCAAGGGAAAATACGGCCTCAAGGCCCTCGTCCACCTCGCGACCCAGCAACCCGGGACGACCACCCAGGCTGTCGACATTGCCGACACCAACAATATCCCGAAGAAATTTCTGGACGCGATCCTCGGCGACCTTCGCAACGCCGGCATCGTCTTCAGCAAGAAGGGCCCGGGTGGCGGCTACCTGCTGGCGCGTGCGCCGAGCGAGATCAACGTGGGTCAGGTGATCCGGACCCTCGATGGGCCCCTGGCGCCGATCGCTTGCGCGAGCCGGACCGCCTATCAGCCGTGCCGGGATTGCAGCGACGTCAAGACCTGCACGGTGCGTATCGCCATGAGCAAGGTCCGCGACGCAATCGCCGATATCCTGGACCAGCTGACGATCGCCGACATGCTGGCCATGAGCGGCGGCCGCAAGGTCGCGCATTCGTATGACATCAAAGGAAAGCCCGAAATCAAAGGAAAGCGCCGCGCCGTGGTTCGACGGCGCGGGACGCCGTTCGACTGAGAGCTGAGCCCGCATGCACTCAACCAGGCACTCAACGGGTGGCGTGGAACGCATCCCACAGAAACATCGCAATCGGCCCGAACACGAGATCGATCACGTTCGCCATCCGGGAGGAAAGCCGGTCGGCGGGATCGAGCTTGCGGCGCACCTTGATGAATTGCGCGCCCACGCGCCGCGCCAGGAGACCGTCGGTCAGGTCCTTGTCGCCGATGACGATGAGCTCCCTGCCGTTGCGGTCGACGCCCGAGATGGCGAGCGTGCTCGGCTTGCGGAACACGACCGGACACACGCCCACTTCCAATTGGGCCGCGATAGCCTCGAGCCGTTCGGCATAATTGCCGCGGCGGCTGTTGGAGCAGAGGCGGATCTCGTTGCCGCGCGCCTTGAGCTCGAGCACCTTTCCGACCACCACGGGCGATGCGATGCGCCCACAATCGGGCACCAGCGTCCCATCGACGTCGAGGATCACCAGCGAATTCTCGTAGCTGAACGTGTGTTGCTCGAAATAGAGAAGATCACCCATCGCGGCGGCCATTTTTTCTTTTTTCAGCCTCGTCCTGAGGAGTATCGCGCAGCGATGCGTCTCGAAGGACAGGCCAACTCCGTGGGCACATCCATCCTTCGAGACGGCCGCGCGAAGAGCGCGGCTTCCTCAGGATGAAGCCTGTCGCCATTTGAGTGACAGCGCCGAACTCGACACATTTGCACCGGACCTCGCCGTTCAGCGCGTGCGGCCGCGCGCGGCCTCGCCGATCAGCGCGACAAGGCGCTCAGGCGTGATCGGCGCCTCCGCGAGGTGGACGCCGAACGGCGCCAGCGCGTTCTCGACCGCCGACAGGAGCGCGGCGATCGCCGGGATGGTGCCGCCTTCGCCGGCGCCCTTGAGCCCGAGCGGATTGAGCGGGCTCGGCGTCGTCATGTGCAGCACCTCGACATGGGGTGAATCGGTCGCAAGCGGCAGCAGATATTCGCCGAAGCTGGTCGAGGCCGGCTGCGCCTGCTCGTCATAGAACATCCGCTCGAAGAACGCATTGCCGACGCCGTGAATGACGCCGCCCACGACCTGGCCTTCCACCACCATCGGATTGATGACGTGTCCGCAATCGTGCATCACCACATAGCGCAGGATCTTCACCTTGCCGGTCTCGATATCGACTTCGACCTCGGCCACATGGGTGCCGTTGGAATAGGTCGACTGGTCGGGCGTGAAATGGCTGGTAGCCTCGAGGCCGGGGGCCGGGCCGCCGGCCATGGAATAACCCGGCATGCCGACCGCGCGGGCCGCGACCTCGCGGAAGCTGCGCTTGACGTCGGAGCCGGCGATCTTGGCGTGGCCGTCCTCCAGCACGATGTCCTCCTCGGCTGCCTCCATCATTTCGGCGGCGAACTGCTTGATCTTATGCGACAGCTCCTGTGCGGCGAGATGAACCGATGAGCCCGCGTTGACCGCCGTGCGGGCCGCAAACGAGCCGACCCCGAGCGCGGTCGCCGCGGTGTCGCCGGTCACGATGGTGATGTGGTCCGGGGTGACGCCGAGATGATCGGCGGCGATCTGGGCGAGCGTGGTCTTGTGTGACTGGCCCTGCGGGGTCGCGCCGGTGTAGACGGTGAGCTTGCCGCTGGTCGATACGCGCGCGGTCGCGCTCTCATAGGGGCCGAGCCCGGTCGCTTCCACCGCATTGGCGATGCCGAGACCGATATAGCGTCGCTGCGCCAGCGCCTGCGCCTGGCGGGCCGCGAAGCCCTCATAGTCGGCCGCCTCCAGCGCCGTGCGCTGGCAGGTCGGATAATCGCCGCTGTCGTAGGTCACCGGCCGGCCGTCGCGAAAGATGATTCCCACCTTGTAGGGCATTTGCGCCGGCGTGATGAAATTGCGCCGCCGCACCTCGGCGCGATCGAGCTCGAGCTCATGCGCGACGCGGTCCATCAGGCGCTCCATGACCACACAGGCTTGCGGGCGCCCGGCGCCGCGCACCGGCGAGGTCGGCACCTTGTTGGTGAAAGCGACCAAGACATCGAGATGAAAGCTCGGAATGACGTAAGGACCCGGCACCGAGGTCGCCGCGATCCAGGGCAGCACCACGCCCCAGGGCATGTAGGCGCCGGCCTCGTGGGTGAGCGTTCCACGCACGCCCAGGATCCGGGCGTCGCGGTCGACCGCGATCTCTACGTCCCAATGCTGATCGCGTTCCTGCTGGGTGGAGAGGAAATTCTCCTGCCGGTCCTCGATCCATTTGATCGGCGTCCGCAGCTTGAGCGCCGCCGCCGCCAGCGCCCCGTATTCGGCATAGAAGCTGCCCTTGGGACCGAAGCCGCCGCCCACATCCGGCGTGACGATGCGCAGCTGATGATCAGCCCAATCGAGCAGGTCCAGCAGCACCCGCTTGTGCCGATGCGGACCCTGCGAGGAGACGTAGATCGTGAGCGCCTCCGGCATCGGACCCGTCGCGGGGTCCGGCACCGCGATCATGCCGCGGCACTCCAGGAAAAAGGGGCCGCCACGATGCTGGAACAGCTGCTCGCGGAAGACATGTGGGGCCTGCGCGAAGGCAGCCTCGATGTTCCCGACCTTGATCGGGATGACGGCGGCGAGATTCGAGGATGCGTCCCGGTGGGCGAGCGGCGCGCCGGCCACGAGCGCCTCGACGCAATCGGACACCGCCGGCAGCGGCTCGTAGTCGACGTCAACCAGCGCGGCCGCATCCTCGGCCAGATAGCGGCTGTCGGCCACCACGATGGCGACCGGCTCGCCCACGAAGCAGGCTTCGTGTTTGGCGAGACAGTACGGCATGTAGGCTTGCTTGATCGCCGGGCTCGGCACCAGGAGCGGCACGGTCTGCCGCTGCATCGCGGGCGGCAAATCGGCGAACGTAAAGACGGCGTGCACGCCCGGCAGCGCCAGCGCGGCGCGCTTGTCGATGCCGCGAATGCCGGCATGGGCATGGGGGCTGCGCAGCACCACCGCATGGAGCATGCCGGGCAGCTTGATGTCGTCCACATAGCGGCCGCGCCCGGTCAAGAGGTCCGGATCCTCCTTGCGCTTGATGCTGGTGCCGAACCATCCCATCAGCTTCGTCCCTTTTGCTCGCGCAGCGCCTGCGCCGCCGCCAGCGCCGACGCGACGATCGACTGATAGCCGGTGCAGCGACAGATGTTGCCGGAGATGGCGTCACGCACCTGCGCTTCGCTGGGGTCCGGATTGCTTTGGAGAAACTCGGTCAAGGTCATGAGCATGCCGGGCGTGCAGAAGCCGCATTGCAGCCCGTGATTCTCCCAGAAGGCCTGCTGCAGAGGGTTGAGGGCGCCGCCGACCGCGAGCCCTTCCACGGTGGTCACCTCCCGGCCGGCCGCCTGCACGGCGAGCATCAGGCAGGAGCGCGCGCTCTGCCCGTCCACCACGACGGTGCAAGCGCCGCAGACGCCGTGCTCGCAGCCCAGATGGGTGCCGGTCAGCTCCATTTCCAGGCGCAGGAAATCGGCCAGCGTCATCCGGGTCTCGACCTCGCGCTCGGCCTCGTGGCCGTTGATGCGAAGCTTGATGCGGCGGCGATCGCTCATGCGGCCCTCCGCTCGCGGCCGCGCTCGACCGCATGCTCGAGCGCCCGATAGGTCAGGATGCGGGCGAGATGCTTGCGATAAGCGCCGCTCACATAGATGTCGGTTGCAGCCTCGAGCGCTTCCGCTTCCACCGCGGCTGCCCGAAACACCTCATGCGACGGTGGTTCGCCCGCCAGCAGGCGCTCCGCCTTCACGACCCGCACGGGCGCGGGTCCCAGGCCCGACACGCACAACGCCGCCCGCGCAATCGTGCCGTCGGCCGCGAGATCGATCAGGCAGCCGACCGCCGCGATGGCGAAATCACCGTGGCGGCGGGCGAATTCCTCAAACGCATAGCCATGGCCCTGCGGCCAGATTCGCAGGTCGATGCCGGCCAGCATTTCGCCCGGCTTCATCGAATGGGTCATGATGCCGGTGATCCAATCCGCCATCTCGATGGGGCGGGCGCCGGCGCGGTTGGTGGCCTGCAGCACCCCATCATGCAACGCCACCAGATTGACCAGCTCTGCCGAGGGGTCGAGATGGCAGAGCGAGCCCCCGAAGGTGCCGCGGTTGCGGGTCTGGCGGTGGCCCACATGCTGGAGCGCCTCCGGAATGATCGGAAAGTGACGCATCACATCGGCCGAGAACTCGAGATCGCGCTGCCGCGTCATGGCCCCGAAACGGCAAAGCGGGCCGACGATGGAGATGTGGAACAACGGCGTGATGCGGTTGATGTCGATCAGATGATCGGGCGTCACAACGCGGAAATTGAGCATGGGCATGAGCGATTGCCCGCCCGCGAGCACGACCGCGTTGTCGAGCCGGCCGATGAGCTCGGTGGCTTCGGCCACGGTGGTGGGATCATGATAGATGAAGGGCGGCGGCTTCATGCTGATGGGCTCTGCGGTGTGGATGCTGCGAACTCTGCGGCGGGGCTTACCTCAGCCCTCCACCTTGCGCACCGGGGTTTCGGGCTTGAGGCCGCTGCGCTGGCGAGCGAGCGTTTCCTTGCCGGTCTCCTCCCAGGTACCGGTTACGGCGCGCTCCGCATAGGTGTCCCAGCGCTCGATCCAGTCGCCGAGCGGGTAGCCGTGCCATGGCGCCTTGAGCGCGATCGGCGGCAGATCGAGCTTCGCCCACAGCACCTGGGCGCGCTCCATGAACTCTTTCTTGGGCAGCGCGAGCGGCGGCATCGGGCCCTTGATGGTGGCATCGATCAACAGCTTGGAGGCGCGTCCGCCGCTTGAATATTGCGAGCCTTGGTCGCCGCCGTGATAGGGCGCGATCTGCACGTCGTCGATCGGATTGCAGCGATAGGCGATCGACCACAGCACCGCATCCATGTTGGCCGGATCGATATCCTCGCTGACCGCGATCACCACCTTGCCGAAGATCGCCTGGAAGGCGGCCGCGCCATTGAGGCCGCGCCACACCTCGCTGCGCACGGTGCCGGGGGCGAACTGGACGAAGATGACCGGACGCAGATTGGTGAGCGGCTCATGCAGAATGACGCGGCGCACGCCACGCACCGAGAGCGTATCGCGCAGATGCGCCAGATAGAGCGGCTCGTAGGCCACTTTCTTGACCAGGCTCGACTCGCTTGGCGTCACCTGGCTGATGATGGAGGCGAAGACTGGGTGGCGCCGGTGCGTGATGGCGCTCACCTGCATCGGCATGTTGAAGGCTTCGAGCGCCACGTAGCCGTTGCTCTCGCCGAACGGCGCTTCGGGCTCGAGCTTGTCGGTATCGATGAGCCCCTCGATGACGATCTCGGAATCGGCCGGGACGTCGAGATCGATGCCGGCGCACTTGGCGATCGGCACGCCCCGGCCGGCGAGTGCTCCCGCCACGCCGATCTCGTCGAGATCGGTGGCGAGCTTCTGGGCGCCAGTGAACATCACGACCGGGGCGGCCCCGATCACGATGGCGATGGGCATCGGCTCCTTGCGGTCCCTGTATTTCTGCCAGTGCAGAAAGCCGCCGGCCCCGCCGGCACGCGCCACCATGCGGACCACGAGGCGGTCGGTGGCCTTGAGGGCGGCCCGGTAGGTGCCGATGTTCTGGATGCCGGAATCCGGATCCTTCGTGATGCAGAGCGTGGCGGTCAGGTAAGGGGCGGAATCGAAGCCGGGAGTGGAGATCGGCACCGGAAAGAGCTTCAAGCCGCCGTCGCGCGCCAGCAACGCCTCCCCGGTAATCACGACCTCTTGGCATGGCGGGGCGGTGACCCGCACCGGCGGAATCGGACTAGCGATCGCGGCCAGCCAAGCGGCGCCGATCTCGCCGACCTCGCGCCGCATGCCGAGCGAATAGATCTCCGCCGACGCCGCGATGGCCCCGACCACGACCGGAATGTCGTAGCGCCGGCCGCTGCCATCCACCACGTTGGTGAACAGGAAAGCCTTCCGCTGCGCCTCCGGAATGCCGCCGATGAATTGCAGTCGCACCAGCGGATGCAGCTCGGTATCCTTGTCGACCGGATGATCGATGCGCACCAAAAGGCCCTTGGCCTCGAGGTCCGCCAGATGCTCCTGCAGGTCGAGCCGCGGCCGCGTGTCCGACGTGCTCTGCCTCGCCACCACGTCATCCATGTTTCATGTCATCCGTCATGCGCCGGAAATTCCGCGTGGCCGCCGGCATTCCGGCTCGCAAGCCGAAACGCCGATGGATCGTGTCTCATCCGGACTTCGGATCAGAATTTGATCATGTCGGAGCGCGTCAGCGTCGACTGGGCGGAAAGCGTCGGCGCGTTGACGAAATGAAACGCCACATATTGCTCCATGTAGGGCGAATCGGCCGACATGCCGTCGACCGGAAGGATGACCTTGAAGCCACGCATCGCGGCGGAGGCGCCGGTGCCGATCACGGCGCCGTTGGCGCTGGTGCCGGTCACGATGAGGGTCGTGACGCCCTTGTCCCTGAGCGTCTTCTCGAGCTCGGAGCCCAGGAACTTGTCGGGACCGCGCGCCGCCACCACCTCGCCCTCGCGCGGAGCGATTCCCGCGTCCGCGATATCGGCGGGCTTTGCGGTACCGCTGAAGGTGTAGAGCACGGGCACGCCGGCCGCGCGGGCCGCGTCCATCAGCTTCTTGAGATGAGGCAACGTGTCGACGCAGCGTGCGCGCCGCTCCGGCACGCAGCCGGGCTTGTTGACATCGAGGATCAGGAGCGCAGTGGTCTTGGGATCGATCGTCACGGGCTTCAGCTCGGGGGCCGGGGGCGCCTTGATGCTGGCCCATTCGGCGACGGCGTCGGCGGCGCGGGCCGCCGGGGCTGCAAGCATGGCCAGCGCGCCGGCAATCGCGACGGTGCAGAGATAAAAGCCTCGCGAATTCATCGATTTCTCCCCTGTCAGGTCATGGCTCAAGATGGACTTTTCCGCTCCCATCAGCAAGGCAGCACCGGTCTTTCATACGCCCGTAGTTTGCCCCCTACATCCTCTCGCTGCGGCATTCGGTGCCCTTGCTTCGGCAGGCTGATAGGGTGACGCACACCGGATCGCCTTTAAGGACCCGCTTCATGTACAGCGCGACGATCGGCAGCGAGCGTTACGTCTTTCCGGATCTGGTGACGCTGCTCGCCAAGGCCTCGCCGTTGCGCAGCGGCGATGTGCTCGCCGGGATCGCGGCGCGGTCCGGCGAGGAACGCGTTGCGGCCCAATACGCGCTGGCCGACTTGCCGCTCGCGACCTTCCTCGACGTGCCGACGATCCCGTACGAGACCGACGAGGTCACGCGCCTCATCATCGACACCCACGATGCCGCGGCCTTGGCGCCGGTCGCCCATTTGACGGTCGGCGGATTGCGCGACTGGCTGTTGTCCGATGCGGCGACGGCGGACGCGCTCGCCGGCTTGGCGGGAGGCCTGACGCCCGAAATGGTCGCCGCGGTCGCCAAGATCAGCCGCTTGCAGGACCTCATGGTGATGGCCGCGAGGTGCAGGGTGGTGACCTCGTTCCGCAATACGCTGGGGCTGCCAGGCCGCCTGTCGGTGCGCCTGCAGCCCAACCATCCGACCGACGACCGGGCCGGCATCGGGGCCAGCATATTGGACGGACTGCTGCTCGGCTCGGGCGATGCGGTGATCGGCATCAATCCCGCGACCGACAGCCCCGAGCGCACTCACGCGCTCGTCTGCATGCTCGACGACATCCGCACCAAGCTCGACATTCCGACCCAGAGTTGCGTGCTGGCCCATGTGACCACCACCCTCGATCTCATCCGCAGAGGCTCGCCGGTCGATCTGGTGTTTCAATCGATCGCCGGCACGCAGGCCGCCAATGCGAGCTTCGGGATCGATCTGGCTTTGCTGCAGGAGGCCCGCGCGGCCGCGCTCTCGCTCGGACGCGGCGCCATCGGGCACAACGTGATGTATTTCGAGACCGGGCAAGGCAGCGCGCTCTCGGCCAATGCGCATCACGGCGTCGACCAGCAGACCTTGGAGGCGCGCGCGTATGCGGTAGCGCGCGCATTCTCGCCTTTGCTGGTCAACTCCGTGGTGGGCTTCATCGGGCCCGAATATCTCTTCGACGGAAAGCAGATCATCCGCGCCGGCCTGGAGGATCATTTCTGCGGCAAGCTCCTGGGGCTGCCGATGGGCGTCGACGTCTGCTACACCAACCATGCCGAGGCGGACCAGGACGACACGGATGCGCTGCTGACGCTCCTGGTCGCGGCCGGCGTGAATTTCGTCATGGGGGTGCCGGGCGCCGACGACATCATGCTGGGCTACCAGAGCACGTCGTTTCACGACGCGCTCGCCATGCGCGACCTCCTGGACCGCCGCCCGGCGCCGGAATTCGAAGCTTGGCTCGGGCGGCAAGGGCTGATGGACGCAGCGAATCGGATTCGCCCGCAGAACCTGCCGAGCCGCTTCCGCGCGCTGCTGCCGTTCTAAGCGCGGACCAAATTGACGATTCTCTCCGGCCAGAATTATTGGGGAAGAAACTCCGGAATCATTCCGGCTTGATATTGGCGGTGCGGACCACCTTCCCCCACTTCTCGGTCTCCGCCACGATCATATTCTCGAACGCGGCGGGCGACATCGGGGCCGGGATGCTACCGAGGTCCGCGAGCCGCGCCTTGATCTGGGGATCGGCGAGGGCGGCGTTTATCTCCTTGTTGAGCCGGTCGATGATCTCGGCGGGCGTACCGGTGGGGGCACCGATGCCCTGCCAGGTGCTCGCCTCGAAACCCGGAACCGAATCCCCCACCGGCGGCACGTCCGGCAGCGCCTCCGAGCGCGTCGCGGTGGTGACCGCGAGCGCCCGCACCTTGCCGGCTTTGACGGTCGCGATCGATTCCGGCAATGGGCTGAACATCACCTGCACCTGTCCGCCGAGCAGGTCGACGAGCGCGGGCGCGCCGCCGCGATAAGGCACATGCAGCATTTCGACGCCGGTCATGATCTTGAAGAGCTCGCCCCCGACATGGGACGTGCTGCCGGTGCCGCCCGACGCCATGGTGACCTTGCCGCGGTTTGACTTGGCATAGGTGATGAACTCGGGAACGGTTTTCGCGGGAACCGATAAGTTCACCTCCATCACCAGCGGCACGCGGCTGATGCTCGCGACCGGGGCGATGTCCCGGATGAAATTGAAGTTGAGCTTCTCAAACAACGTCGCGTTGACGGTCACGGATGCGGGAATGAGGAGCAGCGTATAGCCGTCCGGGGCGGCGTGCGCGACCGCCTCGATGCCGATATTGGTGCTTGCGCCCGGCCGGTTCTCGATGATGAAGGACTGCCCGAGCCGCTCCGACAGCCATTGGGCCATCAGGCGCGCGGTGATGTCGAGCGCGCCGCCGGGCGCGACCGGCACGATAATGCGCACCGCACGCGCCGGATAGGCTTGCGCCATCGCGACCCGGGGCACGATCGGGAGCGCCGCAACGCCCGTTGCCAGCTGCAGAAATCGACGGCGTGCGAGTCTCATGATGCCCTCCCATCATCTGCCGAGACAGCCTATCAGCGGGTTGCAGCCATCGCGAGCGGCGTTTCGCCGCTCCTCGGGCACATGTCGCCTCCCTGGCAGGCGGATCAGGATTATCGCGGTCGACCTTCAATTGGGTAGTGATCGCGCTTGCCGACAAGCTCATCGAGCGACTACTTGTTGGAAGAGTTGGTTTCTGGAGCAGCCAACATGGCAGAGCCTCAGCCCACCACAATCGCGGTAGCGCCGCAGACTCCGCCAAGCGCAGCGGACGACGGGGCCTGGGCCGGCCTGCGCGGGCTCACGGCGGCGCGCATCGGTCTCGCCCGCAGCGGCGCATCGCTCGCCACCGGTCCGATGCTTCAATTGCGGCTGGCCCACGCGCGTGCCCGCGATGCCGTGCATGCTCCCCTCGACGAGGAGCGGCTGCGCGCCGATCTCGCGGCGCAGGGCTGGCCGCTGCTCACGATCTCCAGCGCGGTGCGGGACCGGGCGCAATACCTGATGCGCCCGGATCTCGGCCGGCGATTGGCGCCCGATGCCAGCGCCGTGCTGGCGGATCAAGCGGGCAGCGGCCACGATGTAGCGCTCGTCATCACCGACGGCCTGTCGGCGCGCGCGGTCGAGCGCCACGGCCCGCCGCTCCTGGCCGCGCTATTGCCGCGGTTGCGGGCCGATGGCTGGCGCGTCGCCCCGCTCACGCTGGCGCGCCAGGGCCGGGTCGCCATCGGGGACACGGTGGCGCAGCTGTTGCGGGCCTGCGCGGTCGTGGTCCTGATCGGCGAGCGGCCGGGCCTCTCCGCTCCCGACAGCATGGGGGCCTACCTGACTTGGCAGCCGGGACCGCACACCACCGATGCGAACCGCAACTGCATCTCCAACATCCGCCCCGATGGCATCGATCCGGCTGACGCGGCCTCCAAAGTCTTCCGCCTGCTGGGCGCCATGCGGGCGCGCGAGTTGTCGGGCATTGGGTTGAAGGATGAAATCGAGCGGTTGCTGATCGGGGCATCGAAACACGTTCGAGGTTAACGCTCGCCCTTTTCGTGCCCGATATGCTGGCCCGCTTGATGACCTGCGGGACGGATCATGCTATACGCCCGGCGATCAATCAGCTTCGGCCCTCGATCCCAAAAACATTTCACCGTCTAACAGCTCAGGAGACGATAATGCACGTCAAGAAGCTCGTGACTGCCGCGGGTTTGGCCTGCTCGTTGAGCGGCCTCATTCTGGCCGGCGCGCAAGCGCAAGGCGCCGCGGCGTTGACCGGCCAGGTGACCTCCGCCGAGGAAGGCCCGATGGAGGGCGTGCTGGTCAGCGCCAAGAAGGACGGCGGCACCATCACGGTCACGGTCGTGAGCGACCAGAAGGGCAACTACAGCTTCCCGGCCGACCGGCTCGACCCCGGCCATTACACGATCGCCATCCGGGCGGCCGGCTACAATCTGGACGGCCCCAAGGCGGTCGATGTCGTGGGCGCTGGAACCAAGACCGACATCAAGCTCGCCAAGACGAAGAATCTGGCGAACCAGCTGTCCAATGCCGAATGGCTGCTGAGCGCACCCGGTCCCGACAACGTCAAGGGCAACCTGATCAATTGCGTCGAGTGCCACACGGTCCAGCGCATCCTCGCCTCGACCCATGATGCCGAGGAGTTCAAGCAAATCTTCCAGCGCATGGGCGGCTATTCGCCGGGCAGCACCCCCAACCACCCGCAACCCCTGCTGCCCGGCCCGCGCGGCGTGCGTCCTCCGCTTCCGGAATCCCAGTTCGAGGTGACGGCGGCCTGGCTCGCCAGCGTCAACATGAGCACGACGGATGCCAGATCCTTCGAGCTCAAGACGCTTCCGCGCCCCAAAGGCACCGCCACCAAGGTGATCTACACCGAATATGATTTGCCACGCAGAGAGACCCAGCCTCATGACGTGATCGTCGATCAAGACGGGATGGTCTGGTATTCGGACTTCAGCAATCAGTTCGCCGGCGTGATGGATCCCAAGACCGGCAAGGCCACCGACATTCCGATTCCGGTGCTGAAACCGGAGCAGCCCAAGGGCGGTCTCGATATCGAGTTCGAGCCCGGACAAAAGAACGTCTGGCTCTCCCTGATGTACCAGGCGGGCGTAGCGCGGATCGATCGCCAGACCCGCGATGTCACCATGTATCCGTTCCCCAAGGAATGGCAGTCGCCCTCGACGCAGGCCTCGATGGTGTCGCCGCAGCATGCGGATGTGGACGGCAAGGTCCTGTCCAACAACCAGGAAATGCACGGCGTCTACCGGCTGGACGTAAAGAGCGGTCAATATGAGGACCTGGGCCAGTCCAAGGATCTCAGCGGCAAGCAGATCTCCGCTTACGGGATGCCGACCGACCGGCAGAACAACGTCTATCAGCTAGAATTTGGCGGCACCAGCATCGGCTATCGCGACTTCCAGAACGGCACAACCACGATCTTTCGCACGCCGAGCAACGGATCGCGGCCGCGGCGCGGCCGGGTCGACGAGCAGAACCGGCTCTGGTTCGCAGAGTACGCCGGCAATGCCATCGCTTTGTTCGATCCCAAGACGGCCGCCATCAAGGAATATCCGCTCCCTACGAAGTTCGGCGATCCCTACGACGTGGTTCCGACCAAGGACGCTTCGCAAGTGTGGACCGGCTCGATGGTCAACGACCGCGTCGCGCGGCTCGACACCAAGAGCGGCCAGATCACCGAATATCTCATGCCGCGGCCGACCAACATCCGCCGCGTCTTCGTGCAGGAGAGCGGACCGCGGCCCGTGCTCTGGGTCGGCAGCAACCACGGCGCCTCGATCGTGAAGGTAGAGCCGCTGGACTAGCCGGAGCTGGTTTGATTGATGCGCCATGCATCGCCCCCGGAGTTCGCCCGAGGGCTTTTTTTGCTGTTTCGTCGTCGTGGACGAGCGCCGGGTTCGCTATCGGGATTGGCGGGAACGAGCCCGTCAATGACGAAAGCCGACGCCGCCAGCTATGACAATTCAAAGGCGGAGGTATCGCCCTAGGGAATATGCCCGAGACTCGCGATCGTTTTTTCACCCCAATTTCATCCTTTGCTCTGCGCGAAATCCCAACGGGCGGAGGACATCCATGAAAGCTGACTACGCTACCTCCGATTTGATCAGCAAGGTGAATTCCGACTGGATCAACGCGGTGCTCGTCAATCACGATCTCGACTGCGCCGATCCCGGCGACGACGAGGTCGTGACGGATCTCATGCTGCGGCCACAATTCTCTGGGACGCAATCAAGTCCCCGGTGGCGCGAGCCCGCGCCGGCACCGGCAAAGTCCGCCGAGGTCGACGACCGCGAGCCCGGCAGCGTGGCGCAGCCGATGGTCCAATCGTCTCGATGTCGATCCGTCGCACGCAGAGTCACTGAACGCCTCGCCCTTGCGGTCGCGGCACTGGCTCTCGCCGGGGCGGGGTTCCGGATGTCGCCTGGAGCGCAAGACGTGACGAATCCGGTGTCCGTGCAGGCTGCAAGCGCGTCGTTCGAGCTCACGGCGCCGATCAACGCCGACGAGCTACAACCCGGTTGGCTCTTGCCCGAAATTCTCTATGGTCCCACGATGGCGTCTTCGCCCATTTCAGCGCCAAGGTCGAGGCGATAGTCCGGGCAGTGCCGCGCGTGTAACCATGGTTCGAGACGCGCGGGCGTTGCCCGCGTGTCGCCAACCCCTTGGGTTTGCTATAGATACCGGTCGACTTCGTCGGCAGAGCACAGCCCCGTATGACAACCGGAAAGGTGACCGTATCGATCGACCTCGAGCTCGCTTGGGGGGTCTGGGACACGATCACGGCCGATGAGCTGCGGCTGGCCGAGACGGCGGAGCGCGCAATCTGCACGGCGCTTGTCGAGCTGCTCGATCGCCATCAGGTGCCGGCGAGCTGGCTCGTCGTCGCCGCTCTGCTCGATGAAGCAAGCGCGCGGTCGCGGCCGGGACCGATGTCTTGCTGGTATGCGCCCGACGTGATGGAGCGCATCGTGCGGGCCAAGGTGCGCCATGAGATCGGCAGCCACGGCGGACAACACATCTACTTCGATCGGATTTCCGCATCGGAGGCGCGCGACGACCTCGCATTCGCCGCGGGCGTGCATCGCGCCCATGGCCTCGGATTCAAATCCTTCGTGTTTCCGCGCGGCGCGGTCGGGCACCTGGATGTTCTGGCCCAGAGCGGGCTTCGCGTCGTGCGCAGCCACGACGTCGGTTTGTTGCGGACCGCCAATCACGGTGGACGCATTGCGGCCCGCACCGCGAACTTCATCGACCAGTTCCTTCCCGTGCCACCGCGCCCTTCGTGGCCCCAGGCGCTGGGCCCGCTCATCGACATCCCGGGATGCATGCAGATGCTCGGGCGCAACGGTTTACGCCGCATGGTCATGCCGCTGATTACGCGCGCCAAGCTCCTGGTCGGGCTGGAACGCGCCCGGCGCGAGGGCGGCACGTTCCATCTCTGGTTCCACCCTTCCAACTTCTACTATCGTCGCGATGAGCAACTGGCGACGCTCGGCTGGTTCCTCGCGCGCGCCGCGGACGAGGCCGGCCGCGGGCGCATCGAGTTCCGGACGATGGGCTCCTATGCGACAGACGCCGACGCCGGTCGCGTTCCGACGCAGGCCGCGATTTGACCTGTCGCGATCTCGCTCAGGTAAGGTCGTGCCCCCACGGTCGGATTGATGCTCACCCCTTCGGCTTGGCTGCGAATTCCGAGCCGCGCACGCACATGCGGCCGCGGGTGTCCTGCCAGAGCTTCTCCGTCGCATGCAGATGACCGAGCGCCCGCGCGACGGTGCGGAAATCAAAGGCGGCGAACCGCTCCGCGATATCGGTGTAGTAGAGCGGCTGCGTGGCGATGGCGTCCAATATCTGCTCCGCCAGCGTGACGACCGCCGCTTCGTCGCCGGCCTGGCCGCCCGCGTCGGATTTTCCGTTCACATAGTCGTCGATCTTGGCGCGATCGGCGTACGCATAGGTGATGCGCTCGTAGTGCTCGCGCGGAATGCCTTCCGGGATGGTGGCGTCGACGCCGACCTTGGCGCCGGTCGGCACCACGCCGAAACCCTGCGGCAGGCTCGGATCGAGCGGTTTGGCGCGCGCATTGCTCACGATCAAGATGTCGCGGTCACCCTGCACCCTGGTGGCGATCGCCCACTCCACGTCCATGGGATCGAACACGTCGATGTCGTCGTCGACCACCACGACGTGCTTCAAGTCCATCACCGACAGCGCCGCCAGGAGCGCATTCTTGGCCTCGCCGGGCTGCTTCTTGATCGAGATCACGGCATGCCAGAAGGCGCAGCCGCCAAGCGTGACGTTGATGTCCTTGACGATGACGCCCGCGGTCTTGAGCGCCTGGCGGATGGCGGCATAGCGGGTCGGCGCCGCCAGCCAGGTGTTCTCCCACGGCATGTGCAGATTGTAGTAGATCGCGTCGCGGCGCATGGAGATCGCTTTGACACGCACCAGCGGGTTCCAGTGCAAGCCGCCCATCAGCCGCGTGAACTCGCCGAAGCGGCCCTCCGGCCAGGTCCAGCCGGTGGGCAGGATTTCAGCCTCCAGCACGATCTCGGCATCCGCGATGTAGGGTAGATCGATGGTCTGGCAGGGCGCGAGCTCGACCGCGGCGCCGCGCAAGCCACCCGCGATCGCCATCTCGTCCATCCCTAAGGGTGCCCGATAGCCGGAACCGGTGATCTCGATCGGATGGGTCCCGATGCTGATGGAGATCGGCAGCGGACGACCCTGTCGGAAAGCGCGCTGCGCGAACATGCGCATGTTGTTGGGCGTGACAATGTCGATGCCGGTGAGGTTCCGTTCCTTCACGATGAAGCGGTAGATCCCGCTGTTGATGCCGAATTCGGGATCGCGCGTGATGACCACGCCGGCCGTGATCATGGGCCCGCCGTCGTAGATCGACGACATCGGGATCGGCAGCTTATAGAGGTCCACATCGTCATCCAGCAGGACCACCTCGCGGGTCGGCGAGGTCTTGACGTGTTTGGGCGGGATCGGCCGGTCGATCGCCTGCTGCAGCTTGTCCTCGATCTCGCGGTAGGTCTCGCAGCCGAGCGCCATGATGGCGCGCTCGCGCGAGCGGATGATGCCGGACACGACCGGCATGTCGTAGCCGATGACCTTGTGGAAAAAGAGCGCGGTCTTGGCCTGGTCCACCAGGGTGGCGATATGGCGGATGTCCACGGGCTGGTGCAGGTCGACAAGATCTCCGGTCTGCCGCAAGCGGTCGAGGAACTGGCGGAAATTCTCCTGCATCCGTGATCTCCGAAAGGCGCTTGGGGCAGAGTTGTTGGGGGGCTCGCCTTAAGCTACTGAGATCGGGCCGCAACGGCAATCCGGATCGCCAGGGAGCCCGCAGTGACAGCCGACACGACCATAACCTTGTCCGCGAGGACCATGTCCGAAAGGACCATGAAGGCGCTGGTTCTGCGCCGGCACGGCAGCCGCGACGATCTCGAGCTGGTTGCGGATTACCCGGCGCCCCGGGTCGTGGATGGCCACGTGTTGATCCGGGTACGCGCCTCGTCGTTCAACTATCACGACGTATTCACGGTCGCCGGCATGCCCGGCATCAAGGTGCCGCTACCGGTGATCATCGGCCTCGACATGGCGGGCGAGATCACCGAGATCGGCGAAGGGGTCACGGGCTGGAAGCCCGGCGATCGGGTCCTGGTCAATCCGGTCAACAAGAAGAAGGGACTGATGGGCGAGATGCTGGACGGCGGCATGGCGGAATATTGCCTGGTCTGCGCCGATCAGCTGGTCGCCATGCCGGACGGCGTCAGCTTCGAGGAGGCGGCCTCGCTGCCGGTCGCCTATGGCACGGCGCACCGGATGCTGATCACCCACGACACCGTGAAAGCCGGCGAGCGCGTGCTGGTGCTGGGCGCCAGCGGAGGCGTCGGCACCGGCTGCATCATCTTGGCCAAGCTGTTGGGCGCCCATGTCATCGCCTGCACCAGCGGGGCCGAAAAGGCGCGGGCGCTGCGTGTGCTCGGCGCGGACGAGGTGATCAACTACCGCGAGGTCGATTTCTCCAAATGGGCTGTTGAAAAATACGGCAAGCCGCAGCGCCGCAGCTTCGAGGGCGGCGTCGACGTGGTGATCAATTTCACCGGCGGCGACACCTGGGTGCCGTCGCTGCGCTGCCTCAAGCGCGGCGGCAGGCTCCTGGTCTGCGGGGCGACCGCCGGCTATGACCCGAAAGAGGATCTGCGCTACGTGTGGAGCTTCGAGCTCAAGATCATCGGCTCCAACAGCTTCTACGACGACGACCTCACCGGCCTGATGCAGCTCATCGCGGAGCGCAAGATCAAGCCGGTGATCGACAAGGTGCTGCCGCTCGAGGAAGCCAAGGAGGGCTTGCGCCTGATCCAGGACCGCGAGGTGATCGGCAAGGTGGTGGTTACGCCGTGATCGAGGTGCGGGAGCAAAGCTGATGACCGAGGTACTCACCGCGGAACACGTGCAGGAGCTGATCAGCCGCGCGCCCTATCACCAGTGGCTCGGGCTCAAGGTCGTGGCCGTGCACGAGGACGGCATTGAGCTCACCGCCACGTGGCGCGAGGAATGGGTGGTCAATCCAGAGCGGCGCTATACACATGGCGGCGTGCTGGCGGCCTTGATCGATCTCGCGGCCGATTGGGCGATGGTGCGACGGACTGGTCGCGGCGTGCCGACCATCGACCTGCGGATCGACTATCACGCGGCCGCCATGCCGGGCGATCTGACCGCGCGCGGCAAGGTGATCCGCTTCGGCGGCCAGTTCTCGACCGCGGAGGCGCAGGTGCTCGATGCCGGCGGCAAGTTGCTTGCGAGCGGCCGCGGCACCTATTTCACGGCACCGCCGAAAGCCTGATCCCACGCGATGGCGAGCTTCAAAAACCTCGGCAACCTGATGGGGCGGGACCGCGACCTCGGCAAGACCGCGATCATCGATCTCGGCGGCGAGAGTGGGCCGCGCCAGATCAGCTATGCGCGGCTCGACGCGATGGCGAACGGGGTCGCCCGCGCCCTCAAGGCGCGCGGCCGCGAGCGCGGGGAGCGGGTCGCGATCCTGTCCGCCAATCGTGCCGAATATCTCGCGGCCTATTACGGGATCATGCGGGCCGGCCTGGTGGCGGTGCCGATCAACTTCAAGTTTCCGCGCCAGACCATCCATTTCATCATCCAGGATTGCGGCGCCAAGCTGGTCTTTTGCGATTCTGCGCGCCGCCCGGACTGTCCGGCCGAGCTCGCCTGCGTGGGCTTCGGCACGGCGGGCTTCGATGCTTATCTCGATCCCGGGCCGTTCGACGCCATCGTGCCGGCCGCCGACGAGCCGGCGATGCTGCTCTACACCTCTGGCTCGACCGGAATTCCCAAGGGCGTCGTCCTATCCCATCAAGCCCATATCTGGGTGGTGAAGACACGGCTCGGCGGCGAGGACCTGTCGCGCCACCGCTATCTGATCGCGGCGCCGCTCTATCACATGAATGCGCTGGCGCTGAGCAAGCTCGCCTGCGCGGCCCATGCCACTATCGTTCTGCTCCCGCGGTTCACGGCGCGCGGCTATATCGAGGCGACGCAACGCTACGCCTGCACCTGGCTCACCGCGGTGCCACCGATGATCGCCATGATGCTGCGCGAGCAGGAGCTGCTTGAGCAAAGCGATCTTTCGAGCGTCGCGTTCATCCGCATGGGCTCGGCGCCGGTGAGTGCGAGCCTGATGGCCGCCATCCGTCACGCCTTGCCGCAGGCTTCGGTCACCAACGCCTATGGCACCACCGAGGCCGGGCCGGTCGTCTTCGGGCCGCATCCGCAAGGACTACCGCAGCCCGAGCTTTCGGTCGGCTATCCGCATCCCCAGGTGCAGCTGCGGCTGGTCGACGGCGACAACCGGGATGCCGATCAGGGCATGCTCGAGATGAAATGCCCCGCCGTGATGCTGGGCTACCACAACCGCCCGGATGTCCCCTCCCCGATCACCCCGGACGGCTATTACATCACCGGCGACGTGTTCCGGCGCGATGCCCAAGGCTTTCACTATTTCGTCGGCCGCACCGACGACATGTTCGTGTCGGGTGGCGAGAACATCTATCCGACCGACATCGAGCGCATGCTGGAGCGCCATCCGGACGTCGCCCAGGCGTGCGTGGTGCCGATCGTGGACGCCATAAAGGGACAGAAGCCGGTGGCGTTCGTGATGGTGAAGCCCGGCCGGGCGCCGAGCGACGATGACATCAAGCGCTTTGCGCTCAAGAACGCGCCCGCCTACCAGCACCCGCGCTTCGTCTGGTTCGTGGGCGAATTGCCGCTCGCCTCGACCAACAAGGTCGACCGCCACGCCTTGCAGGCATTGGCCGAAGAGCGCGTGGGCGGCCGGCCGTGAGGACTCATCGTGGCTGAATTCGTGCAGGCCGACCGCCAGCTCCCCCTGGGCGACGAGATTTTTCTCGATCACGTCGGCCATTTCGTGCGCGATCCCCAAGCCGCCAGCCGGGCGCTGGCACGGGCCGGCTTTGCGCCCACGCCCATGTCGGTCCAAACCCAACCGGATCAGGCTGGCGCGCCGCGGCTCACCGGCACCGGCAATGTCACCGCCATGCTCAAGCGCGGCTATGTCGAGATGCTGTTCAAGACCGCGGAAACGCCGCTCGGCGGCGAGCTCAACGCCGCCATGGCGCGGCACACCGGCGTCCATCTGGTGGCCTTTTCAGTGGTGGACGCGGGGAGCGCGCATCAACGGCTGCAGCAGACGGGTTTTCGAGTGCGTCCGCTGGTCGACATGCAGCGGCCGGTCGACACGGGAGGGAAGCTCGGAACCGCGGCCTTTACGGTCGCCCGTCTGGAGCCTGGGGAGATGCCGGAGGGCCGCATCCAGCTTCTGACCCATCGCACCGAGCACATGGTGTGGCAGCCGCGCTGGCTCTCTCATCCCAACGGCGCAACCGGTTTGACTGGCGTCGTGATTGCAGTCAGCGATCTCGACGAGGCAGGGCAACGTTTCGAACGTCTCACCGGCCGCCCCCCACGCGCATCTTCCCTCGCTCAGTCGTTCGATCTCGATCGCGGGAGCGTGGACCTTGTGACGGCCGCGACGTTCGCCTTCATGTGTCCGCAAATCCCGATCCCTTCGTTGCCCTTCATCGGCGCCTACGGAATAGAGGTCGGATCGCTGGAGGCCGCGGAACGTGCCTTGAGGCAGGGCGGCATAGCGATACAGCGGATCGGCGCAAGCCTGGTCGCCGCCTTTCCGCAGGAGCTCGGATGCGGAGCTTGGATTTTTAGTTGCCGCGACCGGGCCAGCGCCGATCCGCGATGATGGCGCGCGCCGCGTTGTGGCCGGGCGCGCCGGTGACGCCGCCGCCCGGATGGGCACCGGCGCCGCAGTGATAAATCCCTTTGAGCGGCCCCCGATAGTCGGCATAGCCGAGCGCCGGCCGCGCCCAGAACAGCTGATCGAGCGACAAGGCGCCATGGAAGATGTCGCCGCCGGTCAGGCCGAACACCTGCTCCAGATCCAAAGGGCTCAGCGCCGCGCGGCCGATGACGCTCGCCTTGAAACCCGGCGCATAGCGCTCGACCGTATCGATCATCAGGTCCGCGACCTCGTCGCGGCGGTCGTTCCAGGAGCGCCCATCGGGCAATTGCGGCGCCACATGCTGGCAGAACAGGCTCGCCACATGGGCGCCGGACGGCGCCAAGGTGGCATCCAGGGTCGAGGGGATCAGCATCTCGATGATCGGCTCGCGGCTCACCCCCTGCAAGCGCGCATCGCAATAGGCGCGATCCATATAGGCGAGGCTCGGAGCCAGGATGATCCCGGCGGTGTGATGGTCGGCCGGCGCACCGCCGGGCAGCGCCGTGAAGCTCGGGAGCCGCGAGAGGGCGACGTTCATGCGGAAGGTCCCGGAGCCGCAGCGCCATTGGCGCATGCGCTGCAGGAAGGCCGGCTCCAGGGCGTCACCCGGAACCATCTGGGTGTAGAGGAGCTTCGGATTCACATTGGCGGCGACTGCGCCCGCCCGTATGACGCGTCCGTCCGCCAGCACGACGCCGCACGCTCGCCCCTTCTCGACCAGGACCTCCCGCACCGACGCATCGGTCTCGATCTCCACCCCGTAGCCGCGGGCAGCCCGCGCCATGGCCTGCGTGATGGCGCCCATTCCGCCGACCGCGTGTCCCCAGGTCCGCTTCTTGCCGTTCACCTCGCCGAAGGCATGGTGCAACAGCACATAGGCGGTTCCCGGCGTATAGGGGCTGGCATAGTTCCCCACCACGGCGTCGAAGCCGAACCAGGCCTTCAAGGGCTCGCTTTCGAACCAGCCTTCGAGATAATCGGCGGCCGACTTGGTGAACAGGTCGAAGAGAGTGGCTAGATTTTCCGTGGAAAGTCCGCGAAGCCGGTTGCCCAAGCGCCCGGCTTTCAATATTTCACTCAGGGTTTTGAGACTGAAGCCGCGGCTGAGATTCGGCGGCGCCTGCAGGACGAGCTCGCGCAGCACATCGGCGTTTGCGTCGAGCTCCCGGCAGAAGGCGCCATAGCGTGCAGCATCGGCCGCACTGAACTTGGCGATGTTGCGCTCGGTTTGCCCTTCGGCAGCGAGAAGGTAACGGCCATCCGGCGTGGGGAGGAAGTTCTGCGCGCGACGCTCGACAATCTTCAATCCATGATCGAACAGGCGAAGATCCGCGATGATCTTGGGATTGAGCAGGCTGACCGTGTAGGCCGCGACCGAGTTGCGGAAGCCCGGAAAGAACTCCTCGGTGACCGCCGCTCCGCCTACCACGGCTCGGCGCTCGACGACCTTGACGCTGAGCCCGGCCATGCCGAGATAAGCGGCGCAGGTCAGCCCGTTGTGGCCCGCCCCAATGATGACGACATCGTAGCTCTGCATCGAAGCCGTCATCCCCTACGCCGGACCCGCGGAGGGCCCGTCAACATGGATGTATCCTAATCTCATGGCTGCACAATTGTCACGGCCGGCGCGCACGCGCATCGGTCGATCGCCGGCGGGGCTCGGCATGTTCGCCTGCGCTCCGATCAGGAAGGGCCAGTTTATCGCGCGCTACAGCGGCCGCAAGATCGACACCGAGACGGCCGACGAACTCAACAACAAATACCTGTTCGAGATCAATGCACGTTGGACCATCGACGGCTCCAGCCGGAGAAACCTCGCGCGCTACATCAACCATTCCTGCCGACCGAATGCGGAGCCCTATTTCGTCAAGCACGTGATCAAGATCCGGGCGATCAAGAACATCAAGCCGGAAGAGGAGATCACCTACAATTACGGCCGCGGCTACTTCGACTGCTTCATCAAAGCCGTGGGCTGCAAATGCATCGCCTGCCGGAAGAAGAAAGCCAAGGCCCGGGCCGAGAGACGCAAGGTTTTGGCGCGGAAGCGAGCAGCGGCCCTGAAGGGCTCGGCGAAAAAGCGGAAGTAGATTTCTACATCGAGCGCCCAAGATTTGTCATGGCCACGCTTCGTCCCGGCCATCTCGCTTATGTCGGCATGGCAATGCTTCCCTGATCGAGATGGCCGGGACGGAGTCCGGCCATGACAAGGTGCTTACGCGTGCTTCGCTTTCGTCTTCTCGAACGCCCCGAACCCCTTAGGCGCCGAGCCATTCCAGGCTGTCTTCCTCCTCGAGGCGTTGCAGGCGCTCGAGCGTCCGCTCGGCATCGCGCAGCCGGCGGGTCAGCATCAGGAATTTCTCGCGCATGGCCGCCCGATCGAAGGGCCGCGTCGGCGTTCCCATGAAGGCTTCGACGCAACGGCTGAGCTCGCGGCCGTCGTTCGTGATGATGGTGACGGTGCTCGGCACGTCGCCATGACCCCAATTCCCCGGCGCGGGCCGCACCGTGACGCGCCGGCACAGGGAGCGGATGGCGGGATCGTTGAGCGCGTTCTCGCCGAACGAGGCGGGATCGCGCGGATCGCGGTAGAGCGCGAGCGCGACGCAGAACGGGGTCGAGTATTGCGACATCATCACGTCGGTCGGCTCCGGAATGTTGTTCACCTCGGCCATCCGCTTCTCGCCGATCACGGTGACGGCCTTGACGTCGTCGCCGCCGATGTTGTGCTCGGCGCGCAGCTCCTGAACGGCCTGCACGGCCCGTTGCGCGGTGATGTGACAGGCATAGCGCTTGAGGCAGATATTGAGCGTCGCGTAGGTGCTGCCGAGACCGCGTGTCAGTTGCGAGAGGTCGTGGTCGCTGCAGAAGACGCGCAGGAACCCGGCCTCGCCTTCCAGCACGCTCGAGGGACCGGTGAAGCCACCGCGCGCGAGGCTCGCCGCCAGCACGCCGGCCTCGCAGGCGCGCCCGATATGCAGCCGCTTCACCATGGCGCCGGTTCCGGAGCGCGCGAACTCCATGAGACCGCCGCAGAGCGAGCCCGCAACGCCCAAAGCGTTGGTCATCGCGGGGGCGTCGAGCTTGAGGAAACGGCCGGTCGCAATGGCGGCTCCGAACGGGCCGGTGGTGCCGGGCGCATGGAATCCGTGCGCCTCGTTGCTGTGCTTGGTGGCCCAGCCGATGCGGATCATCACCTCGGCCCCGGCCACCACCGCGGCCAAGAGATCGCGGCCGCTGCCGCCCATCTCCTGCCCCATGGCGAGACCGGGCGGGAGCAGGGTCGCGCCACCATGAACGCCGGCGCCCGGATTGATGACCACGTTGTCGAGCTCGAAGGCGTGGGAGAGCGTGCCGTTGGCGAGCGCCGCCATGGCGGGCTGCACGGCGGGGCCGCCAGCGCCGAGAATCCGGCTCTTTCCGCCCGGTCCGGTCCGCTGCGCGTAGCCGACGATGGTCGAGCTCCATGGGATCGTGTTCCCGTAGATGATGGCGGCGGCAGTATCGATGATGCAATCCTTGGCGCGCCGAACCACCTCGGCGGGCAAGTCCTCGAAGCGCAGATTGGCGGCGTATTGCGCGAGCTGAATCGTTTCGTGCGACAAGGGGTTTTATCTCCAGGGATCGAGATGGTGGTTGGGTCGGGATTGCCGTGCGGGATTTCCACACCTAGAGCATTTTCAGGAAAAGTGGAGTCCGGTTTTCCGTCCGAAAATGCGATACCGCTGTAGGGCATATCTTGCAGACTTGGAAGGGGAACGCCATGCTGGCTCACCAGCGCGGCTGGAAAGAACCAGCAGGCTGATAAGAACCAGCAGGTTGATAAGAACCAGCAGGCTGGAAAAGAAGAAACCGGGAGGAGTCACTTGCCACAAATTGCCCTCAAAGTTTCCGCCGCCATTGCATGCGTCTGCTCGGCGGCCGCTGTCCTGACGCCGGAGGTTTGGGCGCAGGCCGACTGGAAGCCGGATCGCACCGTCGAGATTATCGTGGGGACGCCGCCGGGCAGCGGCTACGACAACGTGGCCCGCAAGCTGCAGGAGATCTGGCAGACCGGCAATCTGGTGGAGAAGCCGGTCACCGTCGTCAACAAGCCCGGCGGATTCAACGCGGTCGGCAACGCCTATCTGAACCAGCATCCGGGCAACGGCAACTATGTCGCCATTACCGGCACCCTGCTGTTGTCCGACAATCTCTCGGGCAACACCGCGATGAGCTTCAAGGACTTCACGCCGCTCGCTGTGCTGCTCAACGAGGAGATCGTGTTCGCGGTCAATCCAGCCTCGCCGATCAAGACCGGCAAGGATTTCATCGATCGACTCAAGCAGGACCCCAGCTCGGTTTCGGTCGCCATTTCCGGGATCGGGGGGCAGAACCATATTGCGCTCGGGCTGGTGGCGCAGGCCGGCGGCGCCGATGCCTCAAGGCTGAAGGTGGTGGGCTTCCAGGGCGGCGCCGAGGCGGTGACGGCGGCGCTGGGCGGCCATGTGGATGCAACGGTTGGGCCAGCCTCGATCGTGGCGCCGCAGCTCGAGGCCGGCAAGCTTCGGGTCATCGGGGTGCCGTCCGAGCAGCGGCTCGGCGGCGTCTTTGCCCAGGTTCCGACCTGGCGCGAGCAGGGCGTTGACGCGGTCTTCTCCCAGTGGCGCGGCCTCCTCGGCCCCAAGGGCCTCACGCCGGCGCAGATCGCCTATTGGGACGGCGTGCTGGGCAAGACGGTGCAGACCAAGGACTGGAAGGAGCATGTCGAGCGGACCCAACTGACCTACCGCTATCTCGACAGCGGCCAAGCGAGCGATTTCGTCACCAGCCAGAACGAGACGGTGCGCGGGATTTTGACGAGCCTCGGCCTGATCAAGAAGTAGCTGGATGTTGCGAGCAGCAGAAAAAGACCGCACAGCATTTTGCGATGGTAGTCACACGTCCTGCCTCCAAGTCGGCCACGCTCACGATGTCGACGTCCCTGGCGGCGAGACAATCGACCGGAACTCGGCGGCAGTCGAGCTCATGGGCGGACCATTCTGTGGCTGCCCCGTTTACTGGAATACCCGACCCCGAGTTGGTTCCGCGTCCGCGGCGGTGGCGGCTCGGAACTCCGGCCTTGGACGATGGCGCTCGCCGACCGTCGGCATGATGGTCGAGCCGCTTACCGGCCTCGATCACGACGTGAAGCTCCAATGAGGGAATCGCGGCGCCCTGGCTCGGCGCATTGAATATTCCCGGAACTTTCGCACGCCCGTCTCGATTATGCAGACACTGTGTCGGGTCCGGCCGAACCCTGCGCCGGGGAACCGCCGCGTCCACTTGGCTCGAGCCGTCGAGGTCGCATTGTCGCAAGCTCTGAAGAATCCCCCCGACCAGGCCGATCCTGCCGTGGAGAAAGGCCCGGGCCCGCCGGCTGCGCTTAGCGATACCGAGAAGGCGCCCGATACCGAGCAGCGCGGAACTCGATCCGAAAGACGCGGAAAGTCGCCTGCGGACGGCGACCGCCTGCGAGACAAGACGCAAGCCTCCCTGCTTTCGAGTATCCGCCATCATCCTCTGGCCATTGTCATCGTCGCGACGGCGATGCTCATTTGCGCGGCCGTCACCCTGATCTGGTGGCTGAACGCTCGCCACTACGAATCCACCGACGATGCCTTTATCGATGCACGCACGGTCTCGATCAGCTCGCAGGTCAACGGCGCGATCGTCGCGGTGCCGGTTACCGACAATCAAGCCGTGGAGACCAATACCCCGCTCGCGCGCATCGACGACCGCGACTATCGGGCTGCGCTCGATCAAGCCAACGCCCAAGTCGACCAAGCGGCCGCTGGCATCGCCAATCTGGATGCGCAGGTCGATGCCCAGTTGGCCAGAATCGATCAGGCCGCAAGGCAGGTCACCGAGGCTCAGGCTGCGTTGACCTTTTCCCAGGAGGAGGATGTGCGCGCCCAGGCCCTGCTCAAACGCGGCGCCGGCACGCAGCAGCAAGCGCAGCAAACCTCTTCCGATCTGCGTCAAAAGCAAGCCGCCCTGGACGGCGCGCAGGCCAATCTGGTGGCCGCCCAGAAGCAGGTCGACGTCTTAAAGACGCAACGGGAGATTTCCGCCGGCCAGTTGGAGCAGGCCAAGGCCACCCAAGCACAGGCCGAGGCCAATCTCGCCCGCACCGTCATCGCGGCCCCAGTGCCGGGCCGCGTCACCAAGCTCACCGCCGCGACCGGCGCTTACGCCCAAATCGGCCAGAGCTTGATGATGTTCGTTCCACGCGAAGTCTGGGTGACGGCGAATTTCAAAGAAACGCAGCTGGCCGACATGCGGCCCGGACAGGGCGTCGATATCCACGTGGATGCATATCCGGATCATCCCTTCCGGGGCCATGTCGACAGCATCCAGAGCGGCAGCGGCGCCGCCTTCAGCCTGCTGCCGCCGGAGAATGCGACCGGCAATTATGTCAAAGTGGTGCAGCGGGTGCCAGTCAAGATCGTCTTTGATCAGCCGCCCGATGTTTATCTCGGCCCCGGCATGTCAGTCGTGCCCGACGTCAAGGTGCGGTGAGCGCGGCCGCCGACGACGGCTGAGTGTCGTGTCAGCGCGTTCCCGAAGGCCCTCTCCAAACGAGTTCGACCGGCGATCGTTCCTTGCCCCGGGACGAAAATGCGCATCGACCGCGAGTCTCTCCATTTTACGGCACTGCGCGAGAGCGCCCGCGCGTGCGGCGGGACCTCGGCACGGACTTTCGGCGCGGAACATCACACTGCCTCGGGCGTTTGCATTGATCGTTTCCGCCGCCCGTCGCGACCGGAGCCGGCGGTCGATCCGCGGACATACCACCCGGCAAGGTCCTTCGAATGGCCGGCGATTCAGATAAGGCTCAAACAAATGCCCGGCGCGAGCGCGCAGAGGATCTGCCCCGTTCGGCGGCGGGCGGTCGCAACCCCTGGCTGATCGCCGTCATCGTATCGCTCGCCACCTTCATGCTGGTGCTGGACACGTCCATCGCCAACGTGGCATTGCGCAACATCGCCGGCAGCCTGGCGGCCGGGGTCGACGAGAGCACCTGGGTCATCACCACCTATCTGGTCGCCAACTCGATCGTTCTGCCGGTGAGCGGTTGGCTCGCGAACGTGATCGGGCGGAAACGCTATTACATGATCTGCGTCGCCACTTTCACGGCGGCATCGCTGCTGTGTGGGCTGGCCACCAACCTGCCGATGCTGATCGTGTTCCGCATCCTGCAGGGACTCGGCGGCGGCGGCATGGCGCCCAGCGAGCAGGCCATCCTGGCCGACACCTTCCCACCCGCCAAACGGGCCCAGGCCTTCGCCCTCTATGGCATCGCCGTGCTGGTCGCTCCAACCATCGGTCCGACGCTGGGCGGCTGGCTCACCGACAACTACTCATGGCACTGGATCTTCTTCATCAACGTACCGATCGGAATCCTGTCGCTGGTCCTGGTGCAATGGCTCCTGGTCGAGCCGCCGGCGCTCGAAGACGAGCGCAAGGAGCTTCTGCGCGACGGCATCAGGGTCGATTGGATCGGCTTCGTCCTGGTCGCCTGCGCGCTCGGCTGCCTCGAGATCGTGCTCGACCGGGGCCAGCGGGAGGACTGGTTCCAGTCGAGCTTCATCGTCACCTTTGCGCTCGTATCGGCGGTCTCCATCGCCCTGTTCGTGCCGTGGGAATGCTTTCGGCCGGATCCGATCGTCGACGTTCGCCTCCTGTTTCAGCGCCAGTTCGGCCTCTCCTTCCTGGTGATGACCGCCGTCGGCGCCATTTTGTTCAGCTCGCTCCAGCTGCTGCCGCAACTGACGCAGACCAACTTCCAATATACGGCGGAGCTGTCGGGCTTGGCGTTGATGCCGGGCGGCCTGGCGATGATCGTCGCGATGCCGATCGCGGGCCAGCTCACCAACCTCATGCAGCCGAGATATTGGCTCGCGCTCGGAATGGCGGTGGTCGCGGTCGCGACCTGGCACATGACATCGCTCGCCCCGACGGCGAATTTCGGATTTTTCGTCTGGACCCGTGTTTGGCAGATCATCGCGCTGCCCTTCCTGTTCCTCCCTATCAATACCATCGCCTATTCCAACCTGCGGCCGGGCGAAACCGGGCAGGCTTCAGCCCTCATCAACGTGGCCCGCAATCTCGGCGGCAGCATCGGGGTCTCGCTCACCACCACCGAGCTCGCGCAACGCACGCAGTTTCATCAGTCTCGGCTGGTAGAGAACATCATTCCGTCAGCGCTCAATTACCAGGAGGGGGTTGCCCGCATCAGCCAATACTTTCTGGCCCAAGGTACCCCTCGCGCCAGTGCTCAGCAGTTGGCGATCGCTTGGATAGACCAGCTCATCGGCAACCAGGCGATGTTGCTGGCCTATATCGACGTGTTCTGGGCGACGGCCGTTTTTGCGCTATTCATGATTCCGGTGGCGCTGTTGCTGCGCCGGATCGATCTCAGCGCTCCCAGGCCGGCAATACATTAGCGGAACCCTCGCGCCGCTCCCTGCAAATCAAGTTACCTCGCATGCTTGGCCAGGAAACCCAGCAGCGCGCCGTTGAAGATGTCGGGCTGCTCCCAGTAGGTGGAATGTCCGGCCTCGGGAGCGATCAACATTTCGCTGCCCACCATGTGTCGCGCCACCATGCGCAGGATCGATGGCGGGTTGACGAGATCGGCATCGCCGGTGATCAAAAGCGTCGGCACCTTCATGGCTTCGACCCTGGCGGTGGTGATCTTGTTGGCGACCCCTTGCCGGAAATCTCCTCCGGTCACCGCCTTGCGGGCGAGCTCGGTCCAAATCCGGGCGCCTTCGGGATTGGCCGCCCGGTAGGAGGGTCCGAGCTCGCGAAACTCGACCGGCATGTCGTCAAAGCCCTTGGTCCTGATGCTGACGACGGCTTTGGCGATCTCGCCGTCCCGCACCCCGGCCGCGTTGTCGGCGAGCGTGAGGCTCAAAAGCCGGTCCGGATGCGAGAGTGCGTAGTCGACCGCGACGGTGCCGCCGGCCGCGGAGCCCAGCAAGTGAAACTTCGTAAGGCCAAGAAATTCGATCAAGCCGTGCAGGTCGACGGACCCGATTCCAGGCTGGACCTTGGCTATAGGGTCCGAGTTGAAATAGCTGCGCCGCGAATAGGCGATGACGCGGTAGCCGGCCTTGACCAGGGCCGGCTGTTGATAGCCCCAGATCAATCCGCTGCCGCTCGCCGGATGCAGCAGCACCACCGGCGTCCCCTCCCCGCCTGTGTCCCAGTACCAGAGATGCGTATCGGCGATCGCGGCGAGCCCTTCGCGGGCTGGAGCTTGTGGCGGCACCACGGCGTTCGCGGTGCTTTGGCTCATTGCCGGCTGCGCGCTGCCGGCCAAGAGCAACGCACAAACGAACAGAAACGGGAGGCTGGCCGTGACATGCTGGGTGTGGGGCGTGCTTCGCGTCGCGCAAACGGAACCATGGTCCTGGTCCATCACGTTCCTCCCTCAGGTTGACAGCATCGGAAAATGCAATAGCCTTCCTGATATTCGCAACGAATGTGCCCGCTTCGCAAGCGCAAGTCTCCGGCGGCTCGCGCCGAGACGGACGCGGCCGGGCAGCCGGGTTCTGTTCCATGAACTTTCGTGCGGCCCTTTGGTCTTTTCTTGCGCTCTGCGTAACGGCGCCGGCGCTCGCGGCGCCGAACACGGTGAGCGAGATCGCCAATTATGCGGGCGCCGACCGGCAGCAAATTCTCGAGGATGGCGCCCGCCGTGAAGGCGCCTTGATGCTGTACGCGACCGGCACGCAAATCCAGCCGCTGCTTGATCGGTTCATGCAGAAATATCCCTTCATCAAGGTCGCGATGCCGCGGGCCTCCTCGATCGACGTGACCCGCAAGGTCATCGAGGAATACGGCGCCGGCCTTTATCAGGTCGATGCCTACGAGCTCTCCTCCTACGGCCTGGTGGTGCCGCGCGAGCAAGGGCTGCTGCAGCCGTTCTCATCGCCCGAGCTGGCGGACTACGAGCAGAGCACGATCGAGCCCGCCCACAACTGGGTCAGCGTGCGGGAGAGCTATCTGGGCATCGGCTACAACACCCAGAAAATCAGCGCGCGGGATGCGCCCAAGTCCTACCAGGACCTCCTGGATCCGAGGTGGAAGGGCAAGATGGCGATCTCCGGATCGCTGTCGACCTCGGCCAACTGGGTCGGCGCCATGGTGATCGCGCTCGGCGTCGATTATGTCAGAAAGCTCGGGCAGCAGGACATCCGGATCTATGAGCTCACCGGCCGCGCGCTCGCCAACCTGACCATTTCGGGCGAGGTGCCACTCTCCCCCACGATCTACAATTCGCACGTGGAGGCAAGCCGCGCCCAGGGAGCGCCGATCGCCTGGAACGTGCCGGGCCCCGTGCCGGTGACCGACACCGCGACCGCGCTGGCGCTCAGGGCCCCGCACCCGCACGCCGCCATGCTGCTCATCGATTTCCTCCTGTCGAAGGAAGGCCAGGCGATCTACCGCGATCTCGGCTACGTGCCGTCGCGCAACGGCATGGCCCCGAAGGATCTGCCGGCTCTGCAGAAACTCTATCTCACCAACCGGCCCAATTACGTCCAGGAGTTCGAGCAATGGGCCGCGCTGGTGCGTGAGACCATCTTCAAGGGCGGCAAAGTTTCGCACAACTGATCAGTCCCCGCCTGCGCGGGCTATCATCCGAGGCATTCATGTTCGAAGACTATCTGCCCAAGCATAAGATCGGCTGCCTCTCTCCGCTCGCGGTGGTAGAGAACGCGGCCTACGAATTCTACCGGCTGGCGCCGCCCGGCCTGATGCTGGTCCTGGTTTCGGTCGGCCTGTCGGAATTCTCGCGCGCAGACGTGGAGCGCGTGTTCGCGCCGCTCGATAGCTACCTGGACATGCTGCAAGAACGCGACGTCGACCTGGTGATGCAGAACGGCGTGCCGCTGCCGCTCCTGATCGGCATCGAGGCGCACGACCGCATGATCGCCCATATGGCGCAATATACCGGCCTGCCCGCCACCTCGACGGTGCTCGCGGTCGGCCGCGCGGCGCGCCAGCTCGGCCTCAAGAACGTGGCGCTGGTCAACAAGTGGTCCGACGAGATGAACCGCACGCTCGGCGACTTCCTGGGGCGCGAGGGTGTCGGTGTCTGCGGCGTCGCCAACAAATCGCTGAAACCCGCCGAGTTCGTGAAGATCGGCACGCAGGACCAGATGCAGCTCGCCTATGATCTCGGCCGGCGCGCGTTCCTGGAAAATCCGGCTTGTGACGGTGTCTATGTCGGGGGCGGCACCTGGCTTTCGGAACCGGTCGCGGGGGTGCTGGAGCGGGAGTTCGGCAAGCCGGTCATCTGCAACCAGGCGGCGATGATTCGGGATATCCTGCACATTCTCGGCGATTGGAAGCCGATCCAGGGTCACAGCCGGGTTCTGGCGGCGGCGTAGAAGCCGTATTCTGCGGCCCAGAAGCCGAATTCCCGTGTCATCGCCGGGCTTGTCCCGGCGACCCGATAAGGAGCGCACTGCCATCCTGACCGAGATGGCCGGAACAAGTCGAACAAGTCCGGCCATGACAATGAAAGTCAAGGTGCTCGAGGGAGGAACCAACAATGCGTCTTCGATCCTTGATCGGCGCGCTCGCGCTCATGGCGGGCGTCAACGTCGTGGTGTCCGACGCGCTCGCGTTCGACGAGACCAAATATCCGCAATGGCGCGGTCAGTGGCGGCGGATCGGCGGCATCCAGTGGGACCCGAGCAAGCAGCTCGGCCGTGACGAGCGGCCGCCGCTCAAGCCGCAATACCAGGCGCTGTTCGAGGCGAGCCTCGCCGACCAGGCCGCCGGCGGCCAGGGCAACGACCCGACCTTCACCTGCATTCCGCCCGGCATGCCGCGCGCCATGACGGTGGTGTTTCCCATGGAGATCATCATCATGCCGGACACCATCTACATGATTATCGAATACGACAATCAGGTTCGCCGCATCTATACGGACGGGCGCGTCTGGCCCAAGGACGTCGAGCCGGCTTTCGCCGGCTATTCGATCGGCCAATGGACCGATGCGGACGCGCAAGGCCGCTTCAACACCCTCGAGGTCGAGACCCGCGGTTTCAAGGGGCCGCGCTCCTTCGACGCCAGCGGCATCCCGCTGCACGAGGACAATCAAACCGTCGTCAAGGAGCGCATCTATCTCGACAAGGCCAACAACGACCTCCTGCACGACGAGGTCACCACCATCGACAATGCCCTGACGCATCCCTGGACGGTGCTCAAGACCTATCGGCGCGAGCGCGATCCGGTCTGGTTCGACTACAACTGTCCGGAAGGCAACCACCACGTCCGTATCGGCAAGGAGAACTATTACGTCAGCGAGGACGGCGCCTTGTGGCCGGCCAAGAAGGGGCAGGCTCCGCCGCAGCTGAAGTATTTCGATCCGAAAAAGGATTGAGGCTGAAGCCGACTCGGTTGCTGCAGCGCGGTCCCATTGTAAAGAACAATGGATTTTCGTTGTTGTTCGGGTTGGAGGGCGGGCGCCGGCGGGGCGGCTGTACCGACGGAAAACCACCAGCACGGTGGGCGTAGGGCGCAATCGCTTGATTGCGCCATCAGCCTCGCCGAGCGGCGCAATAAAGCGATTGCGCCCTACGAGCCGACCCGAGACATAAGGGCGTTTACGCCCGTCTTCGCGGGCTATGCCCGACAATGACAATCGAGGCGCAATTCTCCAGTTTCAATTTCCCGAATAAGCTGAGTTGGGGAGGCCCGTCAAGAGCCGGCTCTCGGCCTTGCACTCCGCCGCAATTGCGGAACATCGTATTTGGCGCGGGTCCCCGGATGACGCTCTCGCCAGCCCATGTTCGCCGCACACACTGCCCGGCTTGGTCAACCTCGTGCGAAAACCCACGACCTGTGATATTTTACGCCCCTGAAGAACCGGTGCCATTCCGGGGAGGCATCCGCTCGATCGAGGCATCCCATGAGACGCGCGCTGACGAGCGTATCAATGATTGCGATGGCTGCCGCGGCCTTGGCGTTTTCGCCATCGGCCGAAGCCGGCGCGGCGTTCTCGTGCGATCCGACGTTCGAGGCCCGGGCGCAGAGCGGCGGCATCGATCCCGAGCTCAAGACCTGGATCGTCGATACCGCCCGGCGCTTCTATCAGGATCGCTCGCGGGATTTCGAGGCCAAGATGCGCGACGCCTGCGCGCAGCTCGGCTGCGTCAGCGATGAGGACATCGTCATCAAGGTCGCCAAGCAATGCACCCGAACGCCCTCGCAGACGCTCGAGCTCGCGGTGCAGAGATCGCTGCGCGACATCATCTCGCCCGCGATCGGTTGCGACGCCCGCTGCGCCATGCGGCTCGGCGCGCAGTAGGGGATGTTGCGCATTCGAGACTCACGCAGGGCGGCGACGGCAGCCTGATTGGCACCCGTATCGATCGCCAAGCCTCTGCCGCCATTAGCGCGGTTGAAGGTATCCGACTTACCTTGGAAATGAGACGGCGTCACCTCACCGACCTCACACATCCCTCCCGCCATCCACCTCCAGCACCACGCCGGTGACGAACGCGGCTTCGTCGGAAGCGAGGTAGAGGCAGGCGTCGGCGATGTCGCGCGGGCGCGACAGGCGGCCGAGCGGTATGGTGGCGATGAACTTGGCGCGGTTCTGTGGCGTATCCGGCAGTCCCATGAAGGATTCGAGCAGGCCGGTTTCGCCCAGCACCGGCGCCACGCAATTGACCCTGATCTTGTCGGGCGCGAGCTCGGCCGCCATCGAGCGCGACAGGAGATGCAAGGCGCCCTTCGAGCCGTTGTACCAGGTGAGGCCCGGGCGTGGCCGGATGGCCGCCGTCGATCCCATATTGATGATGCAGCCACCGCCTTGCCGGCGCATCGGCGGCACCACCGCCTGGGTCATGTGATAGATCGACTTCACGTTGACGGCGTAGACCTTGTCGAACTCGGCTTCGCTCACCTCGAGCAGAGGCCGGTTGCGGTGGGTCCAGCCGGCATTGTTGACCACGATGTCGAGGCGGCCGTGGGTCGCGAGCGTGCGCTCGACGGCCGACGTCACGTCATGGGCGCTGGTCACGTCGCCAGCGATCGCCAGCGCGTCCGGGCCGATCGAGGCCGCGACCGCCTGGGCGCCATCCGGGTTGAGATCGAGCAGCACCACCCTGGCGCCTTCGCGCGCGAACGTGCGGGCGATCTCGGCGCCGAAACCGGAGGCGGCCCCGGTTACGAGCGCAACCTTGGTCGCGAGTCGCATGCGCTCTCCCGGCTCGATCGGCGATGAGGCGAAGCCAGCCGGCGCTCACACATGGCGTGCCCGACGCGACGTTCTGCGCTCTTGGGATTTAGACAGAGCTCCGGGCCGAGGTCGGCATCGAGGTCCTGTGGCCGGAAAATCCGACAATGCTTCCGCCAAGGTAACCCAGTTGAACGGATGTTGCGACCAGGCTCATAACGATTGCAAGGCGCCCGATGCTCTCCCCGATCGCAAAGCCGTTGACGGCAACTATGCCCAACTCCAGGGCCATGACCGGAATAAGTATAAACACTCGGAAGTGCAGTCCAAAAGCCGCGCCCAGCAGTGTGCTGACTGTCGAAAGGTTGAGCATTGAAGGCCCTCTTCTGCGGTAGCGCTCTTCAAAGAAGGCGCTTTCGTCCCGCTACGTTCCGACCCAAATCACATCTCATTCTTGCAAATCACGTCTCATTCTTGAGATTACTTATACCTCCGTTTGCGGGACAATTCTCGATGTAAATCAATAGTAGACTGAACAAATTTTCGGCAATTTAGATATCGCATCGCAGCATAGCGGAGTGAAGCAATTGCCAGACGAAGCGGAAATCAATCTTACTTTCGACGATTCCGGCTAGATCATCAGATACGCAATCCAGCGAGCACAGCTGACCACCGCAATCCAGCCGACCAGCGAAATCGCGCCGGCTAGCCTGGCGCGAAGCGGAATTGCCGCGGTGCGGTCCCACTGCGCGATGCCGGGATAGACGAACCGCCGGAACGCCAGCATGTTGAGGGCGATCAGCGCCAGCACCGCGAACTTCATCTGGAACGCGACGTTCACCGAATAGGCGACGGCCTGGCTCATGAACAGGAGGATGCCGGTCGTCGCCGCCACCACGAACGCCCCCCAGGTCAGTGGGATCACGTCGCGATAGAGGTCGCTGACGGCAGAGCCGCGCGCGATGAGGCCGAGCAGGCGCAGATCCACGATGGCGATCATGCCGAACACGAAGGTGGTGGCGGTGACGTGAATCATCTCGAGCGCCGGGAACCAGCCGCGTGACTGCGAGATCATCATCGCGACCTCGCTGGATTCGATAAAGCCCATGAGCTCCTTGATGGACAGCACCTTCGGTTCCCCCCTGCGCTCACCGCATCATCAGCAAGGTGATCCAGCGTCCACGCCCCGCGAGCGTCACCCCGACCCAGAGCACCAGCGTGAGGGCGGCGAGCATGTTGGCGAGCGCGCGCCGGCCCGGACTTGCGACCGTCGCCGAAGAGGCGTCCGTCGTTTCCCGGCCCGGCCGCAAGGCCAGCTGCAATGCCAGCGTCGCCGCGATGGCAAGCCCCATGACCACCATCTTCACCTGAAAGGTGACGTCGGTCAGCAGACGCCGCGGCGCATAGAGGATCAGCAGGATCCCGGTCACGGTCAGCAGGACCAGGCCGGCCCAGATCCAGGACTGGAAACGGCGCGTCCCGGCGATTGACGCTTGCGATCGGGAGATGCCCCAGATGCGCATGTCGATCATGACCACAGCCGACAGGATGATTCCGTTGGCCAGGATGTGGATGATCTGCAGCCAGGGCACGAGCCAATTGAGCCGGCGCAGCGCCTGGGCGATGGGCAGGCTTGCCAGCCAGGAAGCGAGCTCAACCATGCCAAATCCCATACCTGCGGCGCGGGGCCTCGAGGCGGCCCGCACCGGCCCGTGACCGATCACGATCTCGACGCCGCGGGGTTTCAGGCGAGCGCGGCCTCCTGCGTCGCCGACCGCGGCTTTGCGTCCGTGGCTGGAGCCGGATCGCGCAATCCGAGGATGCGCCGGGCGTTGCTGTAGAACAGCTTCTCCTGGCTCTCGGTCGACAGGTCGATCTCCGCGAGCAACTTGAGCGCGGTCGCCGGATCCCAACACGGATAGTCGGTGCCGTACATGACGTTGTCGATGCCGAAATACTCGATCGCGAATTTCATGCCCGGCACGTGCGGCGAGACGGTGTCGGTGTACATGCGCTTGATGTAGGTGCTCATGGGCTGCGGCAGCAGCGCGGCCTTGGTGTTCTTGTCCATGCGGCCAGACTGGTAGGGCAGCGCTCCGCCGGTATGCGACATGACGATCTTGAGCTTGGGATGCCGCTCCATGATCCCCGATAGGATCAGCCGGGACGCGGCGGCGCTCACCTCGATGACGCGGCCGAGGCTCAGATGCAGCGCGCCGTTGTAGCCTTCGAGCAACTCCTCGAACACCGCGTCGGTCGGATGCAGGAACAGCGGCACGCCGAGCTCCTCGACCCGGTCATAGAACGGCTCGAGCCGCTCGTGATCGATGCGCGGGTCGCTGCCGACGCTGCCCGGCAGGTTGGCGCCCATCAGGCCGAGCTTGTTGATGGCGTGGTCCAGCACCTCGATGGCGATCCCGGTGTCCACCAACGGCACCGCGGCGCTGGCCCAGAGTCGGCCCGGATGCTTGCGTTGGGCGCCGGCCATCTCCTCGTTCCACATGAGCGCCACGTCGCGGCCCTCCGGCGGCGCCAGGTCCGAGAAGGCGACCGAGAGCGGCCCGATGGAGCAGACCACGTCCACCTGATGGCCGAGCCGGTCCATGTGCTCGAGCTGCTTGTCGAGATCGAACCACTCGGCCCAGCTGTTGACCGGTAGGCCACGGCCGGCACCGCGCTGATAGCTGTAGCCGCCACGGGCGTTGCGCGCCGCGCGCGGAAAGTCCTTGCGCTTGCAGAATTGCTCCAAAACCGACTTGGGCCACCAATGGAAATGGGAATCGATAATGTGCATGATAAGGCTCCCGCCGGACCTGCGCCGGTCCGGGGCTGATCTGCTCTCGCAATTCTAAGGAGCCGTGCCCGCCCGGTCAATGCAACAGCCTGCCGGCAGGACTATGCTTGCGTGCCAAGAAGCGCGACGGATTGCTGCGGTGCGGCCGACGTTGCGGCTCAAAGAGAACCTCCAGAGGAGAAGTCCATGAAGCGACCCATCTCGTTCGTCGGCTCATTCGTCATCTTGACGTGCGGCCTCGTGCTTTCGGCCGACGCCGCGAGCCGCAATCGAACGATCATCTTGGCCCAAGGTGCGCCGCCCGAAATCTGCACCGAGATCTATCAGCCGGTCTGCGGAACCAATCCGGCCGGGATGCGGGTCACCTATTCCAACGCCTGCTTTGCCCGCATCGCCCAGGCCACCAAAGTAACTGCGGGCGAATGCGCGAAATGAGGCCAAAAGCGCCCCTGGGCTAAGGCACTTTGGCTTAGCTGACGCAGAACAGGCGTCATCGCCGGGACATAAGGGCGCTTACGCATAGCCCACCAAGACGGGCGTAAACGCCCTCATGTCTTCGCGGGCTATGCCCGGCGATGACACGCAACTTGATGCGATGCCCCTACCGCGCTGGCTCGATGGCGGCCGGGCGCATGGCCGGGGATGCCGGACGGGCGGCGCCCGAACCCGCCGCCGGGGCGGCCGCGGCCGGTGGACCCCGATCGGATCGTCCGATCTTCGCGTCCGGCCGCTCGACGCGGACCGGACCCACATCGGCCAGCGGATTGCGGCCGGCCTCGACCGCGGCGGGATTCACGGCGCAACCGGGGTCGGGCGCCGGCAGAGCCGCGGTTTTCGACGGCAGTTTCGGCGCCGGCTTGGCGGCTTCGACCCGGGATGGCGCCCGGGCGGATTGCGCGAAACCGCCCGGCTGACACGGATCCGCGAAGGCCTGCTGGGGTGGCCGTGCCGGCGCCAATTCGGGCATTGGGGCCGGCGTAAGAGCCGGGGCCGGCGTAAGAGCCGGGGCCGGCAAAAGAGCCGGGGCCGGTGCGAGAGGGAACGCGGGTGCCAGAGTCGGGGCTGGAGTCGGCGAAGGCTCCGTAATGATATCGCCCAGCGACGGCGTCTCCTTGGGATACGTCGTCGTGGGTGCGGCGGCGCCCTGCGGGCCTAACTCCGCCGGCCGCCACAGCAGCGACCATGACAGCCCACCGGCCATGAGCATCACGGCGCAAGCCGCCGCCACTTGCGCGGGCCGCCGGCCGAGCCGACCGCCGGCGATGCGAGACCAGATACGGGGCTTTGATGCCGCCGACGCGCCGCCGGCGGGCGTCAGAACCTGCTCCAGCAGATGGGCGGGCGCTGCCAGCGGTGCCGGCTCGATGCCCTCGACGAAAGCCAGTGCCGACTGCGCCTCGAGCCGCACGGCGCCGGATACCGCGGCCGCGTCCTGGAACGCGTGGCAGGGCGCAGCGCTGGCGGTGCCAGACAAGATCGCTGCCAGCTCGGCGGTGAGCCGGCCCGGGCTGTCGGCGAGTTCCGATTCGGCTGGTTCCGACGGCGAACCGGATCGCTGCGCCTGGATGTCGGACAGCGCCTGCGCGATGCGGCTCCCGGTCGCCGGCACGCCGGACGCCCGTCCCTGCGGATCGCCCTCGAACGGGCGCTCGCAGAGGGATTCGAGCAGGGCCGCGATCTCATTCTTATCCAACGGCAATCCTCCTGTCCTTCGATTAGACGGACAGTCTCCACTTTTTCACCACGTCCTCGTCGCCGAGCTCGTCGCGCAGTCGGCGCTTGAGCCTCTGGGCGAGCTTGTGAACATCTTCGACCGGCAGGCAGAGAAGCCGCGCGATCTCGCGCGCGGGCGCGCCCGCGAGCGCCAATTGCATATATAGTCTTTCTCCGGCCGGAAGCCCGGGCAGCACCTGCTTGAGCGCCTCCAGCGCCTGCTCGAGGAAATGCGCAGCCTGACCGTCGACCAGATTGTCCTCCGGGGTCGGCACGCGAAAATCGTCCGAACCGACCGCCGGCGCGAAATCCTCGGCGGCCGAAAGCTCGACCGTATGGCCATCGCCGCGCGGCTCGGCGCAGTAGCCGGCCGGGAGTGCCTGACGGACCCGGACGATCGCCTGCGCGACCGCCGGCACCGTCGGCGGCGCCTCGCCGACACGCGTCAGATGAGCGAGCAGGAGCGTGGGCTCGGCAGCGAGCCGATCCCAGTAGATGAGCCGGAACACCGATTGATCGAGCACCGACAGACGCTGGATCGCGGCCGGAAGCCGGCGGCGCGGAATGATGGTGCGCACGTAATCGATGACCAGATTCTCGATGGTGTGCAGCACGAAGCCCGACAGGCTGCCGCGTCCCGAATAGGCCCGCAGCCGCTGGAAATCGTTCCGCAGCAGGGCTTCGCAGACAACCTGATAGGCGTCATCGCGATTTTGGGCGTTGCCGGCGCCGGGCAATGCCCGTTCGATCATGCGCCGCATATCGTGCCCGAAGAACGCCTCGAACGCCGGCCAGCCGCGACCGGCATCGAGCACCAGCAAATTGATGGCGCGCTCCAACAAGAGATCGCGCACCACGAGCGCTACATAGACCCGCACGCGCGCGCGTCCATCGTAATCCTTGAGCCGTGAAAATCCGTTCGCGCGCAGACCCGCCATGACCTCGCGGAAGGCCGTCTCGGCATCGGCTCCGCCGCGCGTCACGCGCACGCAGGCGGTCCAGGCCAGATCGGCGAGCGCGCGGACCAAATCCTCCGCCGCCCCGGGCGCTCCCCGCAGGGCGGCCGCCAGCAGCGCTTTGTCCGGATCAAAAGGTGCGGTCACGGATAACCTGTACGGGGCCCGATCGCGACAGTAACGGGCAACCGGCCGCAGATTACAAGTCTTTCCTGTTTTTTTCAGGACACCGCCGCCGAAATTTCCGGGCCTGTCCGTCTAACGGGTCTGCCGAACGACCGCGGACATGCGGCCGGACGACGGCAAGCCGTTACCGAAAGCGCCGCGGCGCGATGACGCGCGCTCAATCGCAATCAGGAGTGTCCGATGACGACATGGAATCTATTGGCCGCCCTCTCGCTCTGCGTGGCCCAGCTCGCCGGCAGCGCCGCGAATGCCGAGCCGGGCGACGACTATCGCCTGTCCGGTCCGGCGGTGCACGAAAACCTCGCGATCTATTTCGTGCACGGCAAATCCCGCGGCGGCCCGGTGCCGCTGACCTTGGCCGAGGCGCTCGCCAAGAAGACCATCGAGGTGCGCGAGATCGGCCAGGTCAACGAGCTGCAGGTCGAGAACATCGGCAACGAGGAGATCTTCATTCAAGCCGGCGATATCGTGAAAGGCGGGCAGCAAGACCGCGTGCTCAGCGTGAGCCTGGTGCTCAAGCCGCATTCGGGGCCGCTTGCGATTTCGTCGTTCTGTGTCGAGCAGGGCCGCTGGTCGGCGCGCGGCGGCGAGGACGTGCGCAAGTTCTCGAGCGCGAATGCGTCGCTGCCCTCGCGCACCGCCAAGATCGAGATGGCCGGGGCGGCATTGCCGCAGATCGACGGCGCCGATGCGCAGAGCGTGGGCACGCGTCAGCGCGAGATTTGGAACAGCGTCAAGGAGATCCAGGGCAAGCTCACGAGCAATCTCGGCGCCCAAGTAGCGGCGGCGCCCTCGCGCACCAGCCTGCAGCTGGCGCTGGAGAACGGCGGGCTCGAGCGCGCCCAGGCGGACTACGTCAAGGCGCTGCTGCCGATCGGCGAAAAGGACAACGACATCGTCGGCTATATCTTCGCGGTCAACGGCAAGATCAACAGCGCCGACATCTATCCCTCGAACGGCCTGTTCCGGAAGATGTGGCCCAAGCTGTTGCGCGCGAGCGCGACCGAAGCGCTCACCGAGCGCGATGGCGCGGCTGCGCCGGCACCGCCGCCTTCGGAAGCGAGCGGCTTCCTGGCGAGCCTGGGCGAGGCGCGCAGCGTCGAGAAGGACGTGGGCTCGGGCGGCAGCGTCCAGGTGCGCGAGAGCGCCAAGACTTTATTCATGGAAGCAAAGCCGGCCGCGGCGCCGGCCAGCGCCTGGGTGCATCGCAACTATCTGGCCAGGTGACGACGGGCCAGATGAAGCGGCGCCGCCGCGGGTCCCATCCCCCGCGGCGGCGTCGCGAGCTCAGCAGCGGCACATGGCGAACCGGCAGGGATAGAGCTTCATAGACCAGCTTGCTGAGCCGAAGCGGCTCAAATGGCGCTTCGCCCGCAAGGTCCCCGCGGCCGGCGGGACGATGGCGGATGCCAGAACGACTGCAAGCGCGACGCTGGCGAAGGTCATATCGAGTGCGTGGCGGAATTGGCCGGTATTGTAGCGGACAAGGTCTGCGACATGCGGGACCGCGACGTCGAGGCACCAACCAACCGCCAGGTAGCCGAGCCCGAGGAGACACAGAGCGATATGGCGCCGCAATGCGAACCGATATTCCGGCAACAGACCGGCGGTGAGAAACCCCGACGCGAAGGCGCCCGCCACGAGCAGCGTGCTGCCGCGGCGCCGCCATTCCCACCAACACAGGACCTTGAACTGACCTACTCCGCCTTGATATTGGCGGTGCGGATCACCTTGCCCCACTTCTCGGTTTCATCGGCGACGAGCTTGCCGAACTCGGCGGGGCTCATCGGCATCGGGACGCCGCCCAGATCGGCGAGCCGCGCCTTCAGCTTGGGATCCGCGAGGCCGGCATTGATGTCCCGGTTGAGCCGCTCGACGATCTCGGGGGGCGTGCTCTTCGGTGCCCCGATGCCGTACCACTGGCTTGCCTCGTAGCCGGGCAGGAACTCGCCCACGGTCGGGATGTCGGGCAGCAGCTCCGAGCGCGTCGCACTGGTCACCGCGAGCGCGCGCAGCGTGCCGGCCCGCACATACGCGATGGTCGAGATGGTGGGCTCGAACATGACCTGCATCTGCCCGCCGAGCAGATCGATGAGGGCGGGCCCGCCGCCGCGATAGGCCACCGGAACCAGGTCCACGCCGGCCATCATCTTGAACAGCTCGCCGCTGATATGCGGCGCGCTGCCGTTACCGGCCGTCGCCATATTGATCTTGCCGGCATTGGCCTTGGCATAGGCGATGAACTCGGGAACGGTCTTGGCCGGCAGGGACGGATTGACGACCATGACGTTGGGGGCGCGCATGAGGCCGGCGACCGGCGCGATGTCGCGGATGAAATTGAAGCTGAGCTTGTCGTAGAGCGAGGCGTTGACCGCGTTCGCGCCGGTGGCCAGGAGGAGCGTGTAGCCGTCCGCCGGGGCGCGCACCACCGCCTCGGTGCCGATATTGCCGCCCACGCCGGTGCGGTTCTCGATGACGAACGACTGGCCGAGCCGTTCCGACAGAAATTGACCGATGAGGCGCGCCACGGTGTCGTTCGGGCCACCGGCCGCAAAGCCGACGATCAGATGCACCGGCCGCGCCGGATAGCTCTGCGCCCATGCGGCGCGCGCGAGAGCAGGCGACACGGCAGCGCCGGCCGCCAGACGAAGAAAACGACGGCGAAGAAGCTTCATGATGCCCTCCCTCAAATACGAGCGATATTCCTGCTCGAACAGGTAGGCACCTTTGTGGGCACCCTTACTGCCGCTGCCCCAAGGCGCACGAAGCACTCTCCGTCGGCAACGAACGGGTAACTTACAACAGCCGCTCGGATATGCGGAAGGGCAGCCGAGGGCTCAAAAGAGCGATTTCTCTTCAGATTGAACAATAGCGCTAAATCGCTGAGTTGGGGCGTCGGTATCGTACCTATATTCAGGGACCAAGCAACGCGCCGGCGGGTCTATTCCGAGCCGGCGATGCCGGCTTGCTCCACCACCCTGCCCCAGCGCACGATTTCAGACTTGAGGTAGCCTCGCAGCTGCGCGGGCGGCGGCGAGCTCAAGGGAAGATTGCCGGTATCGATGAACAACTTTTGCACCTCAGATGAAGCCACGATGCTCTTCACCTCCGCGGCAAGCTTGTCGACGATCTCATTCGGGGTTTTGGCGGGCGCGACCAGCATGGTCCAGGCCACCGCGTCGAAGCCGGGCACGCCGACCTCCGCGAGTGGGGGAATGTCGGGTAAGGCTTGGAAGCGGGTTGCCGAGGAGATGCCGAGCGCGCGCAGCCTGCCGTCGTGGAGCAGCGAGACCGCCGGCGCGATGTCGGAGAACATGATCGGGATGTGGCCGGCCACCACGTCGACGATCGCCTGGGCGGTGCCCTTATAGGGCACATGGGTCATCCGGATGCCAGTCATGGTCTGCAGCAATTCCATGTAGAGATGCGGGGGACCGCCCACGCCGCTCGATCCGTAAGAGAGCGCGCCGGGCCGTTCCTGGGCGAGGCGGATGAGGTCGGCCAGAGAGCGGACCGGCAGCGCGGGATTGACCACGAGCACGAACGGAACGCTGGCGATGAGCGCCACCGGAGCAAAGTCGGTCGCCGGATCGTAGGGCAGCGTCTTGTGCAGCGTGACCTGGATGGCGAGCTGCGTGCTCGTGCCCATGAACAGCGTGTAGCCGTCGGGCACCGCGCGGGCGACCGCGGCAGCCGCGATGACGCCACCCGCGCCCAGGCGATTCTCGACCACGAACGATTTGCCGAGCCGATCGGTCAATTTCTGCGCGACCACGCGGGCCAGCAGATCGGCGCCACCGCCGGCCGCGTAGGGCGACACCATGGTGACGAAGCGGGACGGATAGTCCTGCGCGCGGGCCTGCGCGCACGCCAGGGACGAAACAAACAGGAGGCCCGCGACCGCCGTGGCAGCGCAGAATCGTCCGCGATTCATGGCCTTCCCTCCCTTGTGGTGTAGCCCGCACGAAGCGGAAGCGTAATGCGGGAACGGCGGTCCCGGATCGCGCCGACCGGTTGGCTCCATCCAGGCTACAAACTTCCAGCCGGCGCCAATTGGTCGCAATTCGTCGGTTGCGTCGGCTCCGGTATTGGATAACGTATATTTTGCATAAAATCGGCGCCGCGCCATCTGCAATGATGGCGTATTCCGGACAAGGTACAGGGGAAAACGCAATGGGTAAGGAAACGCCGCTGAAATTCGTCCTATTGGCCCTCGCCGCCGCCCCGATCCTCCTGGCCGGCGGCGCGCACGCGGCCGACAAGGTCACGGTCGGGGTCATCCCGATCACCGACGTGGCGCCGATCTATCTGGGCGTCGCCAAGGGGTTCTTCACCAAGCAGAACCTCGACGTCACGTTGCAGACCGCGCAGGGCGGCGCCGAATTGGTCACGCCGGTGATGACCGGGCAGCGGGAATTCGGCTTCAGCAATATCAGCTCGCTTTTGATCGCGCAGACGCGTGGCCTCGATATCGTGGCGATCGCGGCCGGCGCGTCCTCGACCGGGGAGCAGGGCCGCGATTTCGGCGCCATCATCGCGCCGGGCGGCAGCCCGCTCAAATCCGCCAAGGATCTGGCCGGCAAGACGGTCGCGGTCAACAACCTCAAGAACATCGGCGACACCTCGGTCAAGGCGGCGGTGCGCAAGGCCGGCGGCGACGATTCAAAGATCAAGTTCGTCGAGCTCGCGTTCCCCGACATGCCGGCCGCATTGAACAACAAGCTGGTCGACGCCGCCTGGATCGTGGAGCCATTCCTGACGGTCGCCAAGGAGCAAGGCGCCAAGGTGCTGGCCTGGAACCTGGTCGACACCGCGCCCGATCTCATGATCGCGGTGTATTTCACCTCCGGAAAATATGCGCAGGAGCACCCCGATACGGTAAAGCGTTTCGGCGCGGCCATGAACGCGTCGCTAGCCTATGCGGACAGCCATGCGGACGAGGTCCGCGCCATCGTTCCGACCTATACCCGCATCTCCAAGGAGGTGATCGGCAAGCTGACCTTGCCGCGCTGGCCGACCGAGATGAACCGCAAGTCGACCGAGATTCTGGCTGATCTGTCGGTCAAGGATGGCCTGGTCGGCAAGAGACCGGATCTGGCGGCATTCTTCCGCTAGGGTTCCGGTCATCCACGACATCAATCCGCGGTGTCATGCCCCGCGCGGGCAGGGCACCGGGTAACCCCGGTGCCATTTTTCAAATGATGCCGAGCTCAAATTGAAAATCAGCGAATACCGGGTCGCTCGCCGGAGTTGGTTATCGGGCCGGCCTTTGGCCGGACCCGTTGGCGGGCGATGACAGCAACAAGAGCCACGCGCTGGAAACAGGACACCAAGTTGCCGGCTATAGCGGATTCTCAGGGAGCATCGGAAATCGGGCTGCGCCCCAAAGGCCGCCCGAAGGTTATGGCGTGGGTGCAAGCATCGATCGGGCTCATCGGGTTCGCGGCGGTGCTGGAATTGGCGCCGCGGCTGGGGCTGGTGTCGCCGCGCTATCTGCCGCCCTTCAGCGTGATCGCGGTCGCGCTCGCCAACGAGATCCAGCAGCCGAATTTCTGGGCCGCGCTCGCCTTCACCATGCGCAGCTGGGCCATCGGGCTGACGATCTCGGTCGTGGCCGGCGCCGGCCTCGGCATTCTGATCGGCAGCTCCACCCTGCTGCAGGCGGTGACGCGCTCCACCATCGAGTTCCTGCGCCCCATCCCCTCGGTGGCGCTCATCCCGGTCGCCATCCTGTTGTTCGGCACCACGCTGCAATCCAATCTGGTGCTGGTGATCTATGCGTCGTTCTGGCAGGTGCTGATCCAGGTCCTGTCCGGCGTGCAGGATGTCGATCCGGTGGCGCGCGAGACCGCGCAGTCCTACCGGTTCGGGCACTGGGCGCTCATCCGCCATGTCATCTGGCCGACGACGCTGCCCTATCTGATGACCGGTGTGCGGCTGGCCGCATCGGTCGCGCTCATCCTCGCCATCACGGCCGAGCTGACGATCGGCACGCCGGGGCTGGGCAAGGAGCTGTCGCTCGCCCAGTCGGGCGGCGCGGTCGCGGTGATGTATGCCTACCTGATCGTGATGGGATTGATCGGCGTAGCGGTGAACCTCGCGGCGCGCGGGCTCGAGCGCGCCATCTTGCCCTGGCATCCGTCGCAGCGGGCGGAGCAGCCGGCATGAGCGGCGGGCAAATCCTGCGCCAGGCAGGCCTCACGCTCGGCCTGCCGGTCGTGCTGCTCGCGGCCTGGTGGATCGCCAGCGCGGGCAGCGCGAATTTCTATTTCCCGCCGTTGCCGACGATCGCGCAGACATTCGTCGAGGTCTGGATCTCGCCGCGTGTCTTCGATGACGTGATCCCGAGCCTGGCGCGGCTCACGGCCGGCTATCTGGCGGCGGTCGCGCTCGGGCTCGTCATCGGCATCCCGATTGGGCTATCGCGGACGCTGCGCAACGTGCTCGAGCCGGTGCTGGAATTCCTGCGTGCCATTCCGCCGCCCGCGCTGGTGCCGATCCTGATCCTGTTCGCCGGCATCGGCGACACCATGAAGACGCTGGTGATCGTGTCGGGATGCATATGGCCGGTGCTGCTCAATACCGTCGAGGGCGTGCGCGGCCGCGACGAGGTGCTCGAGGACGTGGTCCGCGGCTATCGCATCGGCGGATTGGCGCGGCTGTGGCACTTCATCATTCCAAGCGCCAGCCCGCAGATGTTCACCGGCATGCGGCAGGCGCTCTCGATCGGGATCATCCTGATGGTCATCAGCGAGATGTTCGCCGCCAGCAACGGGTTGGGCTTCGCGATCATTCAATTCGAGCGCGGCTTTGCGGTGCCGGAAATGTGGACCGGCATCATCCTGCTGGGCTTGATCGGGATCGGGCTGGCGCAGATCTTCCGGCTGGTCGAGCGCCGCATGCTGGCCTGGTATCACGGCCTGCGGCAATCACAGCGCGCGGGCGGGTGATCATGAACCGCGACACCGGCGCTTCGCCCCTCACCGCCATGCTGGAGGTCGCCGGCCTCAACAAGGTCTATGCGGGCTCCGGCCGGACCGTCGAGGCCATCCGGGACGTGACGTTCCGGGTGAGCGCCGGCGAGCTCGTCTGCATCGTCGGCCCCTCGGGCGCCGGCAAGACCACGCTGCTCAAATGCATCGCCGGCCTGCTGCCGCCGAGCCGCGGTCGCGTCATTCTCGAAAGCCAGACGGTCGCCGGTCCGCCGCCCGCCATGGCGGTGGTGTTCCAGGAATACGGCCGCAGCCTGTTTCCCTGGATGACGGTGCGCCAGAACATCGAGCTGCCGCTCAAGCAAAAGCGCCTCACCGCCGCGCGCCGGCGCGAGCTGGTGAACGACGCGCTGGCGGCGGTCGACCTCGCCGACGCCCACGCCGCCTATCCGTGGCAGCTGTCGGGCGGCATGCAGCAGCGCGTCGCCATCGCGCGAGCGGTCGCCTACGAGCCGCATGTCCTCTTGATGGATGAGCCATTCGCGGCGGTCGACGCGCAGACCCGCGCCGATCTCGAAGACCTGATCCGGACCTTGTGGCACCGGCTCAAGGTGACGGTGCTGTTCGTCACCCACGATATCGAGGAGGCGGTTTATCTGGGTGAGCGTGTCCTCATCCTCTCCCATGCACCGACCGTAATCATGGAGGATGTCAGCATCGACCTGCCGGACGCGCGCAGCCAGCTCGAGACCCGCTCGCTGCCGCGCTTCGGCGAGCTGCGCAAGCACGTCTATGCGCAAATCCAGCTGGCCAAGCAGGGCTGGCGGCCGCCGGGGGAGCGC
>DASZKX010000009.1:0-2592 GCA_035552735.1 Xanthobacteraceae bacterium
GTGAGCGAGCCGACTTTGCCTTCCAGATTGGCGCAGCGGGCGCCCTCGATGGTGGCGAATTCCAGCATGTCGCGCGGCGACAGCCGGGGCGGCAGGTTCTGCTCGCCCGTGAAGGCGCGTTGAAAGAGCTGCAGATGCTGCAGCGTGAAGGTCGAGCGCATGACGGTGAAGAAGTCCTGCGCCACCGTGGCGCCGTGGTCGGAGGAAAGACTCGGCCGCACCCCGTGATCGAGCGCGTCCTGGATCGCCGGCAGCCCCTGGCCCATGGCCATCTCGATCTGGGTCGAGAGCGAGATGTGGCCGCCCGTGTCGCGGATCAAGCGCCAGGCGTCGCCGTTGAGATGGGTGCAGTGGATATATTCATCGCCGGGGCGCAAGAGACCGGCGCGGCCGAGCTCCAGGATCTGCGCGCTGAGATTGTTGATATGCAGCACTGCCGGCACCCCGACCTCGCGGGCGAGCCCGTAGAGCTTGGCATCGATGCTGGTGCCGAGCGCGAGCGTCAGCAACTGATCCTTTGAATTGAAGTATTCCCGCTGGATGCGGGTGATGTCCTGCGGATATTGCGTCGCGGGTCCGGCCCCCCGGTAATAGGCATAGACCGCCCGGATGCCGGAATCCTTCAGGGCCGCAATGCAGGCGTTGCTGTGCTCCGGGGTGTGGGACACCTGCGAGATATCGACGATCGTGGTGGTGCCCATGTCCATCAAGCCGAGCGCCGTCACCAGAACGCCCATATAGGCGTCCGAGGCCAGATAGGCCGGGGTGAGATTTGTCTGGATGTCGCGATTGTAGTCCGGATTGAGCACCCCGTTGGTCAGGATGTTGCGCAACAGGCCCTGATAGGAGTGGCTGTGGGTATCGACGAATCCCGGGATGACGATGCGGTGGGTGGCGTCGACCACCGCGGCGGCGGCATCCGACACCGCGATCTCCGGCCGGACCTCCCGGATCTTGCCGTCCTCGATCAGCACGTCGGCGCGCGCGAAGTCGCCGACCTGGCGGTCGAGCGACAGCACCAGGCCGCCTTTCAGCAAAATGCGACGCGCGCCCTGCAGGCGCGAGAGCTCCGCATCCGCCGGCGCAGCCGCGCCTTGCGCCAGCGCCGCGCCGGGCAGAGCCGCGGCGCCAGCCGCCAAAGCCCCGGCTCCGGATTGGAGGAAACCGCGCCGCGACGTTTCAGCGGCCGCAGTCGGGCGGCAGCCTTCCGCCCAGTCGCTCTCGTCGGTGTGGTCGCACATCGCAATGCTCCTCCTCGCTCGACCGCCGCCGCATGAGGCAGATGCATGTCTTCGCGGCGACCATTTCTCGTTTCACCCGATTGGGAGCGTCAATGGATTATCCATCATAGCGCGTCAGCGAGGTCGCGTCGAAGGAGCGTTGCGCCGCTTGTTGACATCAGCCTGCTGTAGCCGCCGAGACAAATGGTTGCCTGGCGCCGCCATTCCCTGATCCTCACGATTTGAATAGGCTGGCGTGAGCCGCCATCGCGGCGCCCGCACCCATCAGGATCACCATCATGCTCGTCGGCGTGCCGAAGGAAATCAAGGACAGCGAATATCGGGTGGGCCTGGTGCCGTCGACGGTGCGGGAGCTCACCCTCAATGGCCACCGGGTCTTCGTCGAGCAGAATGCCGGTTTGGGGGCCGGTCTCACGGACGCGGACTACAAGGCGGCAGGCGCCGAGATCGTGGCCGGCCCGGATCAGGTCTTCGGCAGCGCCGAGCTGATCGTGAAGGTTAAGGAGCCGCTCACGGTCGAGCGCAAGAAGCTCAGGCCGGGGCAAGTGCTCTTCGCCTATCTGCACCTGGCGGCCGATCCGGCGCAGGCCGCCGAGCTCATGGCCTCCGGCGCCATCGCTATCGCCTATGAGACGGTGACGAGTCCGGAAGGCGCGCTGCCATTATTGACCCCGATGTCCGAGGTCGCGGGCCGCATGGCGCCCCATGTGGGGGCGCGCTGCCTCGAGAAGGAGAACGGCGGTCGCGGCGTGCTGCTGGGCGGCGTGCCCGGCGTGCCGCCCGCCGACGTGGTGATCATCGGGGGCGGCGTCGCCGGCAGCCATGCGGCGCTCATCAGCGTCGGCATGGGGGCGACCGTGACGGTGGTCGACCGCAATCCGGAAGCCTTGCGCCGGATCGCACGGGAGCTGGGCGCGCGCGTGCGCACCGTCTTCTCCACGCGAGACGCCATCGAAACCCTGTGCCGGCGGGCCGATCTCGTCATCGCATCGGTGCTCATCCCGGGCGCGGCGGCGCCCAAGCTGATCACCTCCGAGATGGTGCGGGCCATGAAGCCGGGGGCGGTCATCGTCGACATCGCCATCGATCAGGGCGGCTGCTCGGAGACGTCGCGGCCGACCAGCCATTCCGCCCCCACCTATCTGGTCGACGAGGTGGTGCACTATTGCGTCACCAACATGCCGGGCGCGGTGTCGCGCACCTCGACCTTCGCGCTCAACAATGTGACGCTGCCGTTCGTGCTGGCGCTGGCCGAAAAGGGCTATCGCCGCGCGCTCGGCCAGGATGCCCACTTGCGGCGAGGGCTCAACGTGCATGAAGGCCAGATCACCTACCGGGCGGTGGCGGATGC
>DASZKX010000010.1:0-2809 GCA_035552735.1 Xanthobacteraceae bacterium
TCTTGGCCGGCATCAGCTCGCCGTCGGCGCTCAGATAGTAATGCTCCGCGCCGATCTGCACGTGGCTGTTGTTCTCCGCGCAAACGGATTCGCGCCAGACCGGCCGCTGCGCCGGCTCGCGCTTGTAATGCTTGGTCACTATCCAGGGCCGCGTCAGGGCGTGGTCGTTGACGGTGATCTCGTCTTCCAGCAGATCCTTGCTGCCCTCGGCGAGATGGAACCGCTCGTTGATGACGGTCTGGTTGTCCTTGTGCAACGGAATGCCGGCGGCATCATAGGTGCGCGGTCCTTTGAATCCGCGCGTCTCGACCTCCAGCACGGTGTAGCGCCCGGCGCCGCCAGGGTCGCCCCATTGGCCGATGGAATAGCCCGCGAACGAGGGCTCGATCTCCTGCGGCCAGCTGCGCCCGTCGGTATAGATCCGGCGCGCGTCGTGGATGTGCTCCATCAGGATGTGCGTGGTGTCCGGCGTGATGACGATTTCCATCGGCTCATAGGCGGTCATGATCCGCGGCATCCCGGGCGACAGGCAGGTCGAGGTCGGATCGGTGCCCTGACCGCCGGCCGCCTGATCCTTGAGGTTGGCCTCGAAAATCAGCTGATATTCCGGCGTCAGCGGCGCTTGCTGGCCGGCGCCGGCCGACTTGGCCTGATCGAACGAAGGCTGGCCCGATACGCCCGGAAACCGCACCCGGCTCCATTGCCCCTTCCAATCCGGATATTTGGTCTCGTCGAACGCAAAGGCGCCGGCGCACGTCGCCGACAGCGCGGCCACGAGCGCAAGGGCACCGATCGAGCTCCTGTGGCGCATCTCCAGCCTCCCAATGTTCGAACTCAATGACCCAGCTGCGGTCGGCACGCCGCCAACCCGGCGCGGCCGGCGTCGGTGATCGGCGAAGGCCGAGAATGCCGGAAAAAAAGACCGGCTCATGAGGATGAGATGCCTGCCGACGGCACGATGGCGGCCCGTTCGCCCGGCGAGGAATTCGGCACATCCCGCTTCGAGGGCAGCTGGGTCCGAGGATAACGTATTTGCCTGTCAGAGTGGAAGGCCGGATCGTCCTTCCGGAAAAGGGCGCGCGGGTGATGGCCGACACAACGCCCTGTCGCAGGTGGCGGCCGCGAAAAGGTGGAATTGCGGTCTGCAATCGGCGTAGCCTGCACGCACTCAAAATAAAGATGCCAAAAATAGAGGGAGGAGAACAAAAATGGTGAGCCGCAGGGAGGTTCTAACGGGTGCCGCCGGTGCCATGGCGGGTATCGGCTTTGTCGGCTGCAGCCTCATTGGTCGCATTGGCCCCATTGGCCGCATTGGCGCCATTGGCCGCATTGGCCCCATTGGCCCCTTGGGCGCGGCGCCCGCGCAGGCGCAGAGCCGGCGCCGGGAGGTCGTGGTGAACGGACGGCGCGTGAAGACCGTGGACGTGCATTGCCATTGCGCCATGCCGGAAGCGATGGCGCTGATGGGGGTGAAGCCGAACCCGCCCGAGCTGCACATGGCGTCCATCGCGGATCGCATCGAGGTGATGGACGCGCAGGGCATCGACGTCGAGGCGCTGAGCATCAACCCGTTCTGGTACAAGGCCGACCGCGACACCGCGAGCAAGATCATCAGCATCCAGAACGAGGGGCTCGCCAAGATCTGCGCTGCGCAGCCGGAGCGATTCGTGGCCTTCGCGACCGTGGCGCTGCAGCATCCCGACCTCGCCGTCGAGCAACTTGTGGAGGGTGTCAAGAAATACGGCCTGCGTGGATTGGGGGTCGCGGGCAGCGTCAATGGCGAGGAGCTGGCGGCGGAGAAATTCCATCCGGTCTGGGCCAAGGCCGAGGAGCTCGGCCTCCTGGTCTTCATTCATCCGTTGGGCACCGCCGAGCTGCGCGGACGGCTGGCCGGCAACGGCGGCCTCGACAACGTCATCGGCAATCCGCTCGAGACCACGATCGCGCTCTCGCACCTGATCTTCGAAGGCACGCTCGATCGCTTTCCCGGGCTCAAGATCTGCGCCGCCCATGGCGGCGGCTACCTGCCGTCCTATGCGGCGCGCTCTGATGCCGGCTGCACCACCTTCCCGGGCCGGTGCGTGAAGCCGCTCAAGAAGCATCCGACCGAATATCTCAAGCAGATGTACTTCGATTCGATCGTCTTCACCCCCGAGGCGCTGGCGCACCTGATCAACGAGGTCGGCTCGAGCCGCATCGTGATGGGCACCGACCATCCGTTCCCCTGGATGAAGACCGCGGTGGATCACATCCTGGCCACTCCCGGCCTGAGCGACGCCGAGCGCGCCGCGATGCTCGGCGGCACGGCTTCGCAATTGCTCGGTATCGCCTCGTGAGAGGGCCGCACGTGGTCTGTGATCGTGCCGGCTGTGCGGCCGCGAGAGGCTCGAGGATTTTGGATCAATCAGCATACCAGAGCGGAAGCTGTAACCATCGTAATCCCGGCCCTACCAGCCTGTGGGCCGGCGCTAAAACCGTTCCTTGACGTCTGAAAGATCGGCCCAGGCCAGCCATTCCTCCCAGCTCGTTTTCAGCCCGGCCTCGGCTTCATCCAGAGTTGCGGTTACGCCGGAGAGCCGCATGTCCTTGGGCCCGCCCGGCACGCCGTTGAGCGCCCAAATGTAGCGCGCCTCCGAACCCGTAAAAGACGGCCGCTTGTCGATGCGTCCGATCTGCCATTCGCCGTGCATCGCCAGCTGATCGCCGGACGAGCTGGCATCTGGTCGGAGCACTAAGGCCATGGTGTCTCCATCGTGTCGGGATCGATCGCTTGGTGCGGCGGCGCGCCATGCGGCTGTCCTCGGAGGGA
>DASZKX010000011.1:0-3852 GCA_035552735.1 Xanthobacteraceae bacterium
GCCGCGTGTGATGCCTTGGCCGGCCGGCCTCTGCGGGGCGTCGACCGGCGGCGGCGTCACCAGCGGGCCGATCTCGCCCGACGAGTAGCCGTGCAGGAAGGTCAGCACGGTCGAGCCCAAGAAGGCGAGGATGCCGGACCAAGCCGTCACGGTCGGAATCCAGTCGGCCGGGACCGCATGGGTGAGGCTCAGCGTGCCGCTGCTCACCGCGATCTCGACGGTGACCAGGATGCCGAGAACGAAGCCGATCTTCGGATTGAATTGCATTAACGTGCTCCTGTGATTGTCGGATGTCTGCGGGAGGGCCGCGTGCCCGCTCATTGGCGGATGCAGCCGTACTGGACCCACTGCGAGCCCATGACCCGGAACGGCGGAAGCCACATCATTTTGCGAACGCCGCCTTGCAGGTTTCGCTCAACTGCTTCTTGTGCTCGATCATGCAGGTCCGCATGGCCGCGTGGTCGGCGAGGTAGCGCAGGCAGAAGCGCTGCGCGTCGGGGCTGCAGGCGGCGATCTGGGCGGCCGTGGGCGTGTCTTCGCGAACGCCGGCGGCATGTGCGATGCCGGCCGCCAGCAGCACAGGCGCGGCGAGGATGAGCGGCCGCATCACGAAGCCCACTGCGCCAGCAGGTCGGCGGGCGTCATCGGGTCGACGATGGTGTTGTTGTCGCACAGGCCTTGCAGGCCCGGGATGCTGTGCGGGCCGGGCCCGGCATTGTCGCCGTTGTTCTGCCAGAGCCAGGGCCGCTGCCAGCTCGGCTGCACCCGCCAGGCCGGACCGTATTGGCAGAGCCAGAGCCGGTGCGAGCCGAAATAGGCGTCCGCGCCCTTGATTTCCTCCTTGGCCACGTTGCCGGAATAGATCACCGCCTTGCGGCCGAGCCGGTCCTCGATGCGCTCCAGGAACGCGCGCGCCGCCGCGGCATCGGGCGCGCCCAGATGCGGCACGTCCTCCCAGTCGAGCGCCACCAGCGTATCGGCGTCGGGCTCGGCCACGCTGAGGAAATGATCGGCCTCCGCCACCGGCTGCGCGCCATGGAAGAAATGATAGGCGCCCCATTTCAGGCCGAGGTCGGTCGCGAGCTTGCGGCGCGCCCCATAGAGCTTGTCGGTGAAACCGGTCGCCTCGCTCGCCTTGTGGATCACGCCGAGGATGCCGAAGGCCTTGGTGCGCGCGAAATCCTGCACCTGATCGCCGTAATAGATATCGATCACGAGCGGCTTGTTTGCCGTCATGGGGTCACCCTTTCGTCGCGTGGAGGATTCAGACGCCGCCGGGGGCGACGTAGCAGTAGACTTGGCCCTGAGCGCCGATGAAGACGATGCCGTGCCCGGTCGGATTGCCGGCGTCCCACTTCATCTTGGCGTTGGGGACCGGAATGCGCGTGCCGTTCGGGACCACGCCCTTGCCATCGGTGATGATCGCAATGTAATGGTCGCCCTCCACTTCAAAGGCGTCGGCCTCAAAGGCGTCCGCCTCGCCGCAGCAGCTCAGGTACGGGTTGTCGGGCTGCATGAGAGATTGGAACCACTCGCGGACGGCGGCGGGGGAGTGAGCCCATTGGCCGTTGTCGCGGGCGGATGCGGGCAATAGCGTGGCGAGTGCCGCGAGGGCGGCGATGGGGAGCTTCATGGGAGATCTCGACTAAGATGGCGTGGAGGGAATCGTGGCGACTAAAGATTCGCCGGCGGATGCAAAAACCGGTCAATGCTGTTGTTCATGGCGGCCGTTGCTTCATCTCTAACTATCGCGGCGCTGATTTTCTATTACGCCCGGGAGGGATCGGCACATTGGAAATCTCCGCAAAGATCGCGGAGCATCCTGAGTTGACGAGTTTTATATCTCGCTGCGCCGATCTGCGGCCGAACCTCTTCGTCGACATCGGCGCAAATATCGGCCTTTACTCCTGCATCTTACTCAGAAATCGGAGCGTTCCCCGCGCCATTTTGTTCGAACCAGATCGACTAAACCTCATTCAGCTAAAGGCCAATCTGCTGATCAACCATCTGCTTGATCTAGCCGAAGTCCATGAAGTTGCTCTTGGCGACGTCACCGGCAGCTCTCACCTTATCCCGGGACTGGCAGATGGCGGTTTTTCGAGGGTCGTTGATCGCGCCTCCATTGGTGGTCTTGGATATGAGGTTCAGATCGCCAGGCTTGATGATCTGCTTTCGTTGTCCGGCCAGAGACTCGCGATCAAAATCGATGTCGAGCACTACGAATGCAGGGTGCTGACCGGAATGGCGCGCACGCTTCGGCAGAACCGGTGTCTCGTTCAGGTCGAAGCTTTCGAAACTCGCGATCAAGTGATCGCCATGATGGCGGACGCAGGATACAACCTCGCCGATAGCTTTTCTCCGAACTTTGTGTTCGCGTCTGCCGGCGCCCTTTAGATGATCCTGAGAATGTAGGGAAGCGTCATTGCAGGTGGTATGATCGGAACGGAATTGCCAGAACCGAGATTGCTTGTGAACGCCGCCGTTATGCCGGTCACTGCAGAGCCGATTGCGGTTGAACCGCCTGACAACCAGCCAGTTTGGCCGCCGCCTGACGCCTGATCGCCGCCTGTTAGCTGCCCGCCCAGATTAGGATGAACGTGGCCGGGATCAGTGATCGTGATGGCTGGTTTGAAGGCTGGCAGTTGCGCCTGCGTCAGCGTCTCATTCTGCGCGCCGCCGGTCCCACCCAGCACCGTGCCGTCGAAGTTGCCACCGGCGACCGTGACCCGACTCGCGGCCGAACCGCCCATATTGTCCTGCCCGAAGACCGAGCGCCCGCGCAGGTCCAGCACGTTGAAGGTGGTCGAGCCGTCACCGACGCCGAACGTCGTGCCGGTGAGCGCGAACAGCGTGGCATAGGTGGTGCGCGAGATCGCCTGCCCGTAGGGCAGCGCGAACGCACTGTTGGGCGCGGTCGCTCCGACATAGGGCAACAGGCCCCCGAGCGGGATGCCATACGGATTGGCAAACCCGCCCTGCAGGTAGAACGCCCCGTCCGCATTGTTGTAGCTCACCGCATAGGGCGTGCCCTGGATCAGCACCCCCGACTGCAGCTCGAGGCTCGGTCCGAACCGCAGCGGTTTTGCTCCCAGCCCATCCACGTTGAACGTCACCGTCGCCCCGTTGGTGGCATGCGGGACGAACGCGATCATGGCGCCGTTCAGGTCGGCGAGGGTGTCGAAACCCTGGTTCGAGGCGACCGTATAGGCGGTCGAGCTCCCCGCCGTGGTGATGGTGCCGGAGACGTCGTCGCGCCATTCGGCCAGCCGCGCCATCATGGCGCGTGCGGAATCGTTGACCGCGCTCGGCGCCATCCCCTCGGCCCAATTGACGGTGTTGTCCGCAGTGGCGTTCGATGACGCCGTGCGCGACCATTTCCAGAATGCCATGGATGCACCTCAATAAAAAAAGCCCGTCACGACCTCGGCGGAGCGAGATCGGCGGGCCATCATGGGTTCAGCGGTTCCCGCCCCGTTCAGGAGGGAGCGCGGTGGTACAATTACTCTTGAAGTCAGGCCCACACGGGCCCGGCGCCTGCAAGCGACCTCAGCGGCCGCCCTTGGGATGCGGGCCGAGCGGACCGCCGGACCGGCGATTGCGAGCGGCCGGAACAAGGGTCAGCGGCTTGCCGCGGCCGCGTCCCGGCGTCCGGATGCCTTCCGACACCAGCCGCGGCGGCGCCCGCTCCTCGCGCTGGCGCGGCGCGTCCGGATCGGCCAGAACCTGCGCGATCCACCCTAGCCGTGGGGTTCGGGACTGCATGGCCCAAACAAAACACCAAACAGCCTACTGGACCGTTAAGGCCCCGGATGGCCTGCCCCTGAACCATCGGGCGGGGCCACCCCGACCCGG
>DASZKX010000012.1:0-9448 GCA_035552735.1 Xanthobacteraceae bacterium
CTCCGCCCGCAGGCCCCCGATGGGCGCCGTGCCGAGCTTGAGCTCGCCGCCATAAAGGCCGGCGAGCTCGACCACGATCGACAATCCGAGCCCCGAGCCCGGCTTGGTCTCGTCCAGCCGCCGCCCGCGGCGCGCCACCTGCTCGCGTTGCGAGGGCGAGAGCCCCGGACCATCGTCGTCGACCGTGATGCGGACGACCCGCCGACGCTCCGGCCCGCCGAGCTGCTGCGAGAAGACCTCGATGGCAACCCGCGACTGCGCCCATTTGCAGGCGTTGTCGACCAGATTGCCCAGCATTTCCTCGAGATCCTGGCGCTCGCCGCGAAACTTCGCGTCGTCGGACGCATCGAGATCGATGGCGATGCCGCGGTCGAGATGGATCTTCTGCATGGTGCGGGCGAGCGCCGCCACCGCGGAGCGCACGTCGGTGACGGTGCCGATCACCGCCGCCATGCCGGCGGCGAGGCGCGCGCGCTCGAGATGATGCGCGACCTGATCGCGCATGATCTCGACCTGCTCGCTCACCTTGGCGGCGAACGGTTCGTCGGGGTGGGCGGCGGCCTCGTTCATCATCACCGAGATCGGGGTCTTGAGCGCATGCGCCAGATTGCCGACATGGGTGCGCGCGCGGGTGACGATCTCACGGTTGGCATCGATGAGCGCGTTGGTCTCGCGCGCCAAGGGCGCAATCTCGACCGGGAAATTGCCCTCCAGCCGTTCGGCCGCTCCCGAGCGGATCGCCGCCAGACCGGCCGAAATGCGGTTGAGCGGGGCGAGGCCGAAGCGAACCTGGAAGGTCGTGATCAGCAACAGCACGATCGCCAGCACCGCGAACGTCCCGATCAGGATGCGATCGAAGCCATAGGTCCCTTCGTCGATCTCGGCGGCGTCCCCGGCCACGGTGACCAGGAAGCGGCCGTCATCGCCGAGGTCGACGTTGCGCTCCACCTGGCGCAGCTTCTGCTCTTCCGGACCCTTGACGTAGCCTTCGCGGGTCCCGGCCACATCCGCCGGCACGCCGAGTGCTTCGAGGCTGGGCAGGCTCGAATCCCACAGCGAGCGCGAGGAGCGCACCTCGTGCTTGGGCGTGTCGAGCCTGGTCACCTGCCAGTACCAGCCGGACAGCGGCAGCTCGAACAGCGGCTCGCCCAGCGATTGCGGAAACTTGTCGCTGGTCTCGTCGGGGCTCGCCACGTCGGCGACCAGGGTGCGCAGATAGACGCCGAGCCGGCCGTCGAAGGAGCGCTCGACCGCGGCGCGGTACAGCGAGGACAGCACGATGCCGGTGACGAGCAGGATCACCACGGTCCAGGTCGCGGCCGAGAAGAACAGGCGGAGCGCGAGCGAATTAGCGCGCATCGGTCGGGCTGAGCAGATAGCCCAGGCCGCGGACGGTCTGAATTACGTCGACGCCGAGCTTCTTGCGGATGCGGCCGACGAAGACCTCGATGGTGTTGGAGTCGCGGTCGAAATCCTGGTCGTAGAGATGCTCGACCAGCTCGGTGCGCGAGACCACGCGGCCGGTGTGGTGCATCAGATAGGAGAGCAGGCGGTATTCGTGCGAGGTGAGCTTGATCGGGTTGCCGTCGACGGTGACGCGGCCGCTGCGGGTATCGAGGCGCACCGTCCCGCAGATCAGCTCGCTCTTGGCGTGCCCGGTCGAGCGGCGCAGCAAGGCCCGGATGCGCGCCAGCACCTCCTCGAGGTGAAACGGCTTGGCCACATAGTCGTCCGCGCCGGCGTCGAAGCCCTGCACCTTGTCGCTCCAGCGGTCGCGCGCGGTCAGGATGAGCACCGGCATGAGGCGGCCGGCGCGGCGCCATGACTCCAGCACGGAAATGCCGTCCATCTTGGGCAAGCCGATGTCGAGGATCACCGCGTCATAGGGCTCGCTTTCGCCCAGGAAGTGGCCTTCCTCGCCGTCGAAGGCGCGGTCGACCACATAGCCGGCGTCGGTGAGCGCCGTCGCCAGCTGACGATTGAGATCGGGATCGTCCTCGACCACGAGGAGACGCACTGATGTTCTCCGAGGCTCTTTTAAGACTATCGCTCGCCGACCACGGCCCCATTGGTCGCGTCGACAGTCTCGCGCTTCACTTTGCCATCGCGCCCGAGCAGTGTCAGCTTATAGACCAGCCGGTCGGGCTCCTGGCAAAGCTGAGCCTTGATAACCTCTTTCGGCGCGCGATGCAGCGAATGAATCACCGAGGCAATCGGCACGGTCTTGCTGTTGACGATGGCGGCGCGCTGCTCGTCGCCGCTCAGGCAACGGGCTGATTCGGCGGCGAGGCCCCGCGTCGGCACAGCCAAGACCGGCAGCGCAAGGCTCAGCACCGCCAAGCCGAGGCCGGCCGCCGCCCAGGATTTGAAAGCAGATCTGTAGGCGGACTCGTGCTGGGCCCTGCGCCCGGACTCGAGCACGGAGTTGAACGTTTGCCTGCGCATCGAGCTCGGCATGGAGCGTGGTGTCGCCACTGATTCCGGCCCGTGTGCGGGTCGCATACGGGCTTTGGGGCTGGTGTCCGGGTTGGAAAACACAAGCACGATCCAGCTTCATAGGTACGCGCGGGTGAACCGGGCATGAACAAGCTCTAGTCCCGGTTGCAACCCCCCGGGCTTATGCGGCTACCGGTCATTCGGACTCACCCGTATTCCGCGGCCGCGAACCTGATCCACGCTGCCGGCCCCAGCGTGCCGATGAAAGGTGCACAACCACGTGCTGGTCATATTTCTCCCAAGTTTCGGACACCAAGGTGGCCCCAACGTGGGAGGGATGGTCATGCGTGTTGTGTTGGTTGCGTTCATCGTCGTCTTGTCGTGCCTGATGGCCAATGAGACGGCGCTCGCCGAGAACAAATATCTGCACCGCCATTCATCCCCTCACAATCCGCAGAACCGCCATCAAGATGCCACGCTTCACCAAGCAAAGCGTCACCAAGCAAAGCTTCACGAAGCCAAGCGGCGTCGAGAGCCCGGAAATGGCCGCGGTCGCGCCGGCATCAGCCTGAGCGCCGCCGTCATCCAGGCGGGCACGCTGTTCATCGCGGGACAAACCCAAAGCCCGCGCGCGGTGGTATCCGCCGACGACCGCTTCACCACCAGCAGCAATCGCGACGGCCGCTTCGCGTTTCGCCTCGCCTACTATCCGATGAACTGCGCCGTGACGCTCAAATCCGGCAACAGCGAACGCAAGGCCATTGTGGCGAATTGCGCCGCGAGCGGGGCTCAGGGTGAAGCGGGCGCGGCCGGCGCACCCGGACCGGCGGGCGCCACCGGACCGCAAGGCGCGCCGGGCGTGCAAGGACCGGACGGGCCACAAGGATCTGCCGGCCCACGCGGCGAGGCGGGCCTTGCCGGGCCGCCAGGCGTGCAGGGCGCACAGGGGGCGCAAGGCCCTGTGGGCCCACGCGGCGAAGCCGGCCCGCCGGGACCGCGGGGGGAAGCAGGGGTTGTGGGACTCGAGATCCGGCGGGTGCGGCAAGCCTGCTCGGCCGGTCAAATCTGCGCCGTGACCTGCGAACAGAACGAGACGGCGCTCAACGCCGTCTGTCCCAAGCAGGCGCCCGCGACGCTGACCGGCGATCGCAGCGTGTCCTGCGGCATCGGCAACAGTGACGCCATGGTGGCGTATTGCGCGTCGCATTGAGGCGACGCCTTCAACCAAATCCTTAACGTTAAGTGCAAAGGTTAAGCACCAACAAATCCGCGCGCGCTGGTGCCGGGGCGCGCGCTTTGCGCTAAACAGGATGCAATCCGGATAGCGCCCCGACCCCCCCGATACCAGCTATCCGGAACGGCAGCTCCGATGCCTCATCGGAGCTGCCGACCCCTCTCATCGCGCATCGACCTCGCATGCAACCGGAACCCGGCGCCAGGCGTTTCCCTGCTGACTGATCAAGACCGCGCAGAGGAGATCACCATGATTCCGGTCCTGTTGATTGGTGCGCATTTGACGATTGCGGTGGCGGATCCGGTTCCGACGTTCAATGTCGAGCCGAGCTGCCGGCAAGCCGCGGCCGGGAACATCGGGATCAAGCAGGACCTTTCGGTCTGCCTCGATGACGAGAAGGGCGCGCGCGAGCAGCTGGTCAAGGAATGGAGCGGGTTCGCGCCCGCGGACCGCAGCCTTTGCACCCGCCTGTCGACGACCGGCGGCGCCCCGACCTATACGGAATTGCTGGTCTGCCTCGAGATGTCGCGGGACGCCAGAAAGCTGCCCAAGGACGAGACGCTGGGGGTCGGGCCGTAACGCCCGCAAGCCCCTTCCTTCGATCCCGGTTGCGGCGTAGCATTGCGTGAAAGTTCGGTTGCAAGCATTTGGTCTGGAAGCGTTCGGTCTGGAAGCGTTCGGCTCAAAGCCGCTCGCCCGGCGCCCGGTTTCGACGTCGGGTCAAGAGCTTGCCTCAAGAGCTGATCCAGCGAGCCCGGCTCAAGGGCTCGTGCATCCGGGAGGATTTGAGATGATTCGTGGCGTCGGCATCGCGCTCCTCGTGCTTACCCTGCCGCATGGCGCATGGGCGCAACCTGCCGACACCGCTACGTCGCTCAACGACCAGCAGAAGCTCGGCCAAAGGCTGTTCTATCAATCCTGCGTCGTCTGCCACACCAAGCCGCAAATCACGAGCGGGCAATATGGGCCGGTCCTTTCCAAGAACTCGCTCGGCGGCCAAGAGGACGTGATGCGCGAGTTCATCAGCACCGGAACCTCGCGCATGCCCGGTTTCCGATTTCAGTTCGAGCCTACCCAGATCGCTGCGATCGTCGCGTTCCTGAAAACCGTGCCAGCCCCGAATCCACCCGCGCCGGCGGCGCGTTGAGCGGATCGGCACCCGAAGGGAGAATGACATGAAAGATGCAGACAGCTTCAGACGGGCAAAGCGTTTCACCCTGTCCGCGATCGCGGCGGCCGGATTGGCGGCGACCGCGTTCATCCCGTTGTCCGCGCAGGCGGCAGACGCGCTGCTGAGCGGGTCGATCACGTCCGCGGCGGGCGAGAAGCTCGCCGGCGTCACGGTCTCCGCCAAGGCGGAAGGCGCGACCATTACCACCACGGTCTTCACCGACGAAGGCGGCAACTATTATTTCCCGCCGCTGCCGGCCGGCAAATACCGGGTCTGGGCGCAGGCGCTGACGTTCGCGACCGCCAAGGACGAGGTCGATCTCACCGCCGCCAGGCATCAGGATTTCAAGCTTGGCACGCTCGCCGAGTTCGAGCGGCAATTGCCGGGCGATCTGGTCCTCGCATCGCTGCCCGACGAGACCCCGGACGACGCACGCCTGAAGAGCATCGTGCACAACAACTGCACCGGCTGCCACACCCCGAACTATCCGCTGCAGCACAAGTTCGATGCCGCCGGCTGGAGCGCCATCATCGAGCTGATGAAGCACGTCAACGTCTCGGGCGTGTATCTCGGCCCCGATCGGGTCAACGGCGTTCTCGACTTCAATCAGAAGGAGCTGGCGGCCTATCTGGCGCGGGCGCGCGGACCGGGCGAGACCTCGATGAAGTTCAAGCTGCGGCCGCGTCCCACCGGCGAGGCCGCCCGCGTCGTGTACAAGGAATACGACGTTCCGGTGCAGACGGACGCCGGCATGCCGGCCAAGTATCAGCTCAACGACGGCAGCGACTGGTCGCAGGGAACGCCCTCGCGCGCCGGCTCGCTGGTCCATGATTCGTGGGCCGATCTCGACGGCAACATCTGGTTCACCTCCAATGTGCCAAATCACACCACCTCGATCGGCCGCATCGACGCGCAGACCGGTGCCGTCAAGATGTTCAAGGTGAACGGCCAGAACGGCATGGCCGCCAATACCCACGGCATGACCCGCGATCCCAACGGGATCATCTGGTTCAACGTCAATCCGGGCAAGGGCAGCCTGGGCCGGCTCGATCCCAAGACCGAGCAGATCCAGGTCTTCCAGCCGCCCAACGGCATCGCCGGGACCGGCGGCGCCACCACCGTCGACTTCGACGGCAAGGGCAAGATCTGGGTGTCGTCGGCGGAAGGCGCCTTGCGCTTCGACCCCGCGACCGAGACCTTCACCGAATACAAGTCGCTCACCTACAAGACCCCGAACGGCACCGGCACGACCTACGGGGCGGCCGGCGACCGCGAGGGCAACGGCTGGTGGGCGGAAATGACCCTCGACATCATCGGCCACGCCGACGCCAAGACCGGCCAGGCCTCGGAGCTCAAGCTGCCGCGCGTGGTGATGGACAAGGACCTCATCAGCGACGAGCAGCGCACGTTCTACGAGAAATATGCGCCGGCGGACTTCAACCAGCCGGTTCCCTGGAACGAGGGCCCGCGCCGGATGGGCAGCGACAAGAACGGCGACGTCCTCTGGGTCGGAAACTCCTGGGGCGGCACGCTCGCCAAGATCGACATCCACACCATGGCGACCTCGTTCGTGCCGCTGCCGGGTCCCGGCGTCATGCAACCCTACCATGTTGCGGTCGACAGCGGCCACAATGCCTGGCTCAACCTCTGGACCTCGGACGCGATCATGAGGTTCGATCCGGCCAGCAACAAATGGACGACCTTCGACCTACCCACGCGCGGCACTGAGGCACGCTACATCTCGCTGCTCGAGCGCGACGGCAAGATGGAGGTGGTGCTGCCCTATTCGCGCACCAGCAAGGTCGCGGTGATGTCATTCCGCAGCGAGGCGGATCTGCAGGGCCTCAAGGCACAAGCCGGGCCATAAGGCCGGCCACCGCGCGGACGCCGCCGCGATCCATTCGGACGAACACCCTCCCCCGCTTGCGGCCGCAAGCGGGGGAGAGTTTTTTCAAGCTCGAGCACGTGCCCGCATGACGAGCACTCGACCGTTCACGTCCACTCCTCCCTCTTGCCGGATGATTCCCGGCTCGTTGCTTTCCAAGGCGAGATCGCTGTCACGCGCAAGCCTTTGAAGATAGCCGATCGCGTGCGCATAGCGGAGGCTGGCTCCCAAGACGAAGTCCTCTTCGTCGCTCACCTCGACCGAAAAGCTGAAGATGCCACCCTCTCTCAGCGCCCTGCTGACTCCCTGGAACACCTTGGACAAGTCTCCGATATAGATGAACACATCGCCTGCGACGACGAGGTCGAACGCGCCGGCTTGCGCCTGCAGAAAGTCGGTCAAATCACCGCAGACGAGCCGGTCGTAGATCTGCCGCTTGCGCGCTTGTTCCAGCATGTTGGGAGACAGGTCCACGCCGGTCAACGTTCGAGCGAGCGGACGGACCCGTTCGCCGACCAGACCGGTGCCGCAGCCCAGGTCCAGAATGTCAAGATTGCCAGAAGACACAAAGCGGGCGATTGCATCCGATATCAAATTCGGAGCCTGATATTTCAACGTGCCCGCCAGACGCTCATCGAACTTGTCGGCGCACTGATCGAAGAGCTCGGTGATGAATTCCTTCGGAGCCGTGATCGGCGACGGGGCGGCGCCAAGGCCCGCCAAGAGATATTCGATCTCTCGCGGATCCCCTCCGTTCTCGAGCGCTCGACGATAGGACGCGATCGCCTCCTCGGGTCGCTTCAGCATCCCCAGCACCGTGCCGCGGCTTTTGGCGACTTCGGGATCACTTGGATCAAGAGCAATCGCCTTGTCATAGGCGGCGAGCGCCTCCTCGAAGCGCCTTAGCGCGAACAGAACGACGCCGCGATGGTAGAGGCCTTCGGCGTCGTCGGGGCGAAGCGCGAGCGCCCGATCATGGCTCGCCAGCGCCTCCGCGGGGCGATTGAAGCTCCGAAACACGATGATGCCGCGACTGTGAAGGGCCTCAACGTAGTCGGGACGGATCGCGAGCGCCCGGTCGTAGCTGATGAGCGCTTCCTCATGACGCTTCAGCTCGAACAAGGCGTTCCCGCGATTGTTGAAAGTTTCGGCAAAATCGGGCTTGAGGGCGAGCGCCTTGTCGTAGTCGGCAAGCGCTTCCTCATAGCGCTTCAGCTCGAACAGGGCGTTGCCGCGATTGTTGAGGGCCTCGGCACAATCGGGCATGAGCGCGATCGCCTTGTCGTAGGCGGCACGCGCTTCCTCATGGCGCCCGAGCTCGAACAAGACGGCGCCGCGATCGTAGAGGCCTTCGCCGTCGTCGGGGCGAATCGCGAGCGCCCGGTCATGGCTCGCCAACGCCTCCGCAGGGCGCCCGAGGTCTCGAAGCGCGACACCACGATTGTGCAGAGCCGCGACGTGGCCCGGATGGATCGCAAGCGTCCGGTCGTAGCTCGCAAGCGCCTCCGCGGGGCGTTTGAGGCCGCGAAGCGCGAGACCGCGATGCAACAGGCCTTCGGCGTCATTGGGACGAAATGCCAGCGCCCGATCATGGCTTGCCAGCGCCTCCGCGGGGCGCATCAGGTTGCGCAAGGCGGCCCCGCGAGCGTGAAGTGCCGCGACATAATTCGGATGAATCGCGAGCGCCTTGTCGTAGCTGATGAGCGCTTCCTCGTGACGCTTCAGCGCCACCAAAGCGTTGCCGCGAACGAAAAGGCCTTCGGCGTCGTTGGGACGGATCGCGAGCGCGCGGTCATGGCTCGTCAGGGCTTCGGCCGGACGCCTGAGGTTGCGCAACGCGATCCCGCGGCCGTGAAGAGCCGAGACATGGTTCGGATGAAGCGCGAGGGCCTCCTCGTAGCTTATGAGCGCTTCTTCATAACGTCTTTGCGCGAGCAAAGCGTTGCCGCGATTGTGGAGGGCTTCGGCGTTCTTGGGACCAGTCACAAGCGCCCAATCGTGGCTTGCGATCGCCTCCGCGTGGCGGTCTGCGGCGCTGCAAATGCCCCAGCCGCCGACTCGCTCTGAGGACGATCGCTCCTGGTGGCCCTGTGAAATCTCCGCGTTTTCGTGAAGAAATGATCCGTGAACATTACCCACGTTCGTCAGCTGGGATACATTTCCGTAAGCAGTTGCCAGCGCTACCTATGCTGCGGCGCAGCACCAACGTCCGCAGCCGTCGGCAGAGCCGCGATGGACAACGATAGGGCCGATCCTGCACGCACTCCTTGCGGATTTGAATGCGAGCCGGGCGGCTTCGTCCGGCTCGATCGTTTCGACGTGACCGCAGCGCGCAGCGCAGGCCTATTCGGCGGCGGCGGGCGCGGATTGCGGCCGGGCCGAGGGGCCGCGCAACGGTCGCTCGACGATACAGAGGACGGCGATGAAGGCGGCGGCCAGAAAGCTCGCCGCCGCGATGAAGACCAAGCGGAACTGGTTGGCGAAATCGGCCGCGTCGGCGGCGCCGGAGAGTCGCTCCAACACGATGGCACCGGAGGCATGGACATCGAAGCCGCCGAGCACGATGGCGCCGAAGACCGCGACCACGATGGCACCGCCGAGCTGGCGGAAGAAGTTCAACGTGCCGGTCGCGGTGCCGAGCTGGTGCGGCAGCACGGCGTTCTGGATGATCACGGTCGTGGTCGGATACATGGTGCCCATGCCCAACCCGCCGAAGACCAGG
>DASZKX010000013.1:0-4913 GCA_035552735.1 Xanthobacteraceae bacterium
TCCGGCGCCGGAGGACATCCGGGAGATCGATATGCGGCGGCGTGAGTTCATCACTCTTCTCGGCGGCGCGGCCACCGCTTGGCCGCTTTTGGCGCGCGCACAAGAGCCGGCCGTCCCGGTCGTCGGCTTCCTCAACAGCACCAAGCCCGACCCCACCCTCCAGCGTGCGGCGGCGTTTCGCCAGGGCCTGAGCGAGGTCGGCTATGTCGAGCGCAAGAATGTGGCGATCGAGTTTCGCTGGGCGGAGTTCCAGGACTATCAGCTGCCCCGTCTGGCCGCCGATCTGATCCGTCGGCCGGTGGCCGTGATCGCGGCGACCGGCAGCACCGCCTGCGCGCTGGCCGTCAAGCAGGCGACCTCCACCATTCCGACCGTCTTCGAGATCGGCGGCGATCCGGTCGCGGCCGGTCTGGTCGACAACCTCAACCGACCGGGCGCCAACCTGACAGGCGTCAGCCTCAATGCCCAGGCGCTCGGACAAAATCAGCTGAATCTGGTTCGCGACCTGATACCCAAGGCGGCAACCGTCGCCGTGTTCGTCAATCCGAGCAATCCGAATTCGGGAACGAAGGCCGGGATCGAGGCGGCCGCACGCGCCACCGGGGTGCGCACGCTCGTCATCAACGTCAACAAGGACAGCGGCTTCGACCAGCCGTTCGCGACGCTGGTCCAGCAGCACGCCGATGCGCTTCTGGTCGGCAACGATCTGTTCTTCCTCGAATGGCGTGACAAGATCGTCGCGCTGGCGGACCACTACGCGTTGCCGACCATCTATTCGTCACGCGCCTATGTGGCGGCCGGCGGTTTGATGAGCTACGGCATCAGCATCACCGAAGGCTATCATCAGGTCGGTGTCTATGTGGGCCGTATTCTCAAGGGCGACAAGCCGGCCGACCTGCCGGTGGTGAACTCGATCAAATTCAAGCTGACGGTCAACATCACCACCGCGCGAACGCAAAACCTCGAGATCCCGCCGGCCATGCTGGCGAGCGCCGACGAAGTGCTTCAATAGCGGCCGCCGCCGGGGAGCCGCGCCGAGGAGGTCAAAAAGAATCGGGCGCCGCCGGAACCGAAGCCGCCCCCCATCGGTTGTGGGCTCGGACGGGGACGCCCCAAGCCCCCCAGCCCCGCTTTCCCGTCTGGAAACCCCGCCCTTAAGCGGGGTTTTCCGTTGGAGGGCAGCCTGCACCTTAATGCGACCCATCGACCAACGACGCGGCCGTCTTGGATTCATCGCGAAACTGCTCGTATTGCGCCCGCACGGCCTCCTTGCCATAGGCGCGCTCGAGCCGGCGGATCGCAAAATGGCCGCGGGCCACATCCTGAAAATGATCGATGAAGGCGTAGTTGACGGCCGCGCCGCCGAGCGCGCCGACCACGGGGAGCGTTTGGGCCGCGAGCTTCTGGCTGACCACCACGCCGAAACGCGCTGCGACCTGCGCAATGAAGCGAACCAGGAGGGGAGCGCCTTCCTCAACGATGCCGCGCTCCGTTATGAAGCGTGCCGCCTCGGAAATGGATTTTGCCAGCATGCCGCGCACCACGAAATAGCCGCCCTCGGCAGCGTCGGCCGCAGCGGCCCTGGCGCCCAGCGCGAACACCTGCACGCAGGAGAGCGCAGCATCCGGATCCGCCAGGTTCTCGCCCTCGCTGCGCGCGATATCGGCGATCGAGCGCAACATGATGATGGTGGAGATCGGAATCTCGAGCGGGGCCGTCACCAGGCCGAGGCTGCCGCCGATGGCGCCCGAGGCGGTCGCCAAGGCTTTGTGCAAAAGGCGCGACGCGGCTTCCGGCCGGTTCTGCAGCGTGCTCAGCGCCACTTTCAGCGCCGCGTTCAGGCCTTTGGTCGTGGCGGCCGCGATGGCCTGCGAGGCGCCTTGCGGCAGCGCCTGGCCGATGAGCTCGATCGGCTTGCCGACGATATCGCTCAGGCGCGCCGCCAGGCTCGCGTTTTCGAGCAGCTGAACCGCCGTTCGGATGGTTTCCAGATCCTGCTCGGTCATCTCGATCACGCCAATTCGAGGGGAGGGGCTTTGCGAGGCTCAAATCATCCTACGCCGCGCCCGTCAATTTCGTTCCGAAATAACTAAAGCTAAAAACGTAGGTCGACGCGCCGCTATCTCCTGAAAAGGTGACGGGCGAAGCCGGTGCGCGGCTTCGCCCGTTTCGAGAGTTTGCTGCTGCCTGCCGGGCGCGCTGCCGGTTGCCCGGCGGCGATGCCCGGGTATCGAGCCTCAGCGGAGTTTCCGGCTGCCTCCACCGGAACGCGGCAGGGAGATCGTCCCGCGTCCCCCCGAGGAGGGCGTGCGCGGCCCCACGATGATCCCGGTGGGGATCCGCGTGTGGAACGTAGTCACATGGTGAATCGGCTCACGCGGTTCGTACACTTTCAGGTGCCGCAGCGGGGGCCGAGTCTCCTTGAGTATCTCCACGCAGCGTCCGTCGTGGATGTTCTCGGGCGGACAGCATTGGCCATTGGACGCCTTGATCTCGCCCCGCGGGCAGTTGTTTTGCGGCGGCGGCTGGCACCTTCCGCCCCGCACGTTTTGGCGATCGCAGCACTGGCCGTCGGACAGCTTGATCTGGCCGGGCGGGCAAGTGTTGGGCGGCTGGCATTTCCCGTCGCGCACTTCGCGGCGGTCGCAACATTGGCCATTGGGCAGCCTGATCGAGTCGGGCGGGCAGCTGTTGCATTTCCCGTCGCGCACTTCGCGGCGGTCGCAGCACTGGCCGTTGGGCAGCCTGATCGAGTCGGGCGGGCAGCCGCAGCGTCCGTCGCGCACTTCGCGGCGGTCGCAGCACTGGCCGTTGGGCAGCCTGATCGAGTCGGGCGGGCAGCCGCAGCGTCCGTCGCGCACCTCGCGGCGGTCGCAGCACTGGCCGTTGGGCAGCCTGATCGAGTCGGGCGGGCAGCCGCAACGTCCGTCGCGCACGTCGCGGCGGTCGCAGCACTGGCCGTCGCGCAGCCTGATCTCGCCGTCGCGACAGAAGCCGCCGCCGCCACCACCGCCAATCAGCCCGAACGGCACGCCCAGCGGCACCGGCGCCAGCGCCTGACCGCAGATGCGCCAGATCGCGACGTCGCCGAGATGGCCGCGCGCGCTGTCGTCGCTGAACTGATCATCGTAGTCCACGAAGTAGCTCTGCAATGGCGGCACATTGGCGGGACGCACGAGCGCGAGCGCATTGCCCTGCAGGCCGTCCACGATCGCGGGGCCGCTCGCGGCCAGCCGCGTCATGAGCGCCGGATCCATGGCCTTGCGCAATTGCTCGCCGGTGCTCCACAGGAACGCGCTGCAGGCGGCACGGTCGATCTGGCCGTTCGGGCTGTAGCCGTAGCCGATGGCGATGCCGCCATTGCCGTTGCGCATCTGATCCGCGAATCCGATCGCATACTCGTCCGGCTCGGGGGACCAAGTGCTGCCGCCGCCGGCCGCCGGCACGCTGCGATAGCGCAGCACGCGGCCGACGCCGGGCTTCGCCAGGGCGCCGAAATCATAGGCGCCGGTCGGCCCCGGCCGCTCGGCGAGCAGCATGCGGCCGGGATTGTCGAACGTGATCTTGGAGATCTCGCTGCCGCCGTCCCACGGTGACACCTGGATCTCCCGGCGCGGATCGGCGCCGAACGTCCCATCCGGCGAGATCGCGACCGACCAGATCTCCAGCCCGTCGGCGACCGCGTAATAGAGCCGCCCGGACCGCACGGCGAGACCATAGATCTGCCGCCCGACCGGCGCATAGCCCCAGGTCGACGGATCGTCCGGCTGGAATTGCGGATTGCTGATATCCAGACGCGTGGCCGGATCGTACGCCACCGGCGGCAGGCCCGCCGCCATGCGGCCTTGCACGCCTTGATCGAAGCGTCCACGCTCGCGGCCGTCGAGGCCGAAGCGGTGGATCATGCCGGTCTCCCGGTCGGAGACGAACAGCGTGTCCGAGCCGGCATCGAAGGCGAGCCCGCCGAGCGCGGGACCCGAATTCTCCACGCCATCGAGGCTGACATTGGCGAACAGGCGCACCTCGCCGGTCACGCCGTCGACGCGCCAGATCGAGCCGGGGCCGCCGCCAGCCGAAGTCGGCCCAAACAAACCCGGCATGAAGCTCACGTTGGGGCCGCCCTGGTTGGCGCGCATCGGCGCGCCGCCCGGACCCGACACCACGATCGGCAAGCCGTAGGACGAGGTCGCCGCCAGATAGATGTTGGGCGGCGTCGCGCCGTCGAGCGCGACCGCGAACACTTGCCCGACCTGGCCCGCCACCACCGTGAAGGGCTTGGGCGCGGTCAAGAGCTGCGCCTGCGGCGGCGCCCCCGGCGTCTGCAGATCCACGATCCGCGCGGCCGGACCGTTGAGATCGATCCCGGCCTGATCCGCCACGGCGGGGGGAAACGGCAGGGGCGGCTGCGTGCCGGAGAACCCGGTGACCACGGCGTTGCCGTCGATCAGGATTGCGGGCGCGGGCCCGCCTTGGGCCCGTGCAGTTCCGGTATCGACTGCCGCCAGGCCGACGAGCGCGCCGGCACCGAGCAATACGGCGACGGCGGCCACACGGGCCTGTTGGCGTAGGCTCGCCGCGACTGCGGACCAGGAAGCCCTGGGGCTTGAGGGAAGGATGAAAGCCGGCGACATGGAAGCTCTCCGCGGTTGAAGCTACTCTCGGTCATTGGTCGTGGCGGCTCACCGCCGGGTTCAGCACGCTCGGCGCCCGAGAGCCGGTCTCGCGGATAGGACGGCGGGGTCAACCTTCTGAGCGTGCGGCGGCCGCGGCACAATTCTCCGCCGGCGGTGCCACGCTGGCGTCCGGCTGGTTGCTGCGCGCGAGTGCTTCGGCAACGAATCCCGTCGCTTTCATCTCCTCGACGAAGTCGCGCAGATAGCGCGCCCCGATATCGCGGCCGCGCGGAATGCCCA
>DASZKX010000014.1:0-4180 GCA_035552735.1 Xanthobacteraceae bacterium
CAGCTCGGGCCCGTCGTTGGCGGTGCGGTTGACCGCGGTGGAGACCGGATAGGCTTCGAGCAAAGCCTCGGGCGCCGGCACCAGGAACGCGGCCGCGGTCTGGGCATCGAGCGCGGCGCAGTCCAGCCACAAATCGAAGGCGGCGGGCGGCAGGATCGCCGGCATGCGCTCGGAGATCGCGCCGAGCAGGCGGTTGGCCGGCGTGGTGATGATGGCGACGCTGTCGAGCTCCTCCCCGTTCGGTCCTTCCCAAGTCTCCCACAGGCCCGCGAAGGCGATCGGTCCCCCGGATTTCTGCCGGATGAAGAACGGCCGCTTGCGCTCGCCGTGCTCAGTCCACTCGTAAAATCCGTCGGCCGGCACCAGGCAGCGCCGCCGCTTCATGGCGTTGCGAAAGGCCGGCTTCTCATTCACGGATTCGCCGCGCGCCACATGCAAGAGCGCGAACCTCTTGGGGTCCTTCACCCAGGACGGAATAAGCCCCCAGCGCACCAGGGCAAATTGCCGCTTGCCTCGATCGAGGCGCACGATCGGCACCGGCTGGGTTGGGGCGATATTGTAGCGCGGCGGAAAATTCGGCTGCTCCGGATAGCTGAACAGCTGCCGCATGGCCTCGGGCGCGGTGGTGATGGAATAGCGTCCGCACATTTGGACCCTCCGTTTCCCCCCAGGCTCGACCGCCGGATTAAGGCCGCATTAACCATAGCGCACAAGACTTTATCGAGCGACATTGCTTCCGCGATTGAGCCGGCCGCGCCCAAGCCGACTCTGGAGCGTAGATAATCGTGGCGGATGCAAGATCCTATCCGGAGCGGCCATTTCTCGCGGTGAGCGCCGCCATCGTGCGGGCCGGCCAGGTCCTGGTGGTGCGGCGGGCGCGGGCGCCCGCCGACGGCCTGTTCAGCCTGCCGGGCGGCGTGGTCGAGATCGGCGAGACCCTGATGCAGGCGGTCACGCGCGAGGTGCGGGAGGAAACGAGCCTGACGATCGAGCCCGTCGGCCTCGCCGGTTTTCGCGAAACCATCACGCGCGACCGCGACGACCGGGTCGAGCGCCACTTCGTCATTCTTCCCTTTGCGGCGCGCTGGCTCGCCGGTGAGCCCTGCCTGAACGAGGAGCTCTCCGAGGCGCGCTGGCTGCACCCCCCGGAACTCGCCGGGCTGCCGACCACGCCGGGTCTTGCCGAGATCGTGGCGGCGGCGTTTCGGCTCTTGGGCGCACGCGCGTGAGCGCGACCTCATCACGCGCACATCATCGCCACTTTTCCGGCGGCTTGATCCCACAATCATGAAGGCATGATCGCGGCGGCTTGTCGAGCAAGCGGCTTGTCAGGCAAGCGGCTTGCCAGGCAAGCGGCTTGCCAGGCGCGGCGCCCCGGCCTATCCCGAACCGACCCATCAACGCGACGCATCCTCCCGACGCATCATGGCGCGACGCCTAGTGATCCTCGCTCTGGTCGGCCTCCTGACGGCGAGCACGCCCGCATTGACACCCGCATTGACACCCGCTTGGGCGCAGGAGCCGGCCGCGCCCTATGACGCCACGCTTCAGCGGCTCGCCGAGATCCTGGGCGCGCTGCATTACCTGCGCGGCATCTGCGGCGCCAACGAGGGGCAGAAGTGGCGCAACGAGATGCTGGCCCTGGTCGACGCCGAGGCCCCCAACGGCGATCGCCGCGCCCGCATGGTGGCGAGCTTCAACCGCGGCTTCCGGATCTTTCAGCAGAGCTATCGCACCTGCACGCCAGCGGCCGATCTGGTCATCCGCCGCTACCTCGACGAGGGCTCGAAGATCGCCCGCGAAGTGACCGCCCGGTATGCAAATTGACCCGCGTTAACCCTTCCTAAAGTTGTGGCTAGGCAAGCGCCGAGCACATGTTAATTTGATCCTACATCCACGCGGGACCGGGGCTCTCCGGCGTCTCTCCCACCACATCGAATGTTCGGCATGACCACGCAGGCGATCCAGGCTCCGGCATGCGTTCCGGAACACGAGCAGAAGAGAGTTGCGTTCGGCTATTTGCACGAGGCCTGGGCAGAGGCGCGCATCGAGGGCGTCGATGGCGACTGCCTGGCGCAGGCGTGCCTATTCGCGGCCTTTGCCGAATTTGTCGCAACCTATGGCGAGGAAGCAGCCGCGGAATTCGCCGAGGGCCTCGCGTTGCGCATCCGCAACGGCGAATTCTCCTTGCCAATCGCGCGCCAATAGAGACCCGGCGCTCGTTTCAAGCCTTGCATGTCGCGATGACGGCGTGACGGGCATTCGCCCGGCCTCACCGATCAGGGGGCGCAGCGCGTGTGATACGCTGTGATCCTGCTGATTCGGATGCCAAGCCCGGACGTCGAGCCCGCTCGTCAAGCCATGCCGCTGCACGCCTTCATCACTGCCCGGTCGGCCGCGACGCGCCTCATCGCGCGCGGCGCGATGGTGCTCGGCGCGATGCTTTGCGTTCTCGCCGGAAGCCACAGCGCGCTGGCCCAGCTCAAGGTCCGCACCGAGACGATCAAGCCCCCTGCAGCCGCCGCGCCGCCGAGCACCAACCAGTTCGTTCCGCCGGCCCGCGATGGCAGCCCCATTGGGTCCCCGGTCGAGCGGCCGGCCGCGGCCGGCGAAACTCCGGCTTTGGCGCCGGGCGCGGCCACTCCGGAAATCGCCGCCGATCTTTCGCATCTGCCGCCGGCAGTGGTGCGCATGCGGGATCGCATCCTGGCCGCAGCCCACACCGGCGATCTGCAGACGCTCATGGCCCTGATGCGGGCGAACGGCGGCATGCCGGTCTTCTCCCACACCCAAAAGCAGGATCCGGCCGCCTATTGGAGAGAGATCTATCCGGATTCCGACGGCGTCGAGATCCTGTCGATCCTGATCGGCATCCTCGAGACCCCACCCGCGCGCATCGGTGCCGGCACGCCGCAGGAAACCTATGTGTGGCCCTATTTCGCGCGCCTGCCGGTCCGGTCGTTGACGCCGGTCCAGAAGGTCGAGCTGTTCCGGGTGGTCACCGGCTCCGATTACAAACAGATGCTCGAGCGCGGCCGCTACATCTTCTATCAGGTCGGAATCGGGCCCGACGGCACGTGGCGCTATTTCCTCGCCAGCGAGTAGCTCCGCGCGACACCCCGATCAGGTCGCTGGCGGCCGCAGGCCGTGAAAGGCGTACAGAATCGCATCGACGTCAGCGGGATAGAACGGTTTCCTCAAGAAGCCGGCCGCCCCGGCAGCCTGGGCGCGCGCGGCGAGCGCTTCGTCCGGCGCCGAGGTCATCATCACGACCTCCATGCGTGGATGCTGCCGTTTGAACTGCGACAGCACATCGATGCCATTCAATCCCGGCATGTTGTTGTCGAGGAAGATGAAATCGAAATTGCCGGCGCCGATTTGCTTGAGGGCGTCGATGCCGTCGGTGGCTTCGGAGGTGTCGACCGGAAAGCGGCACCCGCTGAGTATCTTGCGCACGATGCTGCGTACGGTGGACGAATCGTCGACCACCAGAACGCGGCTCGGCAGCTTCAGGCGCATGCAGCTTTCGATCAGCGCCTTGGCGTCCGGGAGCCTGGCGGGCTTGACCGCGATGGCGGCGACGCCGGCGGGGAGGTCGGCCGCTGCCCGGCTCGACGGCGCGAGCATGACGATCGCCGGCGGATTGCGAGCGGCGCCGACCGCCTTGATGAGACGGTCCAGCTCCGGCTCCGCCATCGTCGAATCGAGCAGCGCAATATCGACATTGCCTTCGGTGAGCGCGGCACGCGCCGCCCCGACCGTGGTTACATGGGTGAAATAGGCCGGAATGACCGCGTGCGTGGCGCCCTGGCGCAGCAGCTCGCCGTCTTGCTCCGATGCGCAGACGGCAAGGAAGCGCACCGAGACGAAATCGCCACTCATTGGAACGCCCCACTCCCGAGCCTCACCCCCAGGGGCTGGCAATGGTACACTAGCACGAATTGGCGTGCTCGATGGCCGAGTTTCCACCCTTGAGTGTACCCACCTGGAGGCGGCTCACCCGCGCCGGCTTCCTCGCGGGAGCTTTCGACGCGCCTTTCGTTTCGGGGCAACATCTGGCAGGTACCGGGTATGAAGGCAACGAATCTCACCGATCGCGGCGTGGTCAAGGTCGCCGGCATCGATGCCCGCAAGTTCTTGAACGGGCTTGTGACCACCGACATGGGCAAGGTGACCGCCT
>DASZKX010000015.1:0-15042 GCA_035552735.1 Xanthobacteraceae bacterium
GCCGCTCTGGGCGAGCTTCCTGGGGATCGGCAGATAGCCGGCTTCCGGCATCGCGGCCGCGGAGCGGGGGCCGGCATTCTGCAGCACCAGGACGTCTTGCGGCGTGACATCGAGCGCGGGATCGTCGATGCGGGCCGCGAGATCGGCCAGCGAGGAGAAAACCACCGCCCGGCCCTGATGCTCGAACAGCTTGGCGTCGGCGGCCGCGCGCTTGAAGATGGCGCCTTTGGGGGCGAGATTGCCGAACAGCGCGATGATGCCGCCGCTCGCCTCGATCGGTTGCTCGCGCGCCGCGATGATCGAACGGTCGATCCAAAGGTTCCCGTCGGAGACCAGCCGCTCGCCCAGGGTTTCTCCGGTCACCGTCATGCAATCGAGATGCAGGAGCGGCTTGAGCTCGCGCAACAAGACACCCATTCCGCCGGCCGCAAAGAAGTCCTCCATGTAGCCGTTGCCGACCGGCTTGAGGTCGACCAGCAGCGGCGTGGAGTCCGACAGCTCGTTGAAACGTTGCAGCGACACGTTCACGCCGGCGCGGCCCGCGATCGCGGTCAGATGGATCACCGCATTGGTCGAGCCGCCGATCGCCAGGATGACGCGCAGCGCATTTTCGACCGACTTGGCATTGATCATCCGGTCGGGCGTGAGATCGGACCCGATGAGCCGGACGGCGGCCGCACCGGTCGCCTCGGCGGCGCGCAGCCGATCCGCATGCACGGCCGGGATAGCGGCGGTGCCCGGCAGGATCATGCCGAGAGCCTCGGCCGCGCACGCCATGGTGGAGGCCGTGCCCATCACGGCGCAAGTCCCGGCCGTGACCGCAAGCCGGCCCTCGACCTCCATGATCTCGCTCTGCGAGACCTCGCCGGCGCGGTAGCGCGCCCAAAAGCGCCGGCAGTCCGTACAGGCGCCGAGCCGCTCGCCGCGATGGCGGCCGGTCATCATCGGTCCCGCCACCAGCATGACGGCGGGGCGGCCGGCCGAAACCGCCCCCATCAGCTGCGCCGGCACGGTCTTGTCGCAGCCGCCCATGAGCACGACCGCGTCCATGGGCTGCGCGCGGATCATCTCCTCGGTGTCCATCGACATGAGGTTGCGATATTTGAGGCTGGTAGGTTCGAGAAAGACCTCGCCCAGCGAGATGGTCGGGAACTCGACCGGCAGGGCGCCCGCCGCCAGGACGCCGCGTTTGACCGCCTCAAGCAGCTCCGGGAAGTGGCGATGGCAGTTGTTGAATCCAGAGGCGGTATGGGCGATGCCGACCACGGGCTTGGCCAGCATCGCGTGCGAATAGCCCATGGATAGCGCAAAGGAGCGGCGCAGATAGAGCGAGAAGTCCCTGTCGCCGTAATTGGTCAGGCCGTTGGCGAAGCCCACCGTCCGTTCAGTCATGATGCATTCCTCTCAAGTCGGCGGGCACGAGTCAGCGGGCAACAGCACAGATTTTAGACGAAGTGCCAATAAATTATCCCGTTGCGGCGCAACACACGAAAGGATTTGGTAATCGAAAACACGCAGCTTCGTCAAAGCTTCTGCAATCTCCAATAACCATCCGAAATGACATCTGAAATTCGAAGCCGAGCGCCCGCGGGGTGGATATTGCTCCCCGTCCTGCTCGCATCCGGGACATCAGCTGTGGCCGCCTGGGCCACCGAGAGCCTGCCGCTGGCCGCTGCCGCAGCGCTCGCGGCCGGCCTGCCCGCGGCATGGTGGGCCGAGCGCCGGCTGCGCTCGGTCATCGAGCCCATCGCCCAGATCGCCTCCGGCGACCGTTATGCCGCCCTCCCCGAGCGGATCGGCCGCGGCCCCATCGCCGAGATGGCGGCGGCCGCCGAGCGTATGCGCCAGTCGTTGATTGATGCCGATGCGCTCGCGGTCGCCCATCGCAGCCGTGAATCGGAATCCAAGCTGCACTTTGCCGGCCACACCTTCATCACGCAGCAATTCCGTTCGGCGATCAACGAGATGATCTCCGCCTTCGACAAGGCCGGCGAGGAGATCCGGGTCACCGCCGCCGACCTTGGGGCGCGCAGCCAGGACATGCGCCTGCGTACGACCTCCGCGGCCGATGCGGCGGCCGATGCTGCCCGCAATGTGGAGGCGGTCGGCGCCGCGGCGCGCGATCTCCTGGCCCTGATTGCGCGCTCCGGCAATGAGGTGGCAGCCGCCAAGGACGCGACCGACCGCACGGTCGACGACCTGGCGCGCACCGACCGCACCGTCCGCAGCCTCGCCGCCGCCGCCGACCGCATCGGCATGGTGGTGAAGCTGATCGAGTCGATCGCCGCCCAGACCTCGCTGCTGGCGCTCAATGCCACCATCGAGGCCGCCCGCGCGGGCGCCGCCGGCCGCGGCTTCGCGGTGGTGGCGGGCGAGGTGAAGTCGCTGGCGCAGCAGACCGCCAAAGCGACCGGCGACATCGGGGCCCAGATTCGCGATATCCAGCAGGCCGTCGAGCAGACGGTCAGCGCCATCGCGGCGGTGTCCTCGAGCGTCACCAGCATGAGCGACACCAACCGCCGGCTCACCGGCATCCTCGATCATCAGGCGGTGGAGATCGATCGCATCGGCAACCGCGCGGAAAGCGTCGCCGGCACTGTCGCCAATGTGCTGCCGGAGATCTGTACCGCCGTCACGCAGGTCGAAGACACCGGCCATGCCGTGCTGGGGACCGCGGAAGACCTGATCGGCCGCTCGCAATGGCTGGTGGACACGGTATCGCGCTATTTTTCCGACCTCGAAGGCGGCTCCATCAAGATCGGCGTCCTGCACTCCTTGTCCGGCACCATGACGGCGAGCGAGCGGCCGCTGCAGGAATTGCTGGTCATGCTGATCGAGCAAAAGAACGCGCGCGGCGGACTGCTCGGCCGTCCGATCGAGCCGATCATCATGAACCCAGGCTCGGATCCGAAGCTCTACGCCCAGCAGGCGCGCAAGCTCGTCGCCGAGCACAAGGTGGCGGCGATCTTCGGCTGTTGGACCTCGGCCTCGCGCAAGGAAGTGCTGCCGATCGTCGAAGGCGAGGGCAACCTGCTGTTCTATCCGAGCCAGTACGAGGGCCAGGAATCCTCGCCGAACATCTTCTATACCGGGGCCACCCCCCATCAACAGGCGGTGCCGGCCATCAATTACCTGCGCACGCTGGGCCATCGCCGTTTCTTCCTGGTCGGGTCCGACCACATCTATTCGCGCACCACCAATGCGGTGCTCAAGGGCTACCTGGCGTCGCTGGGCATTGCCGGCGACATGATCGCGGAGCGCTACGTACCGGCCGATTTCACCGACTGGCGAGCGCTGGTCGACGACATTCGCCGCTTCGCCAAGAGCAAGCATGCGGCGATCATCGCGACCATCACCGGGGACGCCAATCTGCATTTCTTCCGCGAGCTGTCGCGTCGGCGCGTGACCGCCGCGACGATTCCGGTGATGTCGCTGTCGATCAACGAGGCCGAGCTGCCCGCACTCATGCGCTCCAATATGACGGGCCATATGGTGGCGTGGAGCTACTTGCATGCCGTCGATCGCAGAGAGAACCGCGCCTTCATCGCCGACTGGCGGCGCTTCACCGGGCAGCCGAAGGCGATGACCAACGATTCGATGGAGGCCACCTGGATCGGCTTCCACCTCTGGACCGAGGCGGTCGAAGCGGCCGGCACGACCGAGGTCGACAAGGTGCGGGCCGCGCTCGGCGGCCGCCAGATCGCGGCGCCGAGCGGCTTTACGGTAAAGATGGATGGCAAGACCCATCACCTCTACAAGCCGGTCATGATCGGCCGCATCGGCAAGGACGGGGTTATTGTCCCGGTCTGGGTCACCGAGGGGCTGGTGCCGCCGGAGCCCTGGAGCCCGTGGCTTGCAGCGACGAGCCAGCGGGAGCCGGGCCGGACCGTCAAAGTCGCCTGAAATCCTGGCCATGGGGCTGATCCGCCCGCCCTGGGTCCCGCCAATACCGTCATTGCGGGGTTTGCGCGGCAATTCACCACCCCATTATCGGCTCGACAAACGGGCCATAACCCCTCTAAAAATGCCGCCGAAGAGTTCCAGTGGGACCGCCGGGAAGGTTTTCATGGATTACGATGTGTTTTTCGCCGGCGCTCTCGCCCGGCTCAAGGACGAGCGCCGCTATCGCGTTTTTGCCGACCTGGAGCGTCTGGCCGGTCGCTTTCCGCGCGCCATTTGGCACTCCCCCAACGGCCCCCGTGACGTGATCGTCTGGTGCTCCAACGACTATCTGGGCATGGGCCAGCACCCCAAGGTGATCGGGGCGATGGTGGAGACCGCGACCCGGATGGGCACGGGCGCCGGCGGCACCCGCAACATCGCCGGCACCAATCATCCCCTGGTCGCACTCGAGCAGGAGCTCGCCGACCTGCACGGCAAGGAGGGCGCACTCGTCTTCACCTCGGGCTACGTGTCGAACGAAACCGGCATCTCGACCATCGCCAAGCTGCTTCCCAACTGCCTGATCCTGTCCGACGCCTTCAACCACAATTCCATGATCGAGGGCGTGCGCCAGTCGGGATGTCAAAAGCAGATCTTCCGGCACAACGACATGGCGCACCTCGAGGATCTGCTGAAAGCCGCCGATCCGGCGCAGCCCAAGCTCATCGTCTTCGAGAGCCTCTATTCGATGGACGGCGACCTTTCGCCGATCAAGCACATATGCGATCTCGCGCAGCAATATGGCGCGCTCACCTATCTGGACGAGGTGCACGCCGTCGGCATGTATGGTCCGCGCGGCGGCGGCATGGCCGAGCTGCAGGGCGTGATGGCGCGTGTCGACGTGATCGAGGGCACGCTCGCCAAGGCGTTCGGTTGCCTGGGCGGCTATATCGCGGGGCGCGGCGCGCTGATCGACGCGGTGCGCTCCTATGCGCCAGGCTTCATCTTCACCACCGCGCTGCCGCCGGCGATCTGCGCGGCGGCCACGGCGGCGATCCGCCATCTCAAGACATCGAGCTTCGAGCGCCAACGCCATCAGGACCGCGCCGGTCGCGTCAAGGCAGTGCTGGCGGCCGCCGGACTGCCGGTCATGCCGAACGAGACCCACATCGTGCCGATCTTCGTCGGCAATGCCGAAAAATGCAAAGAGGCGACCGACCTCCTGCTGTCCGATCACGGAATCTATATCCAGCCCATCAACTACCCAACCGTGTCGAAGGGGACGGAACGGCTGCGCATCACGCCGACGCCCTTCCACGAGGACGCGGTGATCGACACGCTGGCCGAAGCGCTGGTTGATGTGTGGGAACGGCTTGGGCTTCCCCTCAAGGATCGCGCGCTCGCCGCCGAGTAGCGCGACGGCACAGCCCTCAACCGTCACGCGGCCCCTGCCCTGGCCGCTTCCGGGGCCGGCTTTCTTGCGGAGCGACCTTGCGCCGCGCGAGCCACCGCGCCGACAGCGCGACCGAGAACGTCACGACGAGCCAACGCGCCAATTGATGCGCTCCGACATAGACCGGATCGAGGTGAAGGGCGAGCGCGAGCACCATCATCGTATCCTGGGCGCCGGGCGCAAACGCGATCGCCACATCGGCCGGGCGGAACGGCAGGAAATAGGCCACGATCAACACGAAGAACGAGGCCACCGCGATCGCGACGGCGGAAGAGCCGAGTGCCGCACCGACATAGTCCAACAGCATTCTGGGAGTGGCATTGGCAAATCGCGATCCCACCACCGCCCCGAGCATGATGACGGCGCTGCTGCCGACCCACCAGGGCAAGACCGCGTGGACGTAGCCGGAGCCGTGCAACACCGCGGAGCCCGCCATGGCACCGAACAACAGGCCACCAGGAACGCGCAGCCGTCCCATGGCGAACGCCATCAGCGACGACGCGATCGCGATCATCGCCAGCTCCACGAGCGAAGAGCCCCCGACCGGCCCCGGCACCGCGATCACGCCGCCGGCCGCGAAGCCGAACAGCGCCAGCCCTCCGGGCACCCCGATCGTGACGACCAGAACCCGCATCGTCTGCACGATGGCGACGCCACGCATATCGGCATCGAATTCCGCCGCCAGCGCGACCACCTGGGCCATGGCTCCGGGGCTCGCACCGAGCAGCGCCGAGAGCGGATCCCAGCCGTGGGCAAAACGCAGATAGCAGGTGGTGGCCACCATCGTGCACAGCGTCGATACGGTCAGGAGCGCCACGCTGGCCGGCCAGGTCGTGATCCCGGCCAGGGTTTCGGGCGTGACCACGGCCCCCAGCAGCATGCCGATCACAACGAAGCATACGCGCGCAAGCCACAGCGGAACCCGCACGGGCCGCCTCGCGAGGGCCGCGGTCGCGACCGCCAGCACCGAGCCGGAAACGAGCCCTGCCGGCACTCCGATAAGGGTGAAGGCGATGCCACCGGCAGCCGCGATGAGAAGCGTCTCGGCGACCGGCAGGACGTCCTGGCGGGTGGGAAGGTCAAACATCGGGTTGGACGCTCGGGCGGCTCGAACGCGGCGCAGCAGCTTCCGTCTCATCGAAACCGGAAACCACTCGGCCTCTCCCCCCGTTGCTCGTCGCCTATTCGGCCGGAAAGCCGGCTTCGGCCGGAAAGCCGGCTTCGGCCGGAAAGCCCGCTTCGGCCGACCGGCTTCGAACCCCGGCGCGAGCCGAGCGCAGGCGTGATCCTGGAAGTGTCCCAGGACGCCCAAACATGCCACCATCCGCGGTGAGCGCGATGCATGCCGCTTCTGCATAGCGTCGTCAAATGAGGATGACGCAGGGCACGCATGGCGGACATTCATGGCATGAGCCGCTCAGCGGCGAGCCCCGATGAACTGCAGAACGACCTCGCGGCGGCGCCGGGGCATGCGGTGCTCCGCTAGGTAGATGCCCTGCCAGTTGCCGAGCAGCAGGGCCCCGTCCTGCACCGGAACATGCAGGGACACTCCGGTCAGCATGGTCTTGACGTGCGAAGGCATGTCGTCCGGACCTTCACTATCGTGGCGCCAGCGTTGGCCGGGCGGCACCAGGCGCTCGAGCGCGGTGGCGAGGTCGGCGCGCACATCCGGATCGGCGTTTTCCTGGATGACCAGGGAGGCCGAGGTATGGCGCAGATAGAGCAGCAGCGCGCCATCCTTGGCTCCGGCAGCCGCGACAAAGCGCGCCGCGTCGTCGGTGATCTCGGTGAAGCCCGGTCCGCTCGTGGGCACGATGAGGGTCGCGGTGGTCACGATCGGCGCCGTTATGCTGGTCAATTCGGACAGCTCGCGCGGCCGGGCAGCATCGTCACCATGCCGTGTCGTCACGACTTGCTGAGCAGGTCCCGCTGCGCGTTCGCGATCATCGCGACGAGCCGGCGCCACACGTTCTCGATGACGCTCATGAATTGATTGGCGTCGCGATGGATCGGCGAGCGCTGGCCGGTGGCCGGCGGTCGCTCCGGTCCGACGCCTGCGGGCAGCGGCAGGTCATGCGCGAGCACCTCCTGCTTGAGGGCCGCGTTCTCGAGCTGCAATCGCGCGACCTCCGCCTCGAAGGCGGCCCGCTCTTCAGGCAACGCCTGGCAGAGCCAGCCCGCCGGGCGCCGGGTGCAGAGCGAAACCTGCCCGGTGCGACCGTCGAGCCGCAAGTAGCCGTCTTCGGCGCGGAAGAAGCTGAACCGGCTTTCCTCGTTCTCCGGCTGCGCGCCTTGCGCGGACGCGGGACCGCAAAGCAGCGCGGAAACCGCGGTGGCGAACAGCAACGGACCGATACGAATCATGGGCTCACTCCTCGCTTCCCGCCCGCGCAGGCGCGGCTCGCCGGCAGGCAAACTACCACCATGCCGGCCGGCACAGAACCTTGCCGATATTGCGATGCACCGAAAAGCCTTCCGGTGCCCCCTTTTGGGCCTCCGGCGATTAGCAGATTTCGACACGATTCCAATAGCTTAACAAATATGGGGCGATTCTTGACTTGGCCGAACCCACTCAGTATGGTCCGCGCGGCTTCGGGGGCGGCGGATCGGCCGCGATCTTGCTGGAAGCGTGCTGGGGTTTATTGCCTGGTCGGACGCATCGAATACGTGATGTTTCGAAGCATCGTGTTGATTGCATGATGTTTCGAATGCAAGATGTGTCCACACATGGCCCAAGCGCGCGGAGACGATGATCGCGACGAGCCACCGGCCGACGAGGCGGCGCTCTCCGCAAGGTTGCAGCGACTCGGCGAACGGCTCGGCCACCATAAATCCGACCGTGCTTCCGAAAATGACCCTCGTCCTGGTGCGAATGCCGATCCCTCGGCGCTCGCCCGCGGTTTGCGGTTGTCGGCCGAGTTCGTGGCCGGGATATTGGTCGGCGCCGCCATCGGTTGGTTGATCGACCGATTGCTCGGGACCTCGCCGTGGGGAATGATCGTGTTGTTGCTGGGTGGCTTTGCGGCGGGCGTTCTCAATATGATGCGGGCCGCGGGCGTGGTCCCGCACAACACCCTGGATCCGCCCGCGTCGAAGAAATGAGATGACCACGCCGGCCCGAAGGCCGCGCGGCGACGAGGACCTACCCCGTTAAGGACCTGCCCTTTCATGGACCCCATTCACCAATTCGAGATCACCAAATTTTTCGTCTTCGGGCACATCGGAGGCGTCGAGATCGCGTGGACGAAATCGGCGCTGTTCATGCTGATCTCGTTCGCCATCATCGCGTTGTTGATGCTCGGCGCCACCAGGGCGCGGGCGATGGTGCCGGGCCGGCTGCAGGGCGTCGCCGAGATGTCCTACGAATTCGTCGCCAACACGCTGCAAAACGCCGCCGGACCGGAGGGAATGAAGTTTTTTCCGCTGGTGTTCTCGCTCTTCATGTTCGTCCTGACCGTAAATGTCATCGGATTGATCCCATATACGTTCGCGGTGACGGCCCAGATCATCATCACCGTGTCGCTCGCCTTGTTGGTGTTCGTGACGGTGATCGTCTACGGGCTCTGGAAGAACGGCTTGCATTTCTTCAAGCTGTTCGTGCCGAGCGGCGCTCCACTCTATATCCTGCCCCTGTTGATCCCCATCGAGGTGCTCTCGTTCCTGACGCGTCCGGTCTCCCACAGCCTCCGCTTGTTCGCCAATATCCTGGCCGGCCACATCACCCTGAAGGTGTTTGCCGGCTTCGTGACCATGCTGAGCACGTTCGGGGTCCTCGGCTGGATCGGGGCGATCCTGCCATTCGGCATGACGGTCGCGCTCACCGCCCTTGAATTGCTGGTGGCTTTCCTGCAGGCCTATGTCTTCGCCATTCTCACCTGCATCTATCTCAACGATGCGATTCACCCCGGGCATTGACGCTCGATCATCAGACGGACTCGAAAGGGAGATTTCCATGGAACCGGCCGCAGCAAAACTCATTGGCGCTGGCATCGCGTGTATCGGCATGGGCGGCGCCGGTGTCGGCGTCGGCACCATCTTCGGTCAGTATCTTGCGGCGTCGATTCGCAATCCATCGGCCGCGCAGAGCCAGTTCACCAATCTCTTCATCGGCTTCGCGGTGACCGAGGCGCTCGGCATCTTTTCGCTGGCAATCGCATTGCTGCTTCTGTTCGTCTTCTGAGGCAACGCGGACAACCTGACCTTCGGAGCTCACGATGGCTGACCAACTTGGCACATCAACCGAGCACCCCGCAGGCGGGAGCGCTCATACGTTTCCGCCGTTCGACAGGCAGACCTTTCCGTCGCAGCTGCTTTGGCTGACCTTGACCTTCGTGGCGCTGTATCTGCTGATGGCGAGGGTGGCGCTGCCGCGCGTCGACTCGATCCTGGAACGGCGGCGCCGGCGTATCGAAGGCGATCTCGCGGAAGCGCTGCGACTCAAGGGCGAATCGGACGCGGCGATCGCCGCCTACGAAAAGTCCCTGGCCGAGGCCCGCGCCCGCGCCCAGGCGCTGGTCAACGATGCCCGCCACCGGCAGGTCGCCGAGGCGGAGGCTGCACGCAAGGCGCTTGAGGCGACGCTCAACACCCGCATCGCCGAAGCGGAAAGCAGCATCGCGCAGACCAAGACGGCCGCGATGGTCAACGTGCGCGGCATTGCGACCGAGGCCGCCGCCGCGATCGTCGAACGGCTCATCGGCATCGCGCCAGCGAGCCGCGATGCCGTCGCGGCCGCGGTCGCCGAAGCTTTAAAGCGCTGAGGACTAAAGATGTTCGAGCTCGACGCCGAATTCTGGGGGGCCGTGGCCTTCGTCACCTTTCTGGGCGTGCTCGTTTATTTCGGCGCGCACGAGATGATGGTCAAATTTGTCGACCAGCGCCGCGATCGCATCAAAGGCGAGCTCGACGAGGCGCTCCGGCTCAAGGAGGAGGCGCAGGCGCTGCTCGCCCAGTATCAGCGCAAGCAACGCGAGGCCGAGCAGGAAGCGGCCGCCATCATCGCGGGCGCCAGTGCCGAAGCCGAGCGCATGATGGCCGAGGCCAAGGCCAAGATGGAGGAATTCATCGCCCGCCGCAGCAAGATGGCGGAAACCAAGATCGCGCAAGCCGAGGCTCAGGCGCTCGCCGACGTGCGTGCGGCCGCCGCCGAAGCGGCCGTCAGCGCGGCCGAGACAATCCTCACCCAGACCGTCAAGGGCGAGGTCGCCGACCGCCTCATCGTCAAGGGCATCGACGACGTGAAGAGCAAGCTGAACTGATCAATTGATTGCTCGACTCACTTCATGTTCTGGCTGAAGTAGACGGAAAACGCCAGCACGGTCGCCCAAATGGCCAGCAACCAGGCGATTGCGATAATGGCTATCATGCTTTCCTCCCCAGGGTGGCAGCATGCCAAATCCGCCACCGATTTTTACTTGACCAGATTCACGCTGCGTTCCGTTCCCTGATCTCCGCGCCATTCGGCCTCGGCTTGGACCGTTTCTCGCCCATCAGCTACTGGCGTTTCGCCGCCGGCTTCTTCGAGCTGGGTTTTTTCTCGGTTCCGTCACCGATCGCGTCGAAGCCCACATACACCATATAGCCGGCGAGGTCGGCACGCGAGGGCATCGGAAAGCTCAGGTCTTCCTCGACATCGGAGAACGCCACATTGGACTGGCCGGACGGAACCTCGGCGCCGACGCGCTTGAATTTGGTCGCAATCGTCCTGGGAACGACGCCTTCCTGCACCACGGCATAGCGCAACGGGATGTCGACCGGGCCGGGGCCGCCGACCGGACCAACGATGATCCGGCCTTGCACGCCCACCTTCATCACCAGGTTTCCGCCGACCAGCGAGCATTGCCGGGCGAGCTGGGTGAAGCTGAGCTGATAGCGCACATCGGTCGCGGACGCCTCCGGGGGCTTGCCGGCCACCGTGTAGGTCCCGGCGCCGGTGCGAATGTCGACGGACGGGCAATCATCGACGTTGAAGGCCGGACCGCCGGCCGCCGCCGCCGGCGCGGCGGCGCTCGTCGACCCCGAAAACAAGTTGGAGAAGCGGCTGGTCGAGCCGGTATCGGCAGGGTCGGTCGGGGACGGGGTCGTTGCGGATGAGCAGCTCGACAGTACGAGGGCAGCAGCCAGAACGGCCGCGCACCTTGCGCCATGCCAAGATGGCTCGATCCTCGCACGCCGCATAGGATTCACTCGGAGCATTCCAACAATATCCGAGAACTGTACGTCGCCCACCGCGCCATTATAGCAGTCGAACCATGGCGGCCCAAAGGCCGCTGCACAGCGTCGCAGGCATCGCTCAAGGCGGCGGGTCGTGCTTGAGGCGGGCATAGAGCAGATGATCCTGCCACACCCCGTCGATGCACAGGTATTCGCGGGCGAATCCTTCCCGCCGAAATCCGGTCTTCTCCAGGAGGCGGATCGACGCCGCATTGGCCGGAATGCAGGCAGCCTCGATGCGATGCAGCCGCAGCGTCTGGAAGGCGAACGGCAGGAAGCTCGTGACCGCCGCCGTCATGTATCCCCGGCGCGCATGGGCCGCGCCGGTCCAATAGCCGAGATTGCCGGTCTGGGCGCAGCCGCGCCGGATATTGGCGAGCGTCAAGCCGCCGACCAGAACGCTGTCGGTCTTGCGGAAGACGAAGAACGGATAGGCGAGATCGCTGCGCTGGTCTTCGGTGTAGCGCTTGATTCGGCGGCGAAACGAGCCACGTGTGAGGTCGTCGGGCGGCCAGGTCGGCTCCCAAGGCGTGAGGAACGCGCGGCTCGCCTCACGCAGCTCAGCCCATTCCGGGTAGTCGGACATCTGCGGTGCGCGCAGCACGACGCGGTCGCCGACGATCACAGGCAGCTGCTCGTACAAGGTGACGGTTCGAAAGAACGCCATGGACGATCGGCTCGCAGCTGACACACGACTGAGGACGCCCAGCCCGGAACGAGAGGAACCAGGCTGCTAAGCTTCCTCGCCTATCGTCTGTCTTCCGTCTGATATCATGCCGCCCGGCTGGCGAGACTTTCCGCGATCGTGGCGGCACTTTCAAGCCCGGGCCCGGGTCCGAGCACGGAAACGGCCGGCCGGCCGCGCGCGATCAGGGCCCGCCCGGCCGCCCTGGCGCTTTCGACCGTGACGGCTTCGATCCGCGCCACCAGCTCCTCGAGCGGCACCGGGCGTCCCCAGGCGAACATCTGGCGCGCGATCTGCTCGGCACGCGCGCCGGAGCTCTCGAGCGCCATCAGCAGGCTCGCCTTCATCTGCACCTTGGCACGCCCGACCTCCGCTTCGGTGATGGTCAGGGACGCATTCTCGATCTCGCCCACCACGACGCGCATCAGCTCCGGAAGATCGGCGGCGTCGGTGCCGGCATACAGGCCGAACATGCCAGTATCGGAATAGGGTGCGTGAAACGCGTAGATGGAGTAGCAGAGGCCGCGGATCTCGCGCACCTCCTGGAACAGGCGCGAGGACATTCCGCCGCCGAGCGCGCTTGAGAAGACCTGCAGGCTGAAAAGCTCGGGATCGCGCTGGGCCACCCCCTGCATCGCCAACGCCACGTGAACCTGCTCGAGATCGCGTGTCTCGGTATGCGCGCCGCCCACGAACCGGGCCGGCTCCGGGGTGGGGCCGGCCGGTCCGACGAAGCTCGCGAATCGCTCCTCGACCTCGCCGACGACCGCCCGATGATCGACCGCGCCCGTGGCCACCACCACCATGTCGGGCGCGCGATAGTTGCGCTTGAGATAGACCGCGAGCCGCTTACGGTCGAATGCGCGGACCGTCTCGCGCTTGCCGAGGATCGAACGTCCGATCGGCTGCGCCGGAAACGCGGTCTCCTGCAGCCGTTCGAATACCAGATCGTCGGGGGTATCCTCCGAGGCGCCGATCTCCTGCACGATGACGTTCTGCTCGCGCTGCAGCTCCTCGGGATCAAACGAGGGATCGGACAGAATGTCGGACAGCACGTCGAGGGCGAGCGGCACATCGGCCTTGAGCATGCGCGCGTAATAGGCGGTGGATTCCACGCCGGTCGCGGCATTGAGATCGCCGCCGACCGCCTCGATCTCCTCGGCGATCTGTCGGGCGGTACGCCGCGAGGTTCCCTTGAACGCCATGTGCTCAAGCAGATGCGAGATGCCGTGCTCCTCCGGCTGCTCGTCGCGGCTGCCGGCCCCGACCCAGACGCCGAGCGAGGCGGTCTGCAGATGCGGCATCGCGTCGGTCGCGACACACAGACCGGAGGATAGGCGGGTCACTTCGACGCTCATGCGGCAGCTCCTTCACGGGTGGCCCGGCTGGTGGAGAGGATGTGGCGCTCGACCTGCGCCTGGTCGGCCGGCAACGGGGTGACGCGTTCGGGGCGATCGAGCAGACCGGCAAGCCAATCGGGCAGCGGCGGCCGGATGCCGCACGCGGCTTCCATGGCGTCCGGAAACTTGGCCGCATGGGCGGTGCCCAGCACGATCATCGGAACCTTGCGATCCCGCGTTTCCTTCTCGGCGACCGCCACGCCGACGGCGGTATGGGGATCGATGAAATGTCCGCTCTCCCGCAGCACCGTACGGATGCTGGCGGCGGTCTCCTCGACGTCGGCGCGACCGGCGGAGAAGTTCGCCCGCAGGCGCGAGAGTGCCGATGCCGAGAGCACGAACCGCCGCGATTGGGCGAGCGAGGCCATCAGGGCGCGCACCGGCCGCGGGTCGCGATCATAGACGTCGAACAGGATGCGCTCGAAATTGGACGCCACCTGGATATCCATGGAGGGCGAGGCCGTCGGTATCACCTCGCGCAGCTCGTAGGTGCCGGTCGCCAGCGTGCGCGCCAGGATGTCGTTGACATTGGTGGCGATCACCAGCCGATCGATCGGCAGGCCCATCCGCAGCGCCACGTAGCCCGCGTAGACGTCGCCGAAATTCCCGGTCGGCACCGTGAACGCGACCTTGCGGTACGGGGCGCCGAGCGCGACCGCCGCCGTGAAGTAGTAGACGACCTGCGCCGCGATACGCGCCCAGTTGATGGAATTGACGCCCGAGAGCGCGACCCGGTCGCGGAAGGCGTGATGGTTGAACATCGCCTTCGCGAGCGCCTGGCAGTCGTCGAAGGTGCCCTCGATGGCGATCGCATGGACATTGTCGTCGGTCGCCGTGGTCATCATGCGCCGTTGCACGTCCGAGACCCGGCCATGCGGGAACAGCACGAACAGGTCGGCGCGCGCGCGGCCGCGGAACGCCTCGATGGCGGCGCCGCCGGTATCGCCCGAGGTCGCCACGATGATGGTGGTGCGCTCGCCGCGCGCCGCGAGGTCGTGGTCCATGAGCCGGCCGAGGAGCTGCATGGCCAGATCCTTGAAGGCCAGCGTCGGTCCATGGAACAGCTCGAGCACAAAATCCCCGACCCCGAGTTGCGTCAGCGGAGCGACCGCGGGGTGGCGAAAGTTTCCATAGGCCTCGCGCGCCATGCGGGCGAGGTCGTGCTCCGCGATGGCGTCGCCCACGAACGGACGCATCACCTCGACCGCCACTTCCGCGTAAGGCCGCCCCGCAAAGCCCGCGATTGCGGCCGGCTCGAGCCGTGGCCAAGCCTCCGGCACATAGAGGCCGCCATCGCGGGCAAGGCCGGCCAGCATCGCCTCGCCGAAGCCGAGCGGCGGGGCCTCGCCCCGGGTTGAGACATAGCGCACGGTTGGATTTCCAGGCTCTCGTTTGGGCTGATCGCACGG
>DASZKX010000016.1:0-14420 GCA_035552735.1 Xanthobacteraceae bacterium
TGGAACGGCCTGATGATCGCCGGCCTGATCAATGCCGGCCTTGCGCTCCACGAGCCGTCCTGGCTCCAGATCGCGGCCCGCGCCTTCCTGTTCGTCGACGCCAAGATGGGCCGCGGCGATCGCCTCGGTCATTCATGGCGCGATGGGCGCTTGTTGTTCCCGGGTCTCGCGTCGGATCATGCGGCCATGATCAGGGCCGCGCTTGCGCTCCATGAGGCGACTGGGGAGAGCGGTTATCTGGAGCGCGCGCTCGACTGGCAGGCCGGGCTCGACCGCCACTACGCCAATCCGGACACCGGCGGTTATTTCCTCACCGCCAACGATGCCGAGGGATTGGTGGTGCGCCCCAATTCCACCGCCGACGAAGCCACCCCGAATCCGAACGCAGTCGAGGCCCAGAACCTGGTGCGGCTTGCTTTCTACAGCGGCCAGGACGCCTGGCGGGCACTGGCGGACAAACTGCTCGACGGGCTGCTTCCGCTCGCGAACGAAAATCTGTTCATGCATGTCGCGCTGCTCAATGCCCTCGATCTGCGGCTGCGCGCGGCCGAGATCGTCGTGGTCGGCTCGGGTCCGCCGGCCGACGATCTGGTCGCCGCGGCTCTTAAAGCCCCGTTCCTCGACCGCGTCGTGCTGCGCGCCCCAAAGCCCCAATCGCTGCCCGGCCACCATCCGGCGCAGGACAAGATCAAGTCCGCGCCCGGGATCGCGGCCTTCGTGTGCGTGGGAGAGACCTGCTCGCTGCCGGTGACGAGCCGCCAGCACCTTGTGCAGACGCTCGCCGCCATGCGGCCCGTCAAGGCGGCTGAATAGAACCTTACGTATTCATCGACTCGAAGAATTCGCCGTTGTGCTTGGTGTTGCGCAGCTTGTCGAGCAGGAAGTCGATCGCATCCATGGTGCCCATGGGATTGAGGATGCGGCGCAGCACGTACATCTTCTTGAGTTGGTCGGGCGAGGTGAGCAGCTCTTCCTTGCGGGTGCCGGAGCGGGTGATGTCGATGGCCGGGAAGGTGCGCTTGTCCGCCACCTTGCGGTCGAGAATGATTTCCGAATTGCCGGTGCCCTTGAACTCCTCGAAGATCACCTCGTCCATGCGGCTGCCGGTATCGATCAGGGCGGTGGCGATGATGGTGAGCGAGCCGCCTTCCTCGATATTGCGCGCGGCGCCGAAGAAGCGCTTGGGCCGCTGCAGCGCGTTGGCATCGACACCGCCGGTCAGCACCTTGCCGGAGGACGGCACCACCGTGTTGTAGGCGCGTCCCAGCCGGGTGATGGAATCGAGCAGGATGACCACGTCGCGGCCATGCTCGACCAGGCGCTTGGCCTTCTCGATCACCATCTCGGCGACCTGCACATGGCGCGCGGCCGGCTCGTCGAAGGTCGACGACACGACCTCGCCCTTCACCGACCGCTGCATGTCGGTGACCTCCTCCGGGCGCTCATCGATCAGCAGCACGATCAGATAGCATTCCGGATGATTGGCGGTGATCGAATGCGCGATGTTCTGCAACAGCACGGTCTTGCCGGTGCGCGGTGGCGACACGATCAGGGCGCGCTGGCCTTTGCCGATCGGTGAGACGATGTCGATGACCCGCGCCGAGAGATCCTTCGAGGTCGGGTTCTCGTGCTCCATGTTGAGCCGTTCATCCGGATAGAGCGGCGTCAGGTTGTCGAAATTGACCTTGTGACGGGCCTTCTCCGGGTCTTCGAAATTGATCGTGTTGACCTTGAGCAAGGCGAAGTAGCGCTCGCCTTCCTTGGGACTGCGGATATGGCCGTCGAGCGTATCGCCGGTGCGCAGGCCAAAGCGGCGGATTTGCGAGGGCGAAACATAGATGTCGTCCGGTCCCGGCAGATAGTTCGCTTCCGGGGAGCGTAGGAAGCCGAAGCCGTCGGAGAGAACTTCGACGACGCCTTCGCCGACGATGTCGGTCTCGCGCATCGACAATTGCTTGAGGATGCCGAACATCAGCTCCTGCTTGCGCATGGTGCTGGCGTTTTCGACCTCGAGCTCCTCCGCAAAGGAGACGAGCTCGGCCGGAGTCTTGGCCTTGAGGTCTTGGAGTTTCATTTCCCGCATGCGGGTAGTCCTATGGGAATGACCGGCGGCGAGGGCAGCAAACGCAATGGCTGGTCGACGCGCGGAGGGGGGAAGATCGCAGATCTTGGGAGAGGCGTCAGGCCATCTGGCCCGATGCAGCGGCAGGTCCCACTACGCGGACCGGCACTCGGTTGCATCTGCCTGCGTTCGGGGAGATGCCGCGAACATATGAAAAGAAAGCCCGCAACGCAAGGGTCCTGATGCGGTTCAGAACGGCTTGACCACCGCCAAAATGACGATGCCGATCATCAGGATCGTCGGCACCTCATTGATTATCCTGTAGAATCTCTGAGAATGCCAGTTCCGGTCGGCGCCGAAATCCCGCACCCAGCGGGCCAATAATCCGTGGACACCAGACAGCGCCAAGACGAGCACGACCTTGGCCTGCAGCCAGTGGAAGGCGAACCATCCCCCCTCATAGGCAAGCCCGAGACCCAAGAGCCAGGTCGCGATCATGGCCGGATTGATGATCGCCCGCAGCAAGCGGCGCTCCATCACCTTGAAGGTTTCGGACTGCTTGGAGCCCGGCTCGGCCTCGCAGTGATATACGAACAGGCGCGGCAGATAGAGCATGCCCGCCATCCAGGCAATGACCGCGATGATGTGCAGGGCCTTGGCCCATTCGTACACGGGGCAGCCTTTCGTTCACTTGCCGCGGACGCGGGCGAGCATGCACTCGACATGAGCGATCGGCGTCTGCGGCACGATGCCATGACCGAGATTGAAAATGAACGGCCGGCCCGCAAAGGTCTCCATCACCGCGTCGACCGCGGCATCGAGCGCGGCCCCGCCGGCGACCAGCACCAGCGGATCGAGATTTCCCTGCACCGCGACCCGGCTCTGCACCCGGTCGCGGGCGAAACCGCGATCCACGCTCCAATCGAGCCCGACCGCATTGAGCGGAATTTCCTCGACGTAACGCGCCAGGAGCGCGCCGGCGCCGCGCGGAAATCCAATCACCTTGGCGCCGGGAATCTGCGCCCGCACCTTGGCCACGATTCGCTGCGTGGGCTCGATGCACCAGCGCGCGAATTCCTCGGGCGGCAGCACGCCGGCCCAAGTGTCGAAAATCTGGACCGCATCGGCACCGGCCTGCAATTGCCGAACCAGATAGGCGGCCGAAGCGTCCACCAGGATATCGATCAGAACCGCAAACGCCTGCGGCTCCCGGTAGGCGAACAGCCGCGCCGGTGCCTGATCGGGCGTGCCCTGCCCGGCCACCATGTAGCTCGCGACCGTCCAGGGCGCGCCACAGAAGCCCAACAGCGCGGTCCCGCCATCGAGCTTCGTCTTGACCAGCCGAACCGTCTCGTAAATCGGCGCCAGCACCTTCTGATCAACCTCACCGGCCAGCCGCTTCAAGGCTTGTCCGTCCGCGAGAGGCTCGAGCCGCGGTCCCTCGCCGGCCGCGAACCTCACCGATTGGCCAAGCGCATGCGGAATGACCAGGATGTCCGAGAACAGAATGGCGGCGTCGAAGCCGAACCGCCGTATCGGCTGCAGCGTCACCTCGGCCGCATATTCCGGCGTAAAGATCAGGTTGAGGAATTCGCCGGCCTTTTCCCGCAAGGCGCGATATTCCGGCAAATAGCGACCGGCCTGCCGCATCAGCCAGACCGGCGGTGGGCTCTGCGCGATACCGTCCAGGACCTGGAGAAACGATTTGTTCACAGCGCCTCCCTGGGGCGACCTTCCCTACTAAAAACTAAGGTGACTCTTCTTATTATGATTCTTAGGCGGTGGATTAGACTCATGCATTTCCGTCAACAGGTCGTCCACCCACCGCGCACAAGCAAGCCTTGCGCAGGATATTCAGGGGATGAGGTTCGGCATGGCATTTGAGCGTGATTTTGTTGCCATTCCGAGCCGGGTGTGGCGAATGAGTTCACAGGCAATTCACATGTCACCGCTGATCCTGCGACGGCGTTCGGCTTGTGTCCCCTTGGCAGCTTTGGGGAAACTCTGCATATCATGTCCCGCGCGCTCCCGGTTGCGGGGCTGGCGGCATGCCGCCCTCCCCAGGCTTGCACAGGTTATCCCGGCCTAACACATGCCCCAGCGGACCGGCAGCTATTTCCATCTTCATCTCGTATCCGATGCGACCGGCGAGACCTTGACGACGGTGGCGCGGGCCGCGACCGCCCAGTACACCAAAATGTCGCCCGTCGAGCACGTCTACCCGTTGGTGCGCACCCAGAAGCAGCTCGATCGGGCATTGTGCGAGATCGAGGAGGCGCCCGGCATCGTGCTCTACACGTTGCTCGAGGAGGACCTGGTCAAGCGGCTCGAGGACCATTGCCGCGACCTCAGCCTGCCGTGCCTCTCGATCCTGGGACCGGTCCTGCAGCTCATGCGATCCTATTTGGGTACGGAGACGAGCCATCGGGTCGGCGCCCAGCACACCCTCAACGCGGAATATTTCAGGCGCATCGATGCCCTGAACTACACCATGCTGCATGACGATGGGCAGCACGTCGACGAGCTCGAGCAAGCCGACGTGGTGCTGGTCGGCGTATCGCGCACCTCGAAGACGCCGACCTCCATCTATCTGGCCAACCGCGGCGTCAAGACCGGAAATGTTCCGCTGGTACCCGGCATTGCGGTGGCCCCGCAGGTCGAGGTGCTGACGCATCCGCTGGTGGTGGGCCTCTATGCGAGTCCCGAGCGGATCGTGCAGATCCGGCAAAACCGGCTGCTCGGCCTCAAGTCGCACCAGGACGACGACCAATATATCGATCGCCAGGCCGTGGCCGAGGAAATCATGCTGTCACGGCGGCTGTGTGCCAGGCACAACTGGCCGATCATCGATGTCACCCGCCGATCGATCGAGGAAACCGCCGCTGCCGTGCTCAAGCTGCTGGTTGAACGCCGGCGTCTGCCGGCCTCATGACCATGGTGTCGTAATCATGGGGGTGTCGTAGCATGGGGCTTTGGCTCGCCGCGCCGCCGCTGGTGCTGGCTTCCCGCAGCGCAAGCCGGCGCGCCGTGCTGGCCGGCGCCGGCATACCGGTTGAAGTTCTCCCGGCCGATGTCGATGAGCGGGCGATCGAGACGCAGGCCAGCCTGCAATCCCCAAGTCAACCCCCAAGCCAGATCGCTCTCCTGCTGGCGCGCGCCAAAGCCGGCGCGATCTCGGCCAAGCTGCCGGAACGGCTGGTGCTGGGCGCCGACCAGACGCTGGCGCTCGGGCAACGTCTGTTCGCCAAGCCCGCCGATTTGGCGGCCGCCAGCCATCAGCTCAAAAGCCTGCGCGGGCGCACCCACGAGCTTCATTCAGCCGTCGTGGTGGCCCGCCACGGCGCCGTCCTGTTCGCGCACTGCGAGATCGCCCGGCTCACCATGCGGAGCTTCTCGGATCGCTTTCTTGCCGCCTACATCGAAGCCGCCGGGTCCGCCGTAACGGCGAGCGTCGGCGCCTACCAGGTGGAGGGCATCGGCATCCAGCTGTTCGAGCGCATCGAGGGCGACCACTTCACCATCCTGGGCTTGCCGTTGCTGCGGCTCCTGCAATTTCTGCGGCAGCACGGTTGTCTCGCGGACTAGCGGATTGATCGGCTCGAAAGAGGCGTCCATAAGCGGCCGGGGCCGGCGCGAGGTCGGCGATCGCCATGGTGGGGGCATGTTCATCCTCGGCCTGACCGGCTCGCTCGGGATGGGAAAATCGACCACAGCGGGCTTCTTCGCTGAGGCCGGCGTGCCGGTGCATGATGCCGACGCGGTCGTGCATCGTCTCTACGAAGGCGAAGCCGTGGACGCCATCGAGGCGGCGTTTCCGGGCACCACCACGGATGGCAAGGTCGACCGCGCCAAGCTGGCGGCCCGGGTGCTCGACGATCCGGAGGCCTTGCGGCGGCTTGAGGCCATCGTGCATCCGCTGGTGCGCGCCGCCGAGGCGCGCTTCCTGGCCGATGCCGGGGCGCGCGACGCGCCGGTCGTGCTGCTCGACATTCCGCTTCTGCTCGAGACCGCAAGCCACCAGAGGGTCGATGCCATCGTGGTGGTGTCGGCTCCGACCGAAATCCAGCGGCAACGGATGCTCGAGCGGCCCGGAATGACGCAGGAAAAATTCGACGCCCTTCTGGCCCGGCAGATGCCCGACAGCGAGAAGCGCCGGCGCGCGGATTTTGTGGTGGATACCTCGCGCGGATTCGATGCCGCGCGCGCGCAGGTCCGGGAAATCTTGCGTGCTGTCGCTACAATGCCGCGGCGGCGGCGGTGATTCGTTTGGGCCGCGCACCAGGGCAAGCCATGCGCGAGATCGTGTTCGATACCGAAACCACCGGCCTCGATCCCTATCAGGGTCATCGGCTGATCGAGGTGGGCTGCATCGAGCTCCTCAACCGCATCCCGAGCGGAAACACGTTTCACCGCTACGTCAATCCGCAGCGCGATGTTCCGGGCGAAGCCTTCGCGATCCACGGCCTCTCGGCCGAGTTCCTCAAGGACAAGCCGTTGTTCGCCGCTGTGGCGGACGAGCTGATCGCGTTCATCGGGGATGCCCCGCTGGTGGCCCACAACGCGTCCTTCGACTTGAACTTCATCAATGCCGAGTTCGAGCGTGCCGGCCGGGCAGCGATCACGCGCGACCGCATCATCGACACCTTGTTGCTCGCGCGCCGCAAGCACCCGGGGAGCCCCAATCGGCTCGACGATCTGTGCGCCCGCTACAGCATCGACAGCTCGCGGCGCGTCAAGCACGGCGCGCTGCTCGATGCCGAGATCCTGGCCGAGGTCTATCTGGAATTGGTCGGCGGCCGGCAGGCACAGCTCATTTTGGTCGAGACCGGCAACGACACCGCCGCGGCCGGGACCGGCCGGGCCGCGGTGATCCGGCCGCGCCCGATCGCCTTGCCGCCGCGCCTCAGCGACGAAGATCTCGCCGCCCATGCCGGCTTCCGCGCCAGCCTCGGCGACAAGGCCATCTGGGCCGACTACATGCAGGCGAGTTCGTAGCTCGGGGCTCTTGTCATGGCCGGACTTGTTCCGGCCATGACAATCAGGTTTCAGTGCCCGCCAAAAGGTGAGCGTCAGTTCAGGTAACGGTGGCCGCCGGCTGCTGCTGCATTTGCGCGACGCGCTGCTGGTAAAGCGCCACGAAGTCGACCGGATCGAGCAGCAGGGGCGGGAAGCCGCCGGCGCGCACCGAGCTCGCGATGATCTCGCGTGCGAACGGAAACAACAGCCGCGGGCATTCGATCATGACCACCGGATGGATCTGCTCCTGCGGCACGTTCTGGATGCGAAACACGCCCGAATAGGTCAAATCGAAAGCGAACAGGAGGGTGGCGCCGTCCGAGCTCTCGGCCTTCCCTTCGAGTTTCAACGAGACCTCGTAATCGTTGGGGGCCAGCTGGCCGACCCCGACATTGATCTGGATGTTGATGCTCGGCTGCGCTTGGCTCGGCGCCAGCGAACGGGGCGCGTTCGGGTTCTCGAACGAGAAGTCCTTGATGAACTGGGCGAGCACATTGAGCTGCGGCGCGCTCTCCTGCGCTTGCGGTTGTTCGCCGCCATTGGTCGCCATGGTCATGACTCCGTTCTCCGCCCGCTTAAGCCGACTGCTTATGTCCCGGGCCGGCTGGCTAACATAGGGGCCCGGCACGAACAAGGAGACTCCGGCGCGGTACCGCGCAATTTCGCGAAAACCAAACCGTTGCGCGATCGCGGAATGCTGCCGCGTCGCTGCGCGCTTTGGCACGAGGCCGTCACGCTGTGCTGACCCGGTGTCGCCGCCGAACTCAGGGGATTTATTCTAAATTCTTGAAATGTCTCGCCTATTCGTCGGCTGCGCGCCAACCCGCATGAGCCCATCGCATTGCTCCCATCCGGTGCGCAGCCGGTTGGCGCAGCGTGCCGGATCGTCTATGGTTGCGCCGAGCCTCGACCTGTGCCGGTTGTCCGGCGCGTGCCACTGGTTCGACGCGGGCACGTGCTTACATAGGATATGGAACCCGGGCATAGGAACCGACTTCCGCTCCGCAGGTTGCCGGTCTGCGGACCCTTGCTGACCCCTGTGGTTCGGTCGTCACAGCTGCGAAAGCATGCAAGACGTGTTCGATTTCTGGTGGATCATATATGCCACGATTGCCGTGGTGATTTTCGTCAAGCTTCGAAGTGTGCTGGGGCAGCGCACCGGGCGCGAGCGGCCGCCCTATGACCCGTTTTCGGCGCGCGATACCCTGCGCCCCTCGACCAACGAGCGGCCTTCGACCAACGACAATGTGGTGGCGCTCCCGGGCCGTGCCGCCGAGCCGATCTCCAAGCCCGTCGAGGTCGCGATGGTGCCGGCTGCGGATCGCTGGAGCGGCCTGGCTGAGCCGGGCTCGCCCGTGGCGACCGCCCTTGATGCCATCGCGCGCGAGGACAAGAGCTTCGACGGCAAGCATTTCATCGCCGGCGCCCGCGCCGCCTACGAGATGATTGTGACCGCCTATGCGGAGGGCGATCGGCGCACCCTCAAGAACCTGCTTTCGCGCGATGTTTACGATGGCTTCGAGGCCGCGATCCGCGAGCGGGAAGCCAAAGGCGAGACCGCGGAGAGCCGTTTCGTCTCCATCGACAAGTCCGACATCACGGATGCCGAATTGCGCGGCCACATCGCCCAGATCACGATCCGTTTCGTCTCGCAGCTGGTTTCGGTCACGCGCGATCGCGAGGGCGCCGTGATCGACGGCAGCCCGGAAAAAGTGACCGACGTCACCGACGTGTGGACGTTTGCCCGCGACCTGTCGTCGCGCGACCCCAATTGGAAGTTGGTCGCAACCGAAGCCGGACAGTAGCCGGAGCCGGAGGCGATGGCCCTGCCTCCTGCGTGCTCGACGGCCCGGATCGCAAGCGCGGCGCTGCTCATTCTGTGCATGAGTTCGGCCGCGCACGGGCAGGATACCGATCCGCTGCGGATTCCGGACACGCAGCTCGAGCCGCTGAGCTGGACGGCCCTCGATGGCTGGGCGTCCGACGATCATATCGCTTCGTTCTCGGCCTTCCTGAAAAGCTGCACGCCGTTTCTCGCCAGCCGCGAGCCGCACGAAGGCCGACCGATCCATACCGCGCTCTGGCACGTGTGCCGGCGGGCCGCATCCTTGCGCCCCACCACGGCGGGCGAGGCGCAGGCGTTCTTCGAGGGGAATTTCTTACCCGTGGCGATCGCCCGCATCGGCGAATCCAAGGGCCTGCTGACCGGCTATTTCGAGCCCGTGGTGGACGGCTCGCGTTTTCCCAACCCGGAATTCTCCACGCCGCTCTACCGGCGTCCGCGCGACCTCCTGGTCGCCGGTCGCCCGGTGGGCAAGGCCGATATTCCCAACCGCGCCACGATAAACCGCCGCAATCCGCAGGGCGAGCTCGTTCCCTATTACGATCGCGCCGAGATCGAGAATGGCGCGCTCGATGGCCAGCATCTCGAAATCTGCTGGCTCAGGGATCCGTTCGACGCGTTCTCGATTCAAATCCAGGGCTCCGCCCGCGTGCGTCTCGAGGACGGCACCATGCTGCGGGTGAACTACGATGGCCACAACGGCCATCCCTACGCGGCGGTCGGGCGCATCCTCATGGAGCAATACGGGGTGCCGCCGGATCAGATGTCCATGGAGCGCATCCGCCAGTGGATGCTCGCCAATCCGGAGCAGGCGGCTAAGGTCCGGCAGGCCAATCCCTCCTTCGTGTTCTTCCGCGTTACCGGACTGTCGGACCAGGGCGAGGCGGTAGGGGCCCAGGGCGTCCCGCTCAGTCCCGGCCGTTCCATCGCGGTCGACAAGCTCCACGTCTACGGGACGCCCTTCTTCATCCAGGCCGATCTGCCCATCGACAGCGACAAGCCGGTCACCAAGTTCCGGCGGCTGATGATCGCGCAGGATACCGGCTCCGCCATCAACGGACCGGCCCGCGCCGATCTCTATTGGGGCGCCGGCGACACCGCCGGACGTATCGCAGGCCGCATCCGCCAGCAGGGGCAATTCGTGATGCTGCTGCCGCGCGAGCTCGATATGGTCGAGGCCGGCAAGCACACGGCGCTACCGTTGCCCAAGCCGGCGATTGCCGACGTGGTGGCGACCAAGGAAGGAGCGCCGGCCGGCAAACCCGGTGAGGAAACGCATGGGGCCGCGGCGGAGCCCAGGCCGTCGCCCCACCGGTCGCATCAACCGCCGGAGCCGATCTCCCGGCGGCAGGCGAGGATAAGGTCGAAGTCCGGCACATGAGCCTCGAGCGCACCGACAAACGCCGGCATCGCCGCCGCCTGAGCGAGGACGAGCACAGGCTCTGGAGCGGCGTCATCCGCTCGATCGTGCCGCTCAAGCGCAAGCCCTCGCGCCCGCGCGGCCAGGACGCGGTCCTCGCGCCCGGCGAGAGCGCGCCGCCGCCCGCCCGCCGCCGCGCCGAACCGGCACCGGCGCGCCACCCGGCTCCCAAATCCGCGGCCAAGCCGGCCAGCAAGCCGATCAGCAAACCGGTGTTGCCGGTGGTTGGGCTCGACCGGCGGCAAAAGCAGCGTCTGGCACGCGGAACCGAAATCATCGATGGGCGCATCGACCTGCACGGCAGGACCCAAAGCGAGGCGCACACGGTTCTGCTCGGCTTTCTGCGGCGCGCCCAGGCCGAGGGGGCGCGTTACGTGCTGGTCATCACCGGCAAGGGCAAGCCCAACGAAACGGGATTCTCCGACGGGCGCGGCGTCCTCAAGCGGCAAGTGCCGCTGTGGCTGCGGCTGCCGGAATTCCGCCTCTTGGTGCTCGCCGTGGAGGACGCTCATGCGGCCCATGGCGGCGCGGGCGCGCTCTACGTCCGGCTGCGGCGCGCGCGCAACGCTTGATGCTTAAAGAATGAACCGGCTCAAGTCCGTGTTCTTGGCGAGGTCGCCGATGTGCTTGTGCACGTAGGCGGCATCGATCTGGACGGTATCGCCGGAGCGGTCGGGGGCCGCGAACGAGATCTCGTCGAGCACCCGCTCCATCACGGTCTGCAGGCGGCGCGCCCCGATATTCTCGACGCTGGAATTGACCAGCACCGCCACGTCGGCGATTGCATCGACAGCATCCGGGGTGAACGCGAGCGTCACCCCTTCGGTCGTCAGCAGCGCCACATATTGCTTGATCAGCGAAGCTTCCGGCTCGGTCAGGATGCGGCGGAAATCGTCGCGGGTGAGCGCCTGCAATTCGACCCGGATCGGCAAGCGGCCCTGCAGCTCGGGCAAGAGGTCGGACGGCTTCGCCAAATGGAACGCGCCCGACGCGATGAAGAGAATATGATCGGTCTTCACCGCCCCATGCTTGGTCGAGACCGTGGTGCCCTCGATCAGCGGCAGCAGGTCGCGCTGCACGCCCTCGCGCGAGACGTCGGCGCCGGAGCGGCCCTCGCGGCCGCAAATCTTGTCGATCTCGTCCAGGAACACGATGCCGTTGTTCTCGGCCGCCTTGATGGATTCCTGTACCACCTGGTCGTTGTCGAGCAGCTTGTCGGATTCCTCGGCGATGAGCACCTCATAGGATTCTGCGACCGTGACGCGCCGTGTCTTGGTGCGTCCGCCGCCGAGCTTGCCGAAAATATCGCCGATCGAGATGGCCCCCATCTGGGCGCCCGGCATGCCGGGGATCTCGAACATCGGCATGCCTTGCGAGGCCTGCACCTCGATCTCGATCTCCTTGTCGTTGAGCTCGCCGGCGCGCAGGCGCTTGCGAAAGGCGTCCTTGGTGGGGGCGCTGGCGGCAGCGCCGACCAGGGCGTCGAGCACGCGCTCCTCGGCGTGCAGCTGCGCGCGCGCGCTCACATCCTTGCGCTTGCGCTCGCGCGTCTGCGCGATCGCGATCTCCAAGAGATCGCGGATGATCTGCTCGACGTCGCGGCCCACATAGCCGACCTCGGTGAACTTGGTGGCCTCGACCTTGATGAATGGGGCGCCGGCCAGCTTGGCGAGACGGCGGGAGATCTCGGTCTTGCCGACGCCGGTCGGCCCGATCATCAGGATGTTCTTGGGCTGCACCTCCTCGCGCAGCTTCTCGTCGAGCTGCAGCCGCCGCCAGCGGTTGCGCAGCGCGATCGCGACGGCGCGCTTGGCGTCGTGCTGGCCGATGATGTAGCGGTCGAGCTCGGAGACGATTTCGCGGGGCGAGAAGTCGGTCATGCGCTTAGTGTCCTTGCGTCGCAGCCCATCAACACTGCCTCGCCGGAGATCGTCACGCGGTGGTCGATCGGCCGAAACCCGGCCTTCGCATAGGCGCGGAGGGCGCGCGCGTTGCGTGCGTTGGGGTCGGTCACGACGCGGGGCGCACCAGCCTCGAACAGTCGCTGGACAAAGAGGCGAATGAAAGCGCTGCCGTGGCCGCGGCCAATGAGGTCGGCTTCCCCGATAAGCTGGTCGATGCCGCGCGTACCGATCGGTTGATCGCGACAGGGGTGATCCGCTTCGGAATGGGGATTCCAGCTCTGAATATAGCCGATGGGGCCGTCGCGATAGCTCACGATGAAGACGTCGATTGCAGGGTCGCCGATATGGTCCTCGATCGTCGCCAAACCGCGCACCGGGTCGCCCCACCATTCGCGCACGTGCGGGCGCTCGAGCCATCGCCGCAGCAGCGGCAGATCGGCGGCCGCAACCGGGCGAAAATGATACGCGCTTGCCGGCATGGCAAAATCCCGCAGGGACGTGTGGAGGCGTTCAAGACACTGCAGATCAATCATGTATTCACACGGGAACGGTCGGCAGCTCGGCCACGAGAGATGACGGCAGCATGGCGAGAACGACGCGCCGCAACGGCTGCCAGCCGACGCCCAGCCCCAAAACCAGGATGCCGAGCACCGCAAGCGTCGAAAAGAATACCGTGCCCGGGTCCGACGGTGCGGTCGCCCGGGTGGTCGTGATGGCGTAGACGATCACGATGCCCAGATAGCTGAAGGTCGACACCAGAAGTGCGCGCCGATCAATCACGACCGCCACCAGCGCCAGCAAGGTCGCGACGGCAGCGATGAGGAGCGCAACCGCTGCCGTCATGGTCGTCATGTTGAAGACGCCGACGCCCGGCAGGGCCATGGAGAAATCATTGAAGCCGCGCATGAAGCGGAACCGTTCCTCGTGCCCCAGCAAAGCGACCTGCGCCCGCTCGCGCTTGGCGGCGAAGTCGCGCAACGCCTGCGCCTGGGTGACAATTCGCTCCGTCACCGCCGCGTCGAGATCCTCTTGCCGCAGCATCAGAGCTTTTCCACCGTGACGTTCCGGTTGGTGTAGACGCAAATATCGGCCGCGATGTCGAGCGACCGGCGCACGATCGAATCCGCATCGAGCGCGCCGTCGATGAGGGCGCGGGCGGCGGCGAGCGCATAATTGCCGCCCGACCCGATGCCCATGACGCCGCCCTCGGGCTCGAGCACGTCGCCGGTGCCGGTGAGCACCAGCGACACCTCCTTGTCGGCCACGATCATCATGGCTTCGAGCCGGCGCAGGTAGCGGTCGGTGCGCCAGTCCTTGGCGAGCTCGACGGCGGCGCGGGTCAGTTGCCCGGGATATTGCTCGAGCTTGGCCTCCAGCCGCTCGAACAGCGTGAAGGCATCCGCGGTGGCGCCCGCAAAGCCGCCGATGACCTCGCCTTTGCCCAGGCGACGGACCTTCTTGGCATTGGCCTTGACGATGGTCTGGCCGATGGTGACCTGCCCGTCGCCCCCGATGGCCACGATCCCGCCTTTGCGGACCGTGAGTATGGTGGTGCCGTGCCAGACATCGGGAGCGTGGGTCTGCATTTGTGACGCCTCGTTAGGGGCATCATGTAGGGGGCGCGGAGCAGCGATGCAAATAGGCTTTTCCTTAGGCAGAGCCGGCGAGCGCGACCCCACATTGACCAATCCGTCATGCCGCTGTGGCGAAGCGCGCGGGCGCCTGTTAAAAGGCCGCCAAATCAGGAGCTCTCATGCGCAAGGCAGCGGTCAAACGCGCCACCAAGGAAACCGACGTCGAGGTCAGCCTCGATCTCGACGGTACCGGCGTCTCCGGGATCGCGACCGGGATCGGCTTTCTCGACCACATGCTCGACCTTTTGGCGCGCCATTCCCGCATCGATATCGCCGTCAAAGCCAAGGGCGATCTGCATATCGACCATCACCACACCACCGAGGATGTGGGCATCGCGCTTGGCCAGGCCGTGAAGCAGGCGCTGGGCGAGATGAAGGGCATCACCCGCTATGCCGACGTGCACATGCCGATGGACGAGGCCCTGACCCGGGTGGCGCTCGATATTTCGGGCCGCCCGTTCCTGGTGTTTCGGGTCGAGTTCGGGCGCGACAAGGTCGGCAGCTTCGATACCGAATTGGTGCAGGAATGGTTCCAGGCCTT
>DASZKX010000017.1:0-4815 GCA_035552735.1 Xanthobacteraceae bacterium
CGCCCTCGATCATGGACACACCGGCCAACCGCGCCGCCATGCCGCAAGCCGACTATGCGACCTGGCCCAAGGTCGAGGAGGTGGCGGCCACCATCCTGTTCCTGGCTTCGCCCGACAACAAGGTCACACGCGGCGGCGTGGTGCCGGTTTATGGGCGGTCGTGAGCCGATCGCTGAGGGTGCACCGATTTTGACGATCGCCCTGCCTTGAGGCTCCACGGCGAAGCCGCAGTACCGCCTGGCCCCGGCGGTGCGATTATCGGTTGGCGGCAATGCGTCGGGGAGCGAAGGCGGATTGGGATCATCCCGCGCTTGTCTCAACGCGCACCGGACTATGATGACATCGCTGCGTCGGCCGCCGCGGCGGCACGCCGCTTCAGCAGGTGATGCTCGCGCCTGTTGGCCGCCAGCGCCGCGGCCGCCTCGAACGCGGCGCGCGCCTCCTCGTAGCGGCCGAGCTTGTGGAGCAGGTCGCCTCGAACGCTCGGCAGCAGGTGATAGCCTTTGAGCGCCGGCTCGCCCATAAGGCCGTCCACGATCGCCAGCGCCACTTCCGGACCCTGCGCCATGCCGACCGCAACCGCACGGTTGAGATCGATGACCGGCGAGCGCGCGACCGCCGCCAGCTCCGCATAAAGCCCGGCGATGCGCGACCAGTCGGTATCGCCCGCCGTCCTCGCCTGGGCGTGGCATGCGACAATCGCCGCCTGGAGGGCGTAAATGCCGCCTGCTCCGCCCAGCTCGCGCGCACGCGCGAGCGCCTGCATGCCGCGCCGGATCTGGAGCTGGTCCCAGAGGGCGCGGTTCTGCTCCAGCATGAGGATCGGCTCGCCCGCCGCGTCGGTACGCGCCGCCGTGCGCGAGGCGTTCAGCTCCATCAGGGCGAGCAGTCCATGCGCTTCGGGCTCGTGCGGCGCGATGGAGGTGAGCACGCGGCCCATGCGAAGCGCGTCATTGCAGAGCTGGGGACGCAGCCAGTCCTCGCCGCGCGCCGCGGTGTAGCCTTCGTTGAAAATGAGGTAGACGACCTCGAGCACCGAGGACAGCCGCTCCGAGAGCTCCTCGCCGCGCGGCGTCTCGTAGGCCAGCCCCGATTCCGAAAGCGTCCGCTTCGCGCGCACGATGCGCTGGGCGATCGTCGCGTTCGGCAGCAGGAAGGCCCTGGCGATCTCCTCGGTCGTGAGGCCGCAGATCATCCGCAGCGCCAGAGCCGCACGGGCCTCGCGCGGCAGTCGCGGGTGACAGGCGGTGAAGATCAGCCGCAGCAGCTCATCGCCGATGTCGTCGTCCAGGGCAGAGCCAAGATCGGGCATGACCTGCTGCTCGGCCTCCATGTCCCAAGCCATCATCTCGTGCTTGCGCTCGAGCATCCGGCCGCGGCGCAAATGATCCAAGGCCCGGTGCTTGGCGGTCGCCATCAGCCAGGCGCCGGGTCTTTCCGGTACGCCCGTCGCGGGCCAGCGCTCGAGAGCGGCCAACAAGGCTTCCTGCGTCAGGTCCTCAGCCAGCGGTACGTCGCGCAGCATCCTCGCCAAGCTGGTGATCAGCCGGGGCTGCTCGATCCGCCAGACGGCCAGGATCGCCTGATGGACGTCGGCGGCCGTCATGGCCGCCGACCAAGTCTGCCGGACCCTCGCCTCAAGGGCCGGCGAAGGCGCGAAGCTCGCATGTGCCTTCCCATCCCGGCATCAAGTCCTTATGGAGTTGCATGAATTCCCTCGCCGAGGCCAGCGCCTCCTGCTTGTCCCGGAGCTCGAAGATCGCGTAGCCGCCGATCACCTCCTTGGCCTCGACGAAAGGGCCATCGAGGACGCTGAGCTGCCCGTCCGTGATGCGCACCTGCGCCCCCATGGCGAGCGGCGTCAGCCCGCCACTATCGAGCATGCGGCCGGCCTTGATCTCCCGGTCGGCCAGCTTGTGCATCGCCTCCAAAAGTTTCGGCGGCGGAGGCACGGTGTGGGCGGACTTGACGATGAACATGAAGCGCATGTGTGAACTCCTCTTGAGGCGAGCCGCGGGCGCCATCGCCGCTGAACTGTCTCGCCAATTAAGTCGACGAACCAACCCCCGGCGGATCGACATGCGCCTTGTATGAAATCGCGCCCAGGCTCTAAAGACGATGCGCAAGTGCAAAAAAGATCGGTTGACCAATGACCTAACGCCGACAGCTCGCGCAACGTGGGAGCGCCCGAAATATGTTCGAACCCCTCGATCATCTGCGCGTGCCCAGGGGAGGAATGCGCGACTGCTCGCCTCACCCCGCCAGCGGGACCACATCGCGGGCCGAGCCTTTGACCAGGCGGGTCACCGCGCTGGCCGCGATCACGCTGCGCTGTTGCGCATAGGCTTCGTGATTCTTCTCGATGTCGTCGAGCTCGTAGAGAAAATTGACCATCAGGCCGTAGGACTGCTCGAGGCCTTTGTCGGACACGTCGGCCAGCCAATTGAGCCGCTCGAGCCGCGCCCCGTTGCCCAGATGGAAGCGGGCCACCGGATCGACCGGCGCGCCGTTCTTGGTGCGGGCGCGCAGGAAATACCGCGCCGCCGCGCGCAGCAGCGGCTCCTCGATCTCGTCCCGCGTCTCGGCGGTCTGCCACCAACCGGGATTGTCCAGACCGGCGAGCGCGGCGCGGTCTTCCGGCGTGAGGACCTTGGAGGCGTCGCCGGCCCGCTCGCGTTTGAGCCAGGCGGCGAAGTTCGGGACCGGCGACAAGGTCACGAACCGCGCCAGGCGCGCGTTCTCGCGCGCGATCTCCTCGGCGACCTGCTTGATCAGGAAGTGGCCGAACGAGACGCCGGTCAGCCCGCGCTGGCAATTCGAGATCGAATAGAACACCGCGGTCGCCGCCTTGTCGGGCTCGATGATCGCGCGCTCGACCGCCAGGATGGGCGCGATCGCCGCCGGAATCTCCCGGGTCAACGCCACCTCGACGAAGATCAGCGGCTCGTCGACCAGGGCCGGATGAAAGAACGCGTAGCAGCGGCGGTCCGGGGCGTCGATGCGGCGGCGCAGATCGTCCCAGCCGCCAATGGCGTGCACCGCCTCGTAGCGGATGATCTTCTCGAGCACGATCGCGGGCGTCTGCCAGTCGATGCGGCGGAGCACCAGGAAGCCGCGGTTGAACCAGGACGAGAACAGGTGGACGAAGGCGGCGTCCACCGCCGCCAGATCGTCGCGGCGGCCCATGGCATCGATGAGCTGCTCGCGCATGCGCACCAGCGCGGCGGTGCCGCCGGGTGCGAGATTAAGGCGGCGGAACAATTCCTGCCGGCGCGGCTCCGATGCCAGGTGCACCTCGAACGCGATGTCGTCGGACGGATTTTTTTGCCAGGCCGCCATGGCGGCGCTCAGGCGGGCGTGGTCGGGACCGAAATTCTGCCCCAGGGCCTCGAAGAAGGCGATCCGGGGACCGGTCGTCAACTCCGCGTAGCGATTGAGGATTTCCCGCGCGAGCGCGACCCCGGAGGCCTCGCCGCGCCCCGACAGGAGTTCCCCGCACAGCTCGACCAGATCGGCAGACCGCCGTTCCGCGTTCCCGCGCCGATCGCGCGTGCGGTCCAGCAACGACCGGCCACGCTCCGAGATCGACTGCAGGAGTTCGCCGAAGAAGGACGTGTTCACGGGGCCGAATTCCTCGCCAGGCTCGCGCATGAGGATAGGGATTTGGGGAGGATTCGGCAATGGAAGTCGGCCCGACTATGGACAAGATCGAGCCGGCAAGCCACAGGAACGACGGCTACCCTACCGGTCGTTCGACCATCCTTGACCCGGCAGCCGCCGGCCGTCTTTTCAAAGGAGCTGTTTCATGCCGGGTCCGCTCGCCGGTCTGCGCGTGCTCGAACTCGCCCGCATCCTGGCCGGCCCCTGGGCCGGGCAGATCCTGGCCGACCTGGGCGCCGACGTCGTCAAGGTGGAGCGCCGGGGCGCAGGCGACGATACCCGGGCCTGGGGCCCGCCCTTCGTGGCGGCCGCGGACGGCGGGAATTTGGGGGCGGCCTATTTCCATTGCACCAACCGCGGCAAGCGTTCGATCGAGCTCGATTTCGAATCCGAGGACGGGCGGCGCATCGTGCGCAAGCTGGCGGCGCGCTCCGACATACTCATCGAGAATTTCAAGGTCGGCGGTCTCGCCAAATTCGGGCTCGACTATGCGAGCCTCTCGGGCCTCAATCCGCGCCTCATCTACTGCTCGGTGACCGGCTTCGGCCAGACCGGGCCCTATGCGGCGCGCGCCGGCTACGACCTGATGGCGCAGGGGATGGGCGGGTTCATGTCGTTGACCGGCGCTCCCGACGGCGAGCCGACGCGGGCGGGCGTCCCCATCGCCGACATCTTCACCGGCGTCTATTCGGTGGTCGGCATTCTGGCGGCGCTCGCCGAGCGCGAGAAGACCGGTCGCGGGCGCCATGTCGACACCGCGCTGGTGGATACGCAGGTCGGCGTGCTCGGCAACCAGGCGCTCAACTACCTGGTGTCCGGCGCGCTGCCGGAGCGGATCGGCAATGCGCATCCCAATATCGTTCCCTACCAGGTGTTTCCGGTCGCCGACGGGCATGTGATCATCGCGTCGGGCAACGACGGCCAGTTCGCCAAGCTGTGCGCCGTGCTCGGCGAGGGAGACTTGGCGCAAGACCCGATGTGCAAGACCAATGCCGACCGGGTGACGAACCGCGCCAAGCTGATCGCGCATCTCTCCACCCTGACGTCGCGGGTCACGCGCGCCGAGATCCTCGCCAAGCTCGAGGCCGTGAACGTGCCGGCCGGCCCGATCTACAATCTGGCCGACGTCTTCTCCGACCCGCAGGTGGTCCATCG
>DASZKX010000018.1:0-18425 GCA_035552735.1 Xanthobacteraceae bacterium
GCGCTTCAAGCCGGAGCATCCGGTGACGAAGCTCACGGGCGATCACGACGTGTTCGGCGACGGCAGCCTCGTGCTGATCTCGACCCCCGGGCACACGCCGGGCCATCAATCGCTGGTGGTCAAGCTGCCGAAGACCGGCACCGTGATCCTCTCGGGCGACGCGGTCCACTTCAAGGACAACTTTGACAACCGGCGCGTGCCGGCGGGCAACACCGACAAGGACCAGACGCTCGCCTCCATGCAGCGCATCGCCGACTTCCTGTCCAAGGAGCAGGCCAAGCTCTGGATCAATCACGACAAGGTGCAGAGCGACACGCTGAAGCACGCGCCGGAGTTTTACGACTGACCGGCAAGAGTATGTACGGCGGGCAACACGTCGGCGCGTTGCCCGCCGCTCTCGCGCAATCGCGTGGGCAAAATTGCGCGAGGCCATTCGCAGTCATGACTGCAGCAGGCAATTTTGCCCTTCCCGCCCGGCCCATTGTAAACAACAATGGAGTTTTACCAGGGGTGGGGGGAATTTCGCATGCAATGACAAGGACGTGCGTGGCGATCCGCACTTAACTTAACAATAAATATCAGGCGGGTCACGGCGGGACGCACACAACAAAAAACCCGGCGCGGTCCCCCGGCCGGGCACACTTCGCGAGTTTCAATTTCACGAATGAACTGATTCACGTAGCTCCGTCAAATAATTTATAACTTCATGCATTCGAACAAGCACGATCAGCTCACGCTCCCCCCGAGATGCTTGACCAGCGCCGACTGCGCGAAGCCCAGATGGCGGTCGCGGTGGCGCACCAAAGTGAAGTCGCGCGGCGGCAGATCGATCGGAATGGCGCGCAGCTTGCCGGCCGCGACCGCCGAGGCAACGACATGCTCCGAGATGATGGTCGCGCCGGCGCCGGCTTCCACCGCTTCGCGCACCGCCTCGTTGACCGGAAGCACCAGAAAGATCTTGAGCTGCGCGAGCGTCAAGCCTTCGCGCTGCGCCAGATCCTCCAGCACGTGGCGCGTGCCCGAGCCCTCCTCGCGAATGATCCAGGAGATGGCGCGCAGATCGAGACGGCCGGGCGCGATCTCCGGCAACGGAGGCGGCTGCGCCCCGACCACCAGCAAGGGGCGATCCTGATCGATCACGCACCGCAGCAGCGCGGGATGCCGGGTCGGCCCTTCCACCAGTCCGAGATTGACCGCGCCCTCGACCACCGCGGCCTCGACCTCCCTGGTGTTACCGATCGCCACGTCCAGGCGCACGCCCGGATGGGTGGAGCGGAAGGCGCTCAGGCGGCGCGGGAGCCAATAGCTGGCGATGGTTTGGCTCGCCGCCACCGCGACGGTGCCGGTGGCTTCGCCGGCGCAGTCCTCGAGAACGGAGCGTGCCGCCACGACGCTGTCGAGCACCGAACGCGCCTGCGGCAGAAACAGCCGGCCGGTCTCGGTCAGATGGATGCCGCGGCCCACCCGGTCGAACAGCTTGGCGTCATAGCGCGCCTCGAGGGCCGCAATAGCCGCGGAGGCCGCGGATTGCGTGATACCGAGCTCCGCGGCGGCGCGGGTGACATGGCGGCGATCCGCAACGGCAACGAAAATCCGCAACTGCTCGAGGGTCATGGTGCCGCCAAGGGTCGGGATCGAGGGTCGGGGTCGAGGGTCGGGGTCGCTTCAATCGATAAATTCGATCGATATCATAAGAATTATGCGTTGGATTGATAGATCGGCTGAGTGGAAAGTTATTCTCAATTTCCAGGGCCCCACCCATGGCTTCTTTCTCGGATCGCCGCAAAGTCAGTCATTTTTTCACAGCGGCGGTCGAGCGGCTGAAGATCCGCTGGCGCCAATGGGTTGCGCCCGACCGCTACCGGCCCGAAAAGCACTACATGCGCGGCCCCGGGCCCAAGACTGCCTGCCTCGAGACTTCCTGCCTAAAGAATTCCGGCGGGGCCGGCAGCGGCAACTCTCCAGCATCATGACCGCACGCCCGGCCGCCAACGCGGCACCGACCCAGCGTCCCCTCGCCGATACAAACGCGCCTGCGGAACCCGATGGGGTGGAAACCTCGCCCATCGTGTCCGACGAGGTTCACCGCACCACCTGCTACATGTGCGCCTGCCGCTGCGGCATCAACGTGCACGTGAAGGACGGCGAGGTCCGCTACATCGCCGGCAACCGCGATCACCCGGTCAACCGTGGGGTCATTTGCGGCAAGGGCAGCGCCGGCATCATGCAGCACTCGAGCCCGGCCCGCCTGCGCAAGCCCTTGCTGCGCACCGGCGCGCGCGGCGCCGGCGAATTCCGCGAGATCGAATGGGACGAGGCGTTGCGGATCGCGGCGGAGCGGCTGCGGCACATTCGCGCGACCGATCCCAAGCGCCTCGCCTTCTTCACCGGGCGCGACCAATCGCAATCGTTGACGGGCTGGTGGGCGCGGCAATTCGGCACCCCCAATTTCGCGGCGCATGGCGGGTTCTGCTCCGTCAACATGGCGGCCGCGGGCTTCTATACGATCGGCGGATCGTTCTGGGAATTCGGCGAGCCCGACTGGGAGCACACCAAATACTTCATGCTGTTCGGGGTGGCGGAAGATCACGATTCCAACCCGATCAAGATCGGTCTCGGCAAGCTCAAGGCGCGCGGCGTCAAGGTGGTTTCGATCAATCCATGCCGCACCGGCTATAACGCCATCGCGGACGAATGGATCGGGATAAGGCCCGGCACCGACGGCCTGTTCGTGCTCGCGCTCGTCCATGAGCTCATCAAGGCCGGCCGCGTCGATCTCGATTATCTCAGTCGCTACAGCAACGCCCCGGTGTTGATCATTCGCGAGCCCGGCGCCGCCGACGACGGATTGATCCTGCGCAACCCGCAAGCCGAGCCGCTGGCCTGGGACCGGGTTGCCGCCCGTGCGGTCGTGGCCGCCGCGGCCGGGGTCGCGCCGGCCTTGACCGGCAGCTACGTGGTCGAGGGGCGCACCTGCGTGCCGGTATTTGGGCTCATCGCCGAGCGCTATCTGGACGAGGCCTATTCGCCCGACGCGGTCGAGCACCGCTGCGGGGTGCCGGCCGCCACCATCCGCCGGATCGCCGCCGAGCTTTCCCAGGTGGCGTTCGAGCAATCGATCGCGCTGCCGGTGGCCTGGATGGACGCCCAGGGACAGCGCCACGCCACCATGCCGGGGCGCCCGGTCGCGATGCATGCCATGCGCGGCATCTCGGCGCATTCGAACGGATTCCACACCTGTCGCGCCATCCATCTGTTGCAAGTGCTCCTCGGCACGGTCGACGTTCCGGGTGGCTTTCGCTTCAAGCCGCCCTACCCCAAGCCGCCGCCGGCGGGCGGCAAGCCGGCCGGCAAAGGCGGCGGCCGTCCCGACACGCCGCTTGCCGGCATGCCGCTCGGCTTCGTGACCGATCCGCAGGATCTGCTGGTCGATGCGCAGGGCACTCCCGAGCGCATCGACAAGGCCTATTCGTGGGAGGCGCCGCTCGCCGCCCACGGGCTGCTGCACACGGTCATCGCGAACGCGGCCCGCGGCGATCCCTACCGCATCGATACGCTGTTCCTCTACATGGCGAACGTGGCGTGGAATTCGGCGATGAACACGACCGAGACCATCGCGACGCTCACCGACCAGGACGAGACCGGCGCCTACAAGATCCCCTTCATCATCTATTCCGACGCCTACTTCTCCGAGACCGTGGCCTATGCCGACCTGGTGCTGCCGGACACCACGTATCTGGAACGCCATGACTGCATCAGCCTGCTCGATCGGCCCATCAGTCATGCGGACGGCCCCGGCGATGCCATCCGGATTCCGGTGGTGCGGCTCGATCGCGATGTCCGCCCGTTCCAGTCCGTATTGCTCGATCTCGGGGCGCGGCTCGGCCTGCCCGGCATGGTGGACGAGGCCGGGCGGCCCAAATATCGCGACTATGCGGACTACATGGTGCGCCATGAACGCGCGCCCGGCATCGGGCCGCTCGCCGGCTGGCGCGGAAACGGCGATGCGTTCGGCAGGGGCGCGCCGAATCCGGATCAGCTCAACCGCTACATCGCCAATGGCGGATTTTGGCAGCACGAGCTCGCGCCCGAGCAGAAATACTACAAGATGGCCAACCGCTCCTATCTCGACTTCGCGGTCGAGATGGGATTCCTGGCGGCCCCGACCCCCACGATGTTTCAGCTTTACGCGGAGCCGCTGCAGCGATTCCGCTTGGCGGCGCGCGGCCACGGCGCGGTGCTGCCGCCGCCCCAATTGCGCCCGCGGCTGGAGCGTTATTTCGATCCGCTGCCGATCTGGTACCCGCCGCTCGAGGATGAGACCATCGATACGGATGCATTCACCCTGCACGCCATCACGCAGCGGCCGATGCACATCTATCATTCCTGGGGCGGGCAGAATGCCTGGCTGCGTCAGATCACCAGCCAGAACCGTTTGTTCGTGCACCGCGAGACGGCGGCGCGCTACGGCCTTGTCGACGACGATTGGGTCTGGATCGAGAGCCCGCACGGCAAGGTCAAGGGACAGATCCGCCTGGTCGAAGGCGTGAATCCGGATACGGTGTGGACCTGGAACGCGGTCGGCAAGCGGCGCGGGGCCGGAATGCTCGCGCACGATGCGCCGGAAGCCATGCGCGGCTTTTTGCTCAACCATGCGATCGCGGACCTGCTGGCGCCCGACCCACAGGGCGCCCGCCATTCCAACTCCGATCCCGTCACCGGGCAGGCGGCCTGGTTCGACCTGCGGGTGCGGTTGCGCAAATGCGCCGCGGCGGAGACGTGCGAATCGGCTCCGCAACTGCCGGCGCTCAAAGCGCCGCCCGGCATGGCGGCGGCTCCACGGTGGCTCGGCTTCGGGGCGCAGTTCCGCCGCACTCGCGAGAGCCGCGCTCGCGAGAGCCAGGCTCGTAAGAGCCAGGAGCGCGAGAGCCAGGAGCGCGAGCGCCGCGCCCGCGAGGCGACCCCATGACCAGCCTGCCATCCACCACGGGCAAGAAGCTCGGCCTCGTCATCGATCTCGATACCTGCGTCGGATGCCAGGCCTGCGTGACCAGTTGCAAGGAGTGGAACACCGGCGGCCACATGGCGCCGCTCACCGACATTCACCCCTACGGCCCGGAACCGGATGGCGTCTGGTTCAACCGGGTCCATACCTACGAGCAATCCTGCGACAGCGGCGGCCGCACCGTGCATTTTCCGCGCTCGTGCCTGCATTGCGAGACGCCGGCCTGCGTGAGCGTCTGTCCGACCGGCGCGTCCTATAAGCGTGCCGCGGACGGCATCGTGCTGGTCGACGAAGACAAATGCATCGGCTGCCAGCTGTGCAGCTGGGCATGTCCGTATGGGGCGCGCGAGCTCGATCCGGTCGTCGGCGTCATGAAGAAATGCACGCTTTGCATCGACCGCATCTACAATCAAAACTTGGAGCCGGCGGACCGGGTGCCGGCTTGCGTGGCCGCCTGCCCGACCGGAGCGCGCCACTTCGGTGATCTCGGCGATCCGGATTCGCCAGTGTCGCAGCTGGTGCGTGAACGCGGCGGCAGCGACCTGATGCCGGAGCTCGGCTATCGGCCGGTCAACAAATATCTGCCACCGCGCGCGCGCAACGCCGTCACCGCCACGGCGCCAACCCCCGCGCTCGAACCGGTGACGGCCGCGGGCGGCTTCCTCGGCTGGGTCGACCGCATGCTGTCGGGCTGAGCGGTTGCGATGACCCAACGCGCGAGCAACAAACTCGGCCTGCTTCCTCCCCTCCCCTGAAGGCTACGTTATGCATACGTCTCCAAAAGTTGACTATGTTGCATCTTCAGGGACGCAGGACCTCTCACTCCGTCTCCCAACCGAGGTCGGATATATCCGACTTCGGTCATGTTTGGTGGCGAAGTCGGATATATCCGACTTCGCGCGGGAGAAGGTGGGATGCGGCGGCTCCAGCGGTGCGATACGGAAACTTCGTGCCCCCCCTCACCCCACCCTCTCCCCATGCAAAATCGGGTTCACCCTATTTTGCCATGAATGGTGCGCAAGTCGGGCAAGCCCGACTTGCGATGGCGAGGGAGTGAAACGCCGTGCCCACTCCAAGCATCGTCGCCGGCTCTGACCATGCATCCTGCCTTCTCGATCATCTTCTTCACAGCAGCCACCGGCGCCGGCTCCGGGCTGTTGGCGATGCTGGGAACGCTTGCGGCCTGCAGCCGCCTGCCGCCCGATCGCGGGCTCGGCCTGATCAGTCTTGGCATTGCGCTCGGCCTCATCGCGGCTGGGCTCATGTCGTCCACGCTGCATCTGGGCCATCCCGAGCGGGCTTGGCGCGCCTTCTCGCAGTGGCGCTCGTCATGGCTTTCGCGCGAAGGCATCGCGAGCCTGTTCACGTTCGTGCCGACCGGCCTGTTCGGCATCGGCTGGATCCTGTTCGGGCGCACGGACGGCATCATGGCGGCCGCCGGTGTCGCCATGGCGGCGGCGGCCACCATTACGGTCGTCGCCACCGGCATGATCTACGCCTCGCTCAAGCCGATCGCCCAATGGAGCAGCGGCTTCACGCTGCCGGCCTACCTCATCTTTGCGCTGATGACCGGTGCCGTGCTGCTCAACGGCATTTTGACGCTGCTCGACCAGCCGGATCGCCTGGTCCAAGCTGTCGCCTTGGTCGCCGTCGGGGTCGGCTGGATCTGGAAGGTTGCGACCTGGCGGCACAACGACCGGCTCGGCGCTGCGGCCACGCTGAACAGCGCAACCGGGCTCGCCGGCGGCGTGGTGCGATCGGTCGAGTGGCCGCATACGGAAGAGAACTATCTGCTCAAGGAGATGGGCTATCGTGTCGCGCGCAAGCATGCGGCGCGGTTGCGCCTCATCGCCCAGCTTTTGGCCTTCGGGCTGCCGCTCCTCGCCACGGCGCTGGCGGCAACCACCGGCGGCGGAATCGCCAAGATCGCCGTCCTGATCGCCGTCCTGGGGCAGGCGCCCGGCATCCTGGTCGAGCGCTGGTTGTTCTTCGCCGAGGCCAAGCACACCGTGAGGCTCTATTACGGCTTGGAACCCGCGGGGGCAGATTGATTTTGACTGATTGCGCGCTCACGCCTCATCCTGAGGGGCCGGCTCTCGCCGGCCGTCTCAAAGGATGTGGCCGGGGCAGCGCCGCGCGCGTGGCCATGGTTCGAGACGCGCGGGCGTTGCCGGCGCTCCTCATCATGAGGGTGATGGAGCGAGACGGCGCGGCATTTCGATGCAGCGAAGGGCGGAGCCACCGTGCTAGGATGGTCATTCTTGGCTGGATCAACCAGCCAGCCCTCCGAATGCCGATCTCAGTAGAGACAATCCCAGTGGAGACGACCTGATGAAAAGGACCCTGGCCGCGCTGCTCGGGCTTGTGGCATGCACGTTTTTGATGGACCCGGCCCGCGCCGAGTACCCGGACAAGGTGGTCCGCATCATCGTGCCGGTGGCGGCCGGCGGCGGCGTCGACGTGATGGCGCGCCTGTTGGCGCAGCGCCTGAGCGAGCGCCTGGGTCAGCAGTTCATCGTCGAGAACCGCGCCGGTGCTGCCGGAGTCATCGGCACCAAGTCGGTCATCCGCTCGCCGGACGACGGCTATACGCTTCTCTACACGCCGAGCAGCCTCTCGCTCACGGTCGCGGTCAGCAAGACCGCCCCCTATGACGTGGCGAAGGACCTGACCCCGATCGTCAATGTCGCCATCAGCCCCTATGCGCTGGCGGTGAACTCCACGGTTCCGGCCAAGACGGTCGGGGAATTCATCGCCTACGCCAAGGCCAATCCGGGGAAGCTCAGCTACAGCTCCGCCGGCATCGGCAGCGCCTCGCATCTGGCGGCCGAGCTGTTCAAGAGCATGGCGGGCATAGAGATGGTGCATGTGCCCAACAAGGGCATGAGCCCGGCGCTGGTGGACGTGATGGGCGGGCAGGTGCAGGCCATGTTCGCGAGCGTGCCGGCGCTCCTCACCGAGAAGTCGGATCATGTGCGGCCGATCGCGATGGCCGAGAAGAAGCGGTCGGCGCTGATGCCCGACCTGCCCACTATCAGCGAAGCCGCGTTGCCCGGCTTCGAGGTTGCCAACTGGGCCGGCCTGCTCGGTCCCGCCGGGCTCGATCCGGCCATCGTGAAGAAGCTGCACGGCCAGATCATCGATATCCTCGCCACCCCCGACATGAAGGAGCGCATCAAGACGCTCGGCTACGACGTGCTGGCGAGCCCGCCGGAGGAGTTCGGGGCGCAGATCAGCAACGACGTGGTGCGCTGGTCCGAGGTGGTGAAGAAGGCGGCTATTCCGCTGAATTGAGCGGGGCGTGCCGTCGGCGCGTTCTTCGCACTTATGCGGCCTCCTACAATTTGAAGGCACCGAGCGTAGGGGCGGCCCTCGTGGCCGCCCAGTCGGCGGCTCTGTCGTGGGCGCCCACGAGGGGCGCCCCTACAAGCGCCCCTGCTACGAATCGCGGCCGAGAATCCGAATGATCTCCTCCGCCGCGTTCATCACCTCGTCGCGGGCGAGCTTCTCGGCTGCATCGGCGTCGCGCTGCACGATGGCCTTGTAGAGCGCCTGCAGGCCCTTGATGCTTTGCTCAGGACGCGTGGGCGAGCGCCGGGGGTGTGAGAGGCCGAGCGCACGCCACCGCCAGACGCGGGCCATCAGGGTCGCCAGCATGGTGGAGAGAGTCTCGCTCTTGGCGCCGGCGAACAGCACCTCGAAAAACTTGTTCTTGGTGACGATGGTCTCTTCGGGGTCGCGGCGCCGGTAGGCCGCCGCCGTCGCCTTGAGCTCGCGGCCGAGCGCGGCGATCTCGTCCGGCCCGGCCTTCTCCACGAACATGCGCGCCGCCAGGCCTTCGAGCAGCGCCCGGATGGCATAGAGGTCGCGCGCTTCGTCCACCGTCAGCTCGCGGACGATGGCGCCGCGATTGGGCACCACGTCGACCAGGCCTTCGGCCTCCAATTGCCGCAAGGCTTCGCGGATGACGGTGCGCGAGACGCCCATCATGGCGATGAGCTCGCGCTCGATCAGGCGCGAGCCGGGCGCCAGACGTCCGTTCACGATCGACAGCCGCAAAGCCTCCAGCACCTCGCGCCGCAGCGGCGCCGCCGAGCGGCGGATGGCCGGCACCGCGGGCCCGGGCGGCACCGATTGGTCTTTGCTGGGGGACGGTGATGATTTCAACGGGCCACCTCGACGGAGCAAACACTGCCAAGACCAACAACAACAACAGGAATCATCACGCGATCGTCTCGATCAATACACCCGATAGAGCGGCTCAAGTCCATCGACCAGCACGCGCGCGACATTCTGCCAGGCGGTGCGAAACAGGAAGGTCGAGGCTTGCCGCGTGACGCCGCCGATATGGGGCGTGAGCAGAACCCGGTTGCGGGCCTCGCCTTCGAGACGCAGCAGCGGATTGTCGGCGCCGGGCGGCTCGGTCGAATAGACGTCGACCGCGGCGCCCGCCAGGGTGCCGGTCCGCAGGGCGGCCGCGAGCGCTGATTCATCCACGATGCCGCCGCGCGAGGCTTGAATCAGCACGGCGCCGGGCTTGAGGCGGGCAAGCTCGCGGGCGCCGATCAGGCCGGTGGTGGCGGGCAGCAGCGGGACATGCAACGAGACCACGTCGACGGAGGACAGCAATTCGTCGAGGCCGACCGATTTCGCGGGCAATTCCGCCGCGGCAGCCGCGTTGGGCGAAGCCGGATCGTAATAGCAGACCCGGCAGCCGGAGGCCCGCGCCTGCCGCGCCACCGCCAGGCCGATCACGCCCAGGCCGATGATCCCGACCAGCGCATCCTCTAGTCCGCCCAGGTTGGCGGTGAGCATACGGGCGCGCCATTCGGTGTAGCGGCCGGCCTTGATCTCGGAGTCCGCGAAGGCTAGCCGCCGCATCAGCACGGATGCGGTGGTCATCACATATTCGGCGATCGCATTGTTGCTGCCGCCCGGAATGTTGGCGACCGGAATATCATTGCTTTTGGCGGCGGCCGGATCGATGCGGTCGACGCCGGCGCCGGTCACTTGCACGAGCTTCAAGGCGGTGCTCTCAAACAGCGTCGCCGGCAGCTTCGGGCCCACCGCCGGAATGACCATTGCCTTCGCGGTCTTGAGAAAAGAGGGAACCGCGGCATCGGCCGGCGCGCAGTAACGCACCGACAAAGAGGGCGGCGGCAGGGCATCGACGCGCGCGAAATCGGCTTCCGGACGCAGACAGACGACCTCGATCGGCATGGCGGCTATCTCCGGGCCCCACCCTAACCCTCCCCGCTTGCGGGGGAGGAAACGGGAGGGGGCCTCACAGATCTTCGGTGAATTTGGCGACGTCCGGGGTCGGGAAAAAGCACAGCAGCACCAGCGGGACCGTGCCGGTGTTGCGCGTCACATGCGGCTCGTCGGCCGGAACCAATATCGTGTCACCCTGGCGCACCGGATGCGCCCCATTGGGGGTCAGGGTGCGGCCTTCGCCCGCGAGCACGTACATGCACTCCTCGAAGCCATGATGCACATGCGGCCCGCGCGGCTCCTCGCCTGCGCGCGGGACCGGGATCTCGACCAGGCGCACGGAGACGTTGCCGGCCCCCATCTCGCCCGACACGATCTCGAACGAAGTGCGTCCCGGCAGGCCCAGCCGCTTGGCCTGGTCGGGCGTGACGACGCGGGCCATCAGCCGACCTGCCGCAGATGCTTGACCTCGGCGACGCCGCCCAGGACGGTTTCCAGCTGACGGAAGATCTCGCTCGCCTCCGACGCGATGCCGTCCGCGATGGCGTCCAGCATCTTGCGTCCGCGATCGGGGGTGGCGTTCTCGGGCGTCCCGTACCAGCCGGTCGGGGCGATGCAGCGGATGTCGGTGAGCACCGGCTGATAGGCGCGGGTGCGCCGCAGCTTGTCCATCTTGCTGCCGTGGCTGTGATCGGAGGAATTGTCGATGCGGTCGAGATGCACGAGCTCGGGGCGAAACGCCATGACGGCGAGCGCTTCGATCTCGCCGCCGTGGCTCAGCCCATTGCATTCGTGCCCGAACATGTCGGCGGCGACATAGCAGGCCTGCACGGTCAGCACCTGCATGCCATGCTGGCGATGCAGCTCCTCGGCCGCGATCGAAAGCGGCGCGATGTTGCCCTCGTGCCAATTGAGAATCATCAGCTGCTTGGCGCCGTGCCGGGCCGTGGAGGCGCAGGTCTCGACGGTGAGGCGCGTGTAGGTCTCGGGCGTGAGCGAGATGGTGCCCTCGTAGGGCATATGCATGGGGGTGACGCCGAGCGGACACGCGGCGAGCACGAGGCCATCCATGCGCTCGGCCACCGCATGGGCGATCACGTTGGCGGCGAAGGTGTCGGTGCCGGTCGGCAGATGCGGGCCGTGCTGCTCGACGCTGCCGGTCGGCAGGATCACGAACGGGTTCTTCTTGAGCTGGCCGGCGATGTCAGGCTGCGTCAGGTCCCAGAAGTAGCGGCTAGGCAACATGGCGCGCTCCCGTGCTGAGGCGGCTTTTGGCAGCCGCCAGGATGTCGTCGAGCTTGATATAGCGGCCGCCCTCCTCGAGCGAGCGCAGGGCGCCATACACCATGGCCACCGCCACATTGCCGTTGCGGGCGCAGAGCTCATTGCCCTGCCGGCTGCGGCAGCTTTCGGCGAACAACTCCAGCTCGGCCAGGAACATGTCGCTCGCCGGCACCTCCAGCTGCTCGCGCTTGGCGTAACCGTCCTTGCCGCGCTGGATGTAGAGGGTCGAGGACTGGTGCAGCTTGTCGGGCGTATCCCAGGCGCCGAAATCGATCTCGTAATGCATCAATCCGCGCGAGCCGAAGACCCGCAGCGAGAAGATGCCGGGCGAGGTCCAGCACGAGCCCACATAGCCGATCTTGCCGTCGGCGAAACGGCAGAGCGTCATGGATTGATCGTCGACCTCGGCACCGACCGGCGACAGCTTGGAGGCCATCGAGCTCACCTCCACGACCTCGCCGCCCAGATAATGCAAAACGTCGAACTGGTGGATGGCGAGCTGCGACAGCGGACCGCCGGGCGCCCGGCTCTTGTACCAGCGCCAGGTCTGCGGGGTGAGCTCGAGGGCGCGCTCGTTGGAGAAATTCGCCTCCATGAAGGCGACGCGGCCGAGCTCGCCGCTATCGATGGCGGCGCGAATCCGACGAATGCCGGCCATCAGGCGTGCGCTATGCCCGACCGTGACGGTGACTCCGAACTCCTGCTCGAGCTGCTCGATCTGCAGCCCGTCCTCGAGCGTGCTCGCGATCGGCTTCTCGGTGTAGACGTGCTTGCCGGCGCGCGCCACCTCGAGCGCGACCGGCAGGTGCTGCTCATTGGGGACGGTGAGGATCACGCCCTTGATGTCCGGGTCGCGCAACATGGCGGCGAGCTCCGCCACCGCCGGCACCCCGGTCTCGCGCGCGAAGGCTGAGCGCTTGTCTTCGGTGCGGCTGAAGCAGGCCGCGATCCGGATGCGCTCCGAGCGCGCAGCCGCGCGGGTGAGCACACGCGCCCAGCGACCCAAGCCGACGATGCCTACTTTGACGGGATCGGACATGACTTCACCTCTGGCCCCCGGGATTCGATATTATGATATTACCATCATACAATCCAGGGGAACAACCGGGATTTCGTCCCCGCCGGGCATTTGACGATCGTCATACAATAATACAATATGACCATGCTATGGGTTTGACGAGCCCTCCCGGGGCTGCGACAGGCTCCGCGGGGCTCGCGCCCTTGGACGATCGAAACCAACTGACACCGAACCTAACTGACATCGAATCCAGCTGACATCGAACCCAACAGAGATCAGAGACGACACGAATGAGTATTCCGCATCTCCTGGTTCACGACGAGAAGGACACGGTCGGGGTCGTGGTCGTGGAAGACCTGAAGGCCGGCACCGACATGACCTGCGTTGTCACCGCCGACAATTCCGCATTCGCCCTCAAGGCCAAGATGGACGTACCGATCGGCCACAAGATCGCACTCACCGACATCAAGGCCGGCGATACGGTGTGGAAATACGGCCAGGACATCGGCAAGGCGGTCGCCCCGATCGCCAAGGGCGAGCACGTGCACGTCCATAACCTCAAGACCAAGCGCTGGTGAGCATCATGAACGGACGAAACGGCAAATCGAACCTGAAGCTCACCGGCTGGCGGCGCGAGAACGGCCGGGTCGGGGTGCGCAACCATGTCGTCATCCTGCCGCTGGACGATCTGTCCAACGCGGCTTGCGAGGCGGTCGCCAACAACATCAAGGGAACGCTCGCGCTGCCGCACGCCTATGGGCGGCTGCAGTTCGGCGCCGACCTCGAATTGTTCTTCCGCACCATCATCGGCACCGGCGCCAATCCGAACGTGGCCGCGGTGGTGGTCATCGGCATCGAGGACGGCTGGACCAAGCGCGTGGTCGACGGCATCGCCAAGACCGGCAAGCCGGTCACCGGCTTCGGGATCGAGGGCCACGGCGACCTGATGACGGTCGCGCGCGCGGCGCGCGTCGCCAAGGATTACGTGCAATGGGCCTCCGAGCTCAAGCGCGAGGAATGCGACATTTCCGAGCTGTGGGTGTCGACCAAATGCGGCGAGAGCGACACTACCACCGGCCTCGCCTCGTGCCCGACCGTCGGCAACCTGTACGACAAGCTGATCCCGCACGGCCTCTACGGCGTGTTCGGCGAGACCTCGGAAATCACCGGCGGCGAGCACCTCGCCAAGGCGCGGGCCGCGAGCCCTGAGATCGGCGAGAAATGGTACAAGGTGTGGCAGGCCTACGAGAACGAGGTGATCCAGGCGCACAAGACCGACGATCTCTCGGAATCCCAGCCCACCAAGGGCAACATCGCGGGCGGCCTCACCACCATCGAGGAGAAGGCGCTCGGCAATCTCGAGAAGATCGGCCGCACCAGCCGATATATCGATGTGCTGGCGCCGGCCGAAGCGCCCGCCAAGGGCCCCGGTCTCTATTACATGGACACATCCTCGGCGGCGGCCGAATGCGTGACCCTGATGGGGGCGGCCGGCTATGTGGTGCACACCTTCCCGACCGGGCAAGGCAACGTCATCGGCAATCCGATCGTGCCGGTGATCAAGATCACCGGCAATCCGCGCACGGTGCGCACCATGTCGGAGCATGTCGACGTGGACGTCTCGGGCATCCTGCGCCGGGAGATGACCATTCCGCAGGCCGGCGACGCGCTGATCGACATGGTGGTGCGCACCGCCAGCGGCCGGCTCACCGCCGCCGAGGCGCTCGGCCACCGCGAATTCGTGATGACCAAGCTTTATCGCAGCGCGTGATCCTTCGAGAGGGCCGCGCGAAGAGCGCGACCTCCTCAGGATGAGGCTTCGAGGCAGCGCCGGGTGAGCCTCAAGCCTCATCCCGAGGAGCATCGCGCAGCGATGCGTCTCGAGTCGGCGTTTACAAATTATTTTTTGCCATACCTTCTTGCCAATTGGTCAAGCTCCCTGCTGTGGAAGAAATCGATGCATTTCATCAAGGTGAGTTGTTCGCCGGAAACGCTTCTATATTCCTTTGCCAGAAATTTTTTGCCCAGCGAGGCAGCTTCTTCATACGCCTCAAAAGGAAAGCTGCCGAGCTCCAAGTAGCCGCCGGCCGCGGCTGAGCCATCCTTCACCACCTCATCCGATTTATAGCCGTCAGCTATGCAAGTGCTCAGAGCAAAGTTCTTGAGATACTGAATCGGAGAATATCCGACGCGAACGCGGGCGACCTTGGCATCGGCAGGTAGTGGCGCCACAAGGAAGGCAATTGCGGCAACTGCCAGGAAGGCGCGACGTGAACTCAGACGTTTCATGGAGTCATCTCCCGCACTCGGTCTATTGGAACGCTCGCTGCGGAGAGTCGGAAGTCGCGCTCCCAAAGGTCCTCTTCCTTCAACACTCGAGCGGGCCGCCGGCTTTGCTCCAGGCGTCCATGCCGCCCTGGATGTGGCACGCCGACGCGAGACCCGCCTCCTGCGCGGCCTGCACCGCCATGGCGGAGCGTTCCCCGAAGGCGCAATAGAACACGATGCGCTTGCCGGCGGCGCGCGCGAGCGCGTTTAGCATGCCGCCCGGCCGCACGCTGGCGCCGAGGTCGGCATAAGGGGTATGGAGCGAGCCCGGAATGACGCCATGCTTCAGGCGCTCGCGCGGCTCGCGCAGATCGATGAGCGCAACATCCGGTCGGCCGATGAGGGTCTGTGCCTCGGGCGCCCCGATCGCCCAGCCGCGGCGCGCGATCTCCTCTTGGGCGAGGCCCACCCGCATATTGGCCGGCACCGCCACGTCCATCATTTTCGGGTTGGGCAGATTGAGGCTGTTCATCAGCGCCACGTATTCGTCGACCGACTTCACCTGCAGGCGGGGATTGAACGCTCGTTCCTCCCCGATGGTGGAGACCGTCTCGCCCTTGTAGTCGTGCGCCGGAAAGATCATGGTCTCGTCCGGCAGGCGCAGCAGCTTGTTGAAGATCGAATCGAATTGCGCGCGCGGGTTGCCGTTCTGGAAATCAGTTCGGCCGGTGCCGCGGATGAGCAGCGTATCGCCGGTGAAAACGCGGTCCGCCATGGTGAAGCAGTACGAATCGTCGGTATGGCCGGGCGTGTAGAGCACGTCGAGCGCCATGCCTTCGATGGAAAGCTTGTCGCCTTCCCCAAGCCGCATCGAGACGACGTCGACCTTGCTCTGCTCACCCATGACGGTGACGCACTGGGTGCGGTCGCGCAGCGCGCCGAGACCGGTGATGTGGTCGGCGTGCAGGTGCGTGTCGACCGCCTTGACGAGCTTGAGATCGAGCTCGCCGATCAGCTGGATGTAGCGGTCGACCTTCTCCAGGACCGGATCGATGATGAGCGCCTCGCCGCCCCGCCGGCTGGCCATGAGATACGTATAGGTGCCGGATATGGCGTCGAAGAGCTGACGAAAAATCATTGCTGTGCCATCGATCAATCCTTCGGCCCATCTTAGTGATGCTGCCGAGCGCGTCAAACTGCGCGTGCCTCACGCGTGTAGGGCGCAATCGCTTTATTGCGCCGCTCTGCGATGCCATGGCGCGATGCACCGACGCAATCGCACGCTCCGAAGCGGGGACGGTCGATTGGCGCAATAAAGCGATTGCGCCCTACAACAGGCCCATCGTCGTCATGTGGAATATCGTCCGCCGACCCAAGGCCGGACCCGCCATTGCGGTTCCGTTGCCTTTGCGCGAAGCCTGTGATCACGCGCGTAGGGCGCAATCGCTTTATTGCGCCGCTCTGCGATGCCATGGCGCGATGCACCGACGCAATCGCACGCTCCGAAGTGGGGGCGGTCGATTGGCGCAATAAAGCGATTGCGCCCTGCAACAGGCCCATCGTCGTCACGTGGAATATCGTCCGCCGGCCGAAGGCCGAACCCACCATTGCGGTTCCGTTGCCTTTGCGCGCCCGGCAATATGCCGAGCCGCTGCGCACCGATTTCGGAGCGTTTCTGCGGGTCAAAGGCTTTTGCCTGGATTGAGACCGCTCAGCCGCGGCGCCAGACGCTCGCGAGCCAAGGCTGCTGCTCGCGCGGCAAGCCGGCGGGACGGTAATAGTGCGTGAGCTCGACGAAGCCCGCACCCGACAGGTAGCGGCGCCATGACTCGAGATCATGATACGCGCCGTAGCGCTCGCCATTCCAACCTTCTTCATTGTTGCCGCGCGGGTTGGAGGCGAACAGCACGCCACCCGGCTTGAGGGTCGCATGCAGTTGCCCGAGCACGCGCGGCAGCTCCTGGGCCGGCACATGGAACAGCGAGGCATTGGCGAAGACGCCGTCGAAATGCCGGTCCGGCAGTTTGAGCGCGAGGAAATCCTGCTGCCACACTTCGCAGCCGCTGTGGGCGCGCGCCATGGCGGCAAGCTCGGGCGCGCCTTCCAGCCCGACCGCGACGTGGCCGCGCCCGGCGAACACCTTGAGATCGCGCCCGGGACCGCAGCCGAAATCAAGGATCGCGAACGGCGGATCACCCTCGATCGCTTGCAGCAGTGCCGCGATGTTCTGGCTGACATCGTGGTCGCGCGTGCCGCGCCAGAAATCCTCGGCACGCTGGTTGTAGTGGTCCAGCGTGACGTTCGTTATTTTGGCCAGGTCTTGCTGATTTAGTTTCATGCCAATCCCATGTCGATCACTTTACCAAATCCCAATAGGGCCGGCCGCCGAAGCGCTCGATCAGGAAATCGATGAACATGCGCACCTTGACCGAGAGGTGGCGGGTCTGCGGATAGATCGCATAGACGGAAATCTCCGGCGCCGCGTAGTCGCTGAGAATGCTGCGCAGGCTGCCCTCCTGCAGATCGGCGCCGACGATGAAGGTCGGCAGCAGGGCGATGCCGCGCCCCTTCACCACGGCGTCGCGCAGCACCTCGCCGTTGTTGGTGCACAGTGTCCAGGGAATGTGAATCCAGTGGTCGCCGTCCGCCCCGGTGAGCTTCCACTGGTTGCCGGTGGCGAGGTAGCCGTAGGCGAGACAATCGTGCTGGCGCAGATCGTCTGGATGCGCGGGCGTGCCGCGCCGCGCCAGATAGGAGGGGGCGGCGCAGACCACGCGCCGCGCGGGCGCGATCTTGCGGGCAATCAGGCTCGATGACGGCAGGTCGGCGATCCGCAACGTGACGTCGAAACCCTCCTGCACCGGATCGATCTGCTGATCGCTGAGCACGAGCTGGATTTGCAGCTGCGGATGGCTCTCCATGAAATCCGCGACCGCGCGCCCGAGATGGAGCGTGCCGAACGACATCGGGGCATTGACGCGCAACAGGCCGCGCGGCTCCGATTGCAGCCGCGCCACCGCCAGGTCGGCCTCCTCGAGATCGGCCAGGATGGCGATGCAGCGCTCGTAATAGGCCTGCCCGTTCTCGGTCGGGCTGGCGCTGCGGGTGGTGCGGACCAGAAGTTGGGCGCCGAGCTCCTGCTCCAGCTCGATCACGTATTTGCTCACGGCCGAGCGCGACAGGCGCAATTCGCGCGCCGCGGCCGCGAAGCTGCTGTGCTGCACTACGCGGGTGAAGGCCCGCATGCTGGTCAGCTTGTCCATGGAAGTGTCGCGATTGTCCTCAAATTGGAGACACAGACGCCATAGATCTACAAATTGTCTCCGATTATTAGCACGGCCATATTTCGGAGCGAAAGAGCAAACCTCAACGGAGGATCCTATGATTGCAGTGAGACGCGCGGCGGAGCGCGGAACCGCCAACCTCGGATGGCTGGACAGCCGTCACACTTTCTCGTTCGGTCATTATTACGATCCCGACCATATGGGCTTCGGGGCGCTGCGGGTCATCAACGAGGACCGGGTCGAGCCCGGGGCCGGGTTCGACACCCACGGGCACCAGGACATGGAGATCATCTCCTATGTGCTGGACGGCGCGCTCGAGCATCGCGACAGCATCGGCACCGGATCGGTGATCCGG
>DASZKX010000019.1:0-21503 GCA_035552735.1 Xanthobacteraceae bacterium
GTGCGGCCGGCGGCGGTGAGCGCGGTGAGCAGCGCGTATTGGGTGGCGGTGTGCAGCGGATTGCCGCAGAGCGCGGAGAGATATGCCACGAAAATGACGGTGCCGATGGCGTCGGTGAAATACTGGATCGCGATCGTGAAGGTGAGGGTGACCGCATCCATGCCGGCGACCGCCTGCCAGGCGAAGGCCAGGATGGTCACGCTCTGCAGGAATCCGCCGAGCCATAGGCTGCGCGCCAGCGGCTGCGCGCGCGCCACGTAGCCGCCGGCGAATCCGCCCGTCAGGGTCGCGATGAAGCCGACGCCCTTGACGATCCCGGCCAATTCGTTGCGCGAGAATCCGAGATCGAGCACGAACGGCGTGGTCAAAGCGAGCGCCAGCGCATCGGCCAGCTTGAACAAGGTGACGAAAGCCAGCACCGTGATGGCGGCATCGCGGGCGAAGAAGTCGAAGAAGGCGCCGACTGCTGCCGTGCCGACCCGCGTGAGCGCGTTCTCGCGCGCATGGGTCGCGTGCTCGGCCTCGGCCGCCACCGACTGGGCGGGCTCGACCGCGAGAAGCGTCGCCACGATCCCGACCAGCACCAGCACCGCCATGACCACAAAGCCGCCCGTCCAGGCCGTCTGCCGGCCCAGGCCCAGCCCCTCGAAGCCGCTGACCAGGAACAGCGTGCCGGCGCCGGAGATGAGCGCACCGACCCGGTAGGCGGCCACGTAGGAGGCCATGCCGGCGGCCTGCTCTTCCTCGAGCAGGCTTTCGACCCGGAAGGCATCGATGAGGATGTCCTGGGTCGCCGACGCGGTGGCGACCATGAGGGCCGCAAGGGCAACCGGCAGCGGCGCGAGCGCGGGGCTGCAGAAAGCCAGCAGCACGATCGCGGCCATCAGCCACAGCTGGGTGAGCATCAACCAGCCGCGCCGGCGGCCGAGCCACGCCGACAGGATCGGCACGTCGAGCGCGTCGGTCAGCGGCGCCCACAGGAACTTGATCAGGTAGGGAATCCCGATCGCCGCGAACAGCCCGATGGTGCGGATGTCGACGCCGCTCTCGGTCATCCAGGCCTGCAGCGCCATCCCGGTCAGCGAGAACGGCAGGCCGCCCGAGAAGCCGAGCAGCAGCACGACCAGCACGCGCGGCTTGAGATAGACGGCGAGCGCCTCCAGGGCGGAGGGGCGGACGGCCTCGCGTCGTGGTGCCGCGCTCACCCGTGCGCGTCCTGCCGCGCCTGCGTGTCCCGCCGCGTCCGCGCGCCCTGCATCATCCCCCCGCCTCGAGCCGGCGCGCGATCGGCGCCGCAATGACGTTGTCGGCGCCGGCAGCGTCGTCGCCGAACTCGACGTCCGCGATCCGGGTGGCTCTCTTCTCCACCTTTTCGGCCGAAATGAGGATCTGGCGGACATCCTCGTTGGCTTGGCCGAAATGCTGCTGCAGCTTGAGGACACGCTCCTGCATGCGCTTGAGATCGTCCATCAGGTGGCCGACCTCGGCGTGAATCTGGTCGGCCGCCGCGCGCATGCGGGCATCCTTCTGGATCTGCTGGATGACGCTGATGGCGAGCATCAGCAGGGCCGGCGACACGATCACGACCTGCGCCCGCATGGCCTTCTGCACCACGTCGTCGAACCCGTCGTGCAGCTCGAGATAGACCGATTCCGAGGGCACGAACATCAGGGCCAGATCCTGCGTCTCGCCCCGGATCAGGTATTTGTGCGCGATGTCGCCGACGTGCCGGCCGATATCCTGGCGCACGCGGGCAGCCGCGTGCTTGCGCTCCTCGTCGCTCTTGGCCTCCCGGAAGGCGGTCACCGCCTCGAGCGGAAACTTGGCGTCGATCACCAGCGGGCGCTGATCGGGCAGGAAGACCGCGCAGTCGGGCCGGCTGTTGTTCGACAGCGTGAACTGGAATTGGTAGCAGCCCTTCGGCAATCCATCCTGGACGATGATCTCCATGCGCCCCTGGCCGAAGGCGCCACGCTGCTGCTTGTTGGTGAGCACGCTCTGCAGCGAGGTGACCTGCGAGGCGAGCTCGGTGATGTTCTTCTGGGCGCCGTCGATCACCACCAGCCGCTCGTTGAGCTTCTGCAGGCTGTCGGCGGTGTGCTGCCGGGTCGTGTGCATGGACTGGCTGAGATGATGGGTGACCGAGTCGAGCCGCTCGTTGACCGTGCGGGCGAGGTCGGCCTGACGGCCGGCCAAGAGGTCGCGCATCGCCTCGATGCGGGCGGCGGTGTCGGCCTGGACGCGGGCGAACTCGGCCACCTGGCCGGCGCTGTCGTCGCGCGAACGCAGGGCGCGGGCCACGAGCAGGGCGAGCGCGGCCAAGACCGCGAGTCCGGCCACGACGATGACCACCGCCCCGGCCAGGTTGAGAAGACTGTCGCTCATCCCAGCCTTGTACATGATTCGCCGGGCCTGGGAACGAAATGCGAACGCAATTGACCGTGCGGGCCGGACCCCCTACATCGCCGCCATGGCGTTGCGCGACATCATCATCCTGCCCGACAAGCGGCTGCGGCTGGTCTCCGAGCCGGCGAAGAGGATCGACCCGGAGCTGCGGCTCCTGGTCGACGACATGTTCGAAACCATGTACGAGGCGCCGGGCATCGGCCTTGCCGCCATCCAGATCGGCGTGCCCAAGCGCGTCATCGTCTTGGACCTTGCCAAGAAGGACGAGCCGAAGGAGCCGCGGGTCATCATCAATCCGCAATTGTTGTGGCGCTCCGAGGAGCGCGCGATCTACGAGGAGGGCTGCCTGTCCATCCCGGAATTCTACGAGGAGGTCGAGCGGCCCGCGAAGGTGCGGGTGAAATACCTCGACGCCACCGGCGCCGAGCAGGAGCTGGAGGCGAGCGGGCTCCTGGCCACCTGCCTGCAGCACGAGATCGATCATCTCGACGGCGTCTTGTTCATCGACCACATCTCCAAGCTCAAGCGCGACCGCGTGATCAAGAAATTCGCCAAGGCGGCCAAGCGCTCGGATGGCGAATAGGCGCTCGTCGGTCCTCGCGCCGGGGTCAGGCCCGTACGGTCGCGTCCGGCAATCCAACTACTGCCCAAATTCGCGCGCTGTGTCGGGGACTGAGCAGACGGGCAAGTCCGGTCCGGATAAAAGGCCTTTCGTAAATTCGCATTTGTGGAGGTATCCATGTCTTCGCAATACGTGAATGAATTGCAAAGCAAGGCTCAGGATTATCTCCAGCGCGCAAGTGACGCCGTCGATCCGCAAGATCAAAGGTTGTGGCTCGGCCTGGCGCGGGAGTGTCTGAACTTGGTTGCGGAGGCAGAGGCCCGGGACCGGTCGCATTTCGCAGCCCCAATAGGGCTCGCCGGCTAGGCTCGCTGCCCCGGCCCGCGATAGGCCGCGTCCGCAGGACAAGCCGATCAAGCGATACTCTTAGACGAAACAAGCCCGCCGCAAGTGATGCGGCGGGCTTCGGGTTGATGATGCAGCCGGGGGGGGGAAGGACCGCTTCGATCGACCCAAACGTCTTCCCGATCAAGTGTGCTCCGGGGCGACCCGGTCCGCGGCTGACTTCAGCCCGGCAGCAGCACGGTGTCGATCACCTGGATGACGCCGTTCGACTGGAACACGTTCTGGATCGTCACCTTCGAGACATTGCCTTTGGCATCCCAGATGCTGAGCATGCCGCCCTTGGCCTCGACCGTGAGCCAGTCGCCTTCGACGGTCTTGAGCTTGGTCTGGCCGCCGTTCTTCTTCGCCGCATCCATCAGATCCTTGGCGCTCATGCGCCCCGGCACCACGTGGTAGGTCAGCACGGCCACGAGCTTGTCCTTGTTCTCGGGCTTGAGGAGCGAATCGACCGTGCCGGGCGGCAGCTTTGCGAACGCCTCGTTGGTCGGCGCGAACACGGTGAACGGACCTGCGCCCGAGAGCGTGTCAACCAGGCCGGCGGCCTTCACGGCGGCCACCAAGGTGGTGTGGTCCTTCGAGTTGACGGCGTTCTCGATGATGTTCTTCGACGGATACATCGGGGCGCCGCCGACCGTGACGGTCTTTTCGTTCATCGCGGTGGCAAGCGAGGGGGGTGCGATCGCGGCGAGCGCCAGGGCGGCGGCCGCAACGGTGGTCAGAGCGGTGATGCGTGAGAGTTTCATGTCGTCCTCCAGTGCTTGAAAATCGCGCCCCGCTATCGGGGTCACGCATGAGCTACGGGAGGCGCGGGCGGAGAGATGCAGGGCCGATGATTTTATTTGCTCCGCAATCGCAGGCCGGATGAAGCGGTATGCCGGAGCGGCAAACCGATCTTTACAAGCTGGTCAGTTTCCCGCTGGCGACGATGGGGCCGGTGGGCTGGCCGGTGGGCGAGCCGCCGGGCGGTTCCATCGTCACGGCGAGCGCCGCGTCTGCCGTGAGCCGCCCCGCCAGCTCGCGCGGCACGTCGAGATGCACCGGCCGGCCGGGCTCGATCAGCCCGAGCGAATGCGGCTTGTCGCCGGCCGGGATCAGCCACAATTCCATGGCGCGTGGATCCGCGGTCAGGAGCGCGGCCGGCACGACCAGGAGGCCGGTGCCGCCGGCATTGACGGCGGCGACGAACGTCGGTTGCCCGTTGCTCGCCCCCAGCGTCGCCAGCATGGGGGGACGCGCAACCGGGGAAATCTCGATGAAGGTCAGCGCCCCGATGCTGGCCACCGCCAGCGCCGCCGCGCCGAGCGCGAAGCTGCGCCAGAAGGTGAGGCTCTGCCAGAGGCTCTCGCGCGCCATTGCGGGATCGCGAACCTTGACGGCGCGTGCGATCCGGGTCCAGGCGCGCGCGGGCGGCGCGACCGGCGCGACCGCATCGGCGAAGGACCCCAGCCGTTCCTCCCAGAACGCGACCTCGTCCGCAAAGGCCTGGTCGTGCGCCAGACGCTGCTGGGCCTGGCGGCGCTCCGCCGCGCCCAGCACCCCGAGCACGTATTCGGCCGCGGCCAGCTTATCGCCTTCCTCTTGGATGATGGTGCGGTCGTCAGTCATCGTTCCAGGCAGTCTCTGAGCTTCAACAAGCCGCGTCTGATCCAGCTTTTCATGGTGCCGAGCGGGACCTTCATGCGCTCGGCCAGCTCCTCGTAGGTATTGCCGTCGAGGAATGCCGAGCGGATGGCGAGCGATTGACGGGATTCGAGCTGCTCCAGGCACAGGCCGAGGCGGCTCGATTGCTGTGCCGCCTCGACCAGTTCGACCGCGGCGGGCGCGGGATCTTGCACCTCCTCGGCGGCATCGATCGGGTCCATGCGGCGGCCTCCGGCGGCGGCGCGCAGCCGGTCGATCGAACGGTTGCGGGCAATCGCCACCAGCCAGGTGATCGGGCTCGCCCGCGCCGGATCGAAGCTCGCCGCCTTGCGCCACACCGTCAGGTACACCTCCTGCAGCACATCCTCGGCCTCGCTCCTGTCGTTCAAGATACGAAGGCAGACGCCAAAAAGCTTCGCGGACGTATCCTGATAGACGATCTGGAGCGCAGCCCGATCCCCGCCCGCAACCCGGGCGAGGGCGGCCACGAGCTGGCTGCGATTGTCTTCAACCCCCATGGACGATCGATCCGCTCCGCTACCCACCCGGGACTACCAACTAGCACCGGGCAGAACCACCGTCGATATGCCGGATGGGCGCCAGCCGGCGGCGATCGTCCGCGCGCGGGCCTGGCACCGGCGCCCGACCCCTGCGGGTCCCTCCGGGCCGTGCGCGAAAACGGGCCGGGCGGCGTCATCGAGACAGTTAAGCCTTTGTTGTCAAATCTCATGCCATGTGACACAGGCCAAAAATCTCAATCAACAAGGTTCCGGATATGGTCGCGTTCAAGCCCGTGCAAAAGCTGTTGGCGATGTTCAACTCCGTGATGGCACGGTCGAGTTTCGGAATCGACGCCATTTTTCGCATGCCCTCGGCGATCTTCTTCGGGTTGCTGGCGTTCAGCGTCGTCCGCAGACTTGTCGTGTTCATTCTGCAATGGTCGACGCTCGACATTCCCTACAAGCCGCTCCGATTCGCGTCCATTCTGGCCAACGCGCTGTTCCTGTTCACGCTCCTGTCGTTGACGGTGCTGCGATCAAGGCCCGTCAAGAGCTCCACGACATTGAGCGCCCGCTTGATGGCCATCATCGGCACCTGTCTGCCGTTATCGCTGGGCCTGCTGCCATTGGCCGACCTTCCGCCGGCCGTGACGCTCATCTCGATCGTGTTGATCGGCTCGGGATGCGGGTTGGCGATCTGGACGGCCTTTTGGCTCGGGCGCTCCTTCAGCCTGGCGCCGCAGGCGCGGCAGCTCGTGGTGGGGGGCGCCTATTCGGTGGTGCGCCACCCGCTCTACCTGTGCGAGGAGCTGGCGGTTCTCGGCGCCATGTTGGCCTGCTTCTCAACGGTGGCGGTCGCCATCGTGGTGATTCATTGGTCTCTCCAATTGAAGCGCATGGAATTTGAAGAGCAGGTCTTGACCGCGACATTTCCCGAATATGCAAGCTACGCCGCGACGGTTCCTCGGCTGATTCCCCATTGGTGACGCCCCCTTTACACGCCTCGTCGGTCGAGGCGCAGCCGCGCTAGAACCTCTCCACCCAAGGCCGCAGCTCGATCTCCCAGGTCCAGGCGCTGCGCGGCTGCCGAATGAGCTGCAGGTAGGTGGCCGCGATGGCATCGGGGTCGAGCAGGCTATCGGGCGCTTCGGCCGGCTGGCGGTGCGCGCTCTTGATGCCGCCGTCGATCACGACATGAGCCACGTGAATGCCCTGCGGGGCGAGCTCGCGCGCCATGCTCTGCGCGAGCCCGCGTAGCGCGAACTTGCCCATCGCGAAGGGGGCCGATTGGGCATAGCCCTTGAGGCTCGCGGACGCGCCGGTGAACAGGATCGCGCCCTGCCGTTTCTGCAGCATGCGGCGCGCCGCCTGCTGGGCCACCAGAAATCCGCCGAAAGCCGAGACCGCGATCGACCTTTCGACCGCGGCCGGGTCGAGATCGATGAACGGGCCGCGCGCCCGGAAGCTCGCATTGTAGATCACGATCTCGGGCGCCCCGCCGGCGGCATCGAGGTCGGCGAACAGCTTTTCGACCTCGGCCGGCTTGCTCGCATCGCACGCGAAGGCGCGGGCGCCGGTTTCCCGGATCAGCACGTCGAGGTCGGCGGGGGTGCGGGCCGCGAGCGCGACCCTGATGCCGTCCTGCGTCAAGGCGCGGGTGAGTGATGCGCTCAGGCCGGTGCCGGCGCCGACGATCAGGGCGGTTTCGAATTTGAGGTCCGTCATGGCGAAATTCCCCGCCGTTTCCCGCGCCTTGAGGCCTTCGCCCGCCACCATACTACGTTTGGCCGGGCGTGGCTTATGGGCGAGCGCAATTGACGATGGGGGCCAGCCCTCAGGCGGCACCCCTGATTTCGCCGCCCCCGGGCGGCGGGATGTTGACGCCGTCGCCCGAATATTCGTTGAGCTTGTTGCGCAACGTGCGGATCGAAATGCCGAGGATGTTGGCCGCATGGGTGCGATTGCCGAGACAGTGCTTGAGCGTCTCCAGGATGAGATCGCGTTCCACGTCGGCGACCGTGCGGCCGACCAGCGCGCGGGTGACCGCCTCCGCCGCCATGGTGGCGCGTGCGACGGTCGAGAGGCCTTTGGCCTGATCGAGCCGCATGCCGTCGGGAGTGAGAATGGCGTCGGTGCCGATCTCCTCGCCGGTCGTGAGCAGCACCGCGCGATGGATGGTGTTCTCCAGCTCGCGCACGTTGCCGGCCCAGCGGTTGAGCACCAGCGTACGGCGCGCCTCCGCCGACAGGGGCCGCACCGTGAGGCCGTTGGCGGTGGCATATTTCTTGATGAAGTGCAGGGCGAGCTCGATCACGTCCGCCGGTCGCTCGCGCAACGACGGGATCTTCAGGTTCACCACGTTGAGGCGGAAAAGCAAGTCTTCGCGGAACACGCCTTCGCGCACCGCCTCGACCAGATTGCGGTTGGAGGTGGCGATGATGCGGATGTCGACCGGCACCGGCTTGGTGCCGCCGACCCGGTCGATCACCCGCTCCTGGATGGCGCGCAGGAGCTTCGCCTGCAGGCGGGTGTCCATCTCCGAGATTTCATCGAGCAGCAGCGTGCCCCCGTTCGCTTCCTCGAACTTGCCGATGCGGCGGGCGACGGCCCCGGTGAAGGCGCCCTTCTCGTGACCGAACAGCTCGGATTCGAGCAGATGCTCCGGGATCGCCGCGCAGTTGACCGGGACGAACGGGGCGCGCGCGCGGTTGGAGCGGCCGTGCACGTAGCGGGCCAGCACTTCCTTGCCGGTGCCCGACTCGCCGGTGATCAGAACCGAGGCGTCGGACGGCGCGATCTGCTGCGCCAGCTTGACCACATGCGCCATGATCTCGTCGCGGTAGATCAGCTCGCGCGAATCGTTGGTGACGGCGGCGAGCACGGCCGCGATCAGCTCGGGATCGGGCGGTAGCGGGATATATTCCTTGGCCCCGGCATGGATCGCCGCCACCGCCGCGCGCGCGTCGTTGCTGGTGCCGCAGGCCACGATCGGCACATGGATGTGCTCGGCCTCGAGGCGCTGCACCAGGTCGCGGATGTCGAGCGCGACATCCGCCATGATCAGGTCGGCGCCGCGGCCGGAGCGCAAGACCGCCAGCGCCTGGTCGACCGAATCCGCATGGGTGACGGTCGCGCCCTTCTCCATCGCGAGCTTGGTCGCGGTGGTGAGCTGGCCTTTGAGTGTCCCGACGATCAGGAGGCGCATGATGAGGTCCTTTTCTTGGCAACGTTTTGCAGTGAATTCGGCGCTTTGCGTGAGTAGTGAGTCGTGAGTAAGAATTTTATCCGTTGTTCCCGCGATCCCCACTCACTACTAACTACTCACTACTCACTATTCGCTACCCACCACTCACCCACTCAATTCCGATCCGACTTGATGATTTCCGTCATGGTGACGCCGAGCTTGTCTTCGACCAGCACTACCTCGCCGCGGGCGACCAGACGGTCATTGACATAGATGTCGATGGCCTCGCCGACCTTGCGGTCGAGCTCAAGCACCGCGCCGGGGCCGAGCTTGAGCAGCTCGCCCACGTCCATGCGCGCCTGTCCGAGCACGGCCGACACCTTGACCGGCACGTCGAACACCGCTTCGAGATCGGCGGCGCCGCGGTTCACGATCTCCGGATCCGAAAGCCCGAGCGCCCCGTCGAGCGCAGGCGCCAACCCGTCGTTTCCTTCGAGGTCGGGCAGTGCCAGCCCGTTGTCGTCATCGCTCATCGATCGGCTCTCCGGGGCGTTTCTTGCGTGCTCGCGGCGGCAAGCCGCGCTTTGACGTAGCGGGTGACGGCGTCGTCGATCGCCGCCTCGGTGGCGCTGCGATCGCGGTTGACGCCGCCGTCGGCCCACTCGATGCGGCAGTCACCGGTCTGAATATCGGGTTCGGCGAGCACGATCAGGTGGCCGGCAAGGCCGCGGGACCGCACCATCTCTTCGATCGGCTTGCCCACGCTGGCATGCTGGGCGTCGCTGACGCGCACCACCACGTGCGGGGCGGCCACCAGATGCCGGAAGCAGTCCATGGCCAATGCCGAGATCTCGGCGAGCGGCTCGCGCTCGATCAACGCCGCGGCGAGCTTCTTGGCGACCGCGACCGCGACGTCGACCGCTTCGGTCTCGAGCCTCGCTTCGACGCCAGAGAGGCCGCGCACGACGTCTTCGAGCGTCGCGGCGACGCGCCCCAGGGCCGCCGCCGTGCACTGCTCGGCCTCGGCCAGAATCTGTGCCTTGGCGGCCGCGAAGCCGCGCTGATAACCGGACGCGTCCGCTTCCCGCAGGTTGGCGTCGTGCACCGCGAGCGGAATCGACGGCTTGACCTCGGCAGCCGCTGCGAAGTCCTGATCGAACAGGAATTTGGCGGGTGGGGACATCAGGCCCGGGCTCCCGCGCTGTTGGTGCTGGCCGGCCTCAATAGATCAGCTCCTCGTCGTTGCGGCCTTTCGAGATCATGATCTCGCCCTTGGCGGCCAGGTCTTTGGCCAGGTTGACGAGCTGCGACTGCGCGTCGTCGACCTCCCGCAGCCGTACCGGACCGAGCGCCTGCATATCGTCGATCAGCATCTTGGCGGCGCGCGTCGACATGTTGGACATGAAGAACTCGCGCACCGGCTCGCCCGCTCCCTTGAGCGCCACCGCCAGCTTGTCCTTGTCGATGTGACGCATCAGGGTCTGCGCCGAACCGGTATCGAGCCGGACCAGGTCGTCGAACGTGAACATCAGCGCCTTGATGCGCTCCGCGCTCTCGCGGTTGTCGTCCTCCAGCGAGGTCATGAAGCGTGTCTCGGTCTGCCGGTCGAAATTGTTGAAAATCTCGGCCATCACCTCGTGGGCATCCCGCCGCCGCGTCTGCGAAAGATTGGACATGAATTCGGTGCGCAGCGTCTGCTCGACGCGCTCGATCACCTCTTTCTGCACCGCCTCCATCCTGAGCATGCGATTGACGACGTCGAGCGCCAGCTCCTCGGGCAGAATGGCCAGAACGCGCGCGGCATGCTCGGGCCGCAGCTTCGACAGCACGACCGCGATGGTCTGCGGATATTCGTTCTTGAGATAGTTGGCGAGCACCCCTTCCTGGACGTTGGAGAGCTTCTCCCACATGTTGCGGCCGGCGGGCCCGCGGATCTCGTCCATGATGCCGTTGACCCGCTCCGGCGGCAGATATTGATGCAGCAGGCGCTCGGTGGCGTCGTAGTTGCCCATCAGGGCACCCGAGGCCGACATGCGCGAGACGAATTCGAGCAGCAGGCCTTCGACCGACTCGGCCTCGATCGTGCCCAGGGTCGACATGACGATCGAGATTTCGCGCAACTCGTCGTCGTCCAGCTGGCTCCAGATGTTGGCGCCATACTGCTGGCCGAGCGCCAGCATCAGCACGGCCGCGCGCTCGGGGCCGGTCAATTTGCGGCGGGTGACATGGTCGCCCTGGCGGGCGGCGAGCGCGGCGATCACGCTCGCGATCTCGCTTTGCGGCTTGCCGGCGTCTTTTTCGGGGCGAGGGGCCATGGCGATCGATCAAGCGCTCTCGTGCAGCCAGCTGCGGATGATGGAAATCGCTTCGGTCGGATTCTTGTCGGCGAGCTCGCCAACCTTCTGCACCGACTGGGCGTGAACCTGACCCTGCACCTGGGCGACGTCGATCATCTTGGCTGTGGCGCTGGGGACGGCCTTGATCTCGGCGGCGCTGGCGCCGGCCGCGATGGCGGCCCGCACGTCGCCGTTGCCGATGGCGTCCGCGATGTCGCCGCCTGCCGCATTGTGGTCGGGCGCGATGATGCGGTTGACCAGCGGGCGCACCACCATCAGGAGGACGACGATGCCGAGCAGCACCATGACGAGCTCCTCGGCCCCGTGCATGATGTCGTCCTTGGTGAATTGCAGGAAGGACATGAAGCCGGTCGGCTCCGGGATGGCGGCGCCGGCGGCATCGGCAAAACGCAGATTCACCACCTCGACCTGGTCGCCGCGCTTCTGGTCGAACCCGATCGAGGACCGCACCAAGGCGGCGATGTGATCGATCTCGTCCTTGTCGCGCGGCTGGTAGATGGGCTCGCCCTTGTCGTTCTTGGTGTAGTTGCCGTCGACCAGCACCGCCACCGAGACGCGGTTCAAGCGGCCGCCTTCGGTCACCTCGGTCTTGGTCGATCGGGAAATCTCGTAGTTGACGATTTCCTCGGTCTTCTTGCTCTGATCGCGGTTGGCGGCGCCGTTGTCGGGCGGCGGCCCGCCGGGGAGCGCGTTGGCGACCGTCACCTGGCCTTGCTTGGCGTCGGCGGAGGCCGCGGATTCCTCCCGCGTCTGGCTCGAGCGCAGGACCCGTCCCTCGGGATCGAATTTTTCCGAGGTCTGGGTCACCTTGTTGAAGTCGAAGTCGGCGGTGAGCTGCACCCGGGCATGGCCCGGCCCGACCACCGAGGACACGATTCCCTCGATCTGGTCGCGCAGGCGCTGCTCGTAGGCGACCTGCCGGTCATCGGCGCTGACGCCGGTACCGTCAGCACTGCGGGCGCCGTCGGCGAGCAGACGGCCGGTTTCGTCCACGATGGATACGCGCTCGGGCTTGAGGCCGCTGACCGCGGATGCGGTGAGGTGACGGATGGCGTTGACCTGTTGCGGCTCCAGCCGGCCGCGCACCTTGAGCACGATCGAGGCGGAAGCCTCCGGGGTCTCGCGGGAGAACAACGGGCGGTCGGGCAGCACCAGGTGGACGCGCGCGGCCTGCACGCGGTCCAGCGACCGGATGGTGCGCGAGAGCTCGCCTTCGAGCGCCCGCAGGTGATTGATGTTCTGGACGAAGCTGGTCGCCCCGAGCGCGTCCGATTTGTCGAAGATCTCGTAGCCGATGCCGCCGCCCTTGGGTAGGCCGCTCTCCGCCAGGGTCATGCGCAGGCGCGGCACCCGGTCTTTGGGCGCCAGCACGATCTCCCCGTCGTTGCGCAACTCGTAGCTGACGCCCTCGCGCTCCAGCTCCTTCACGATCGCGGTGGAGTCCTCGAGGCTGAGGTCCGTGAACAGCGGGGTCATCTGCGGGGCAGTGACGCGCAGGATGAGGAATCCAAAAAAGCCCACGAGCGCGATCGTGACGGCGCACATCGCGGCGATACGCGCCGCACCGAGCGATTTAAGGAAATCGAGCAATCCTTGCACGGGAATCCAACCTGGCAGCTTCCGACCCGGCAAGTTTTGCCTGGTTGATGGTTACTGCCGGGTTAATTTTCGCGCGATTGACATGCGCAGCTGCCGCCGGGTCGCATAAACGCAACAGCCCCGCCAAGGTGGCGGGGCGGCAACCCACGAGATCGCTCTCGCGTTTATTGCCGGTATTGCTGGATGCGCGTCGTGCGCAGGCCGGCAAGGCCGTGCTGGTCGATGGAATACTGCCACGAAAGGAATTCCTCGACGGTCAGCGTATAGCGGCTGCAAGCTTCTTCCAGCGAAAGAAGTCCGCCCCGCACGGCAGCGACCACCTCGGCCTTGCGCCGGATAACCCAGCGCTTGGTTCCCGGTGCCGGCAGATCAGCAATCGTCAACGGGCTACCGTCGGGGCCGATCACGTATTTCGCCCTTGGTCGCAGGGGCTCGGTCATATGAATCAACTCACGCACTCGACTGACCAACTCGAGGGTGAAACTACACGCGGTGGCTTAAAATTTGCCTAAGCCTATCTTATCAATTGGGAAATTATTGCCCTCGGGTTTGACGACCCGACCGGCGAGAAAACGCCGCTCGGTCCGATGGCCAAAGCCGAAACGGGGGCTTGGTGCCGAGCCGCCTGGACGAAGCGAATCGGCACGCGCGCGTCGCCAAGCACGAAGCTTCGCGCCGGCGGCGCCGGGCCCGGCTACCGCCGCCTCACACGCGAATGTCGATGCCGGTGCTCCTGCCGACGACCCGCCCATAGCCAGCCGTGGCCGCGTCGACGGGCGGCAGCTCCCGATCCGGGATGATGACCCGCGCCGCGGCGGGGACCGGCGAGTCGTTGTTGGAATAAGGGTTCTGGTTGGCGAACCCGCCGCTTTGGTCGCGCAGGCTGAATTGCATGGCATCATCGGCGGTCTTGAGCCCGGCCTGCTGCAGGGAATGCTCGAGCGCGGGCGCATCCCGCCGCAGGATATCGAGGGTCTCGGGTCGGTCGACGACAAGCCGGGACGTCACCTTGCCATCGCGGTCGACATCGAGCCGCACGTCGATACGGCCGAGCTCCGGCGGATCGAGGCGAATTTCGAATCGATTTTTCCCCGCACGGGCGTGCGATGCGATCTCGACCGCCAGTCCGGCGATGGGAACGGCCGCCGGGGTTGCGGTCGTCACCGGCGCGTCGGCGGGGGCGGCAGCGGTGGTCAAGTTCGCGGGTGCGACCGCGCCGTCCGGCGTCGATTGGGCGCTCGCGGTTTCAACGTTGCCCGGATGCGTGGGAGCGCCACTGGCGGTTTCGGCCGCCGATGATTCGATATGGCGAATCGCGGGGTCGAGGGCCTGGCGCGTGATGTCCTCGATCTGGTTCGTGGATCCGGACGGATCGCTCTTCGAATCGCCGTTCGGATCGATGACGTTCGAATTGCCGTTCGAGCCGACGCTCGGATCGTTCTGGGACGCCGCGGTGGCGTCGCTCTGTTGGCTGCTCAGGGCCCGCTGCCGGGCCCGATTGGCCGCCGCCTCGGTCGCCGGAAGCCCGTTGGCAACGCCGGATTGGGCGCCATCGGTGGCATTCGGCTGGCCCGGACCGTTCACCGAACCGGGATCGTTCGGGCCGGGTGGTGGCGCTTGCGAAGGCGTCGTCGTGGCCGCGCCGGCAGACTTGGCTCCCGGCTTGGTGCTGCCTGCCCGGGCATCCGCCGCGTTGCCGCTCGTGGCAGCCTCGGGGCTGGCGGCCTTTCCGCGCAGCGCCCCGGTGGCATCCCCCAAGGCGGCGATTTGCGCGGCGTCCTGACTGCTGCCGCCGTCGCCTCCAGCACCACTTTCGCCTCCGCTCGCGGTTGGGGCCGCCGGGATCACGGGTGCGCTGATGGGGACGGCGATCGGTTGCGATACCGCGATGGGCTGGTTGGCCGAGGGATCAGCAGGCGGTGGCGCAGCCTGGGTGCTGTCCGATGCGCTGGAGGCCGATTTTTCCGATTTTACTGTCTTGCTACCGGGCAGATCGGTGATCGCGGCGGCGGTGCTGCTTGCGTCGGCCGCGTTGGCCGGGGTGCTCGCGGCGGTCCCGTTGGGGGCGCTGTTGGCGGCCGTCGCATTGGGATCGATCGTCGGTGTGGCGTTTTGGACGGACTTCTTGGCCAAGGCACCGAGCGCGAGCAGGGTTTCGGCGCTGTCGGGGCTCGCCTTCGATGGCGAGGACGAGGCGGTGCCGCTTGGATTCTGCGGCGTGTAGCTGTCGGAAGGCGGTGTCGATGGAGCTGCCGTCTCAGGTGTCGAAGCCTGGGCGGCGCGGCCATCCGGCGGGCGTGCCGTGGGCTTTGGGCTGGGGGGCGGCGAAACCGGCGATGCCAGCGCAGGCGAAATCGGGGCAGGCGAAGCGTCGCTCGGCTCGTCGAGCAATGCCGCAAAGGGGCTCGTCTGATCGGTCGAATCCGCGGACGGCGAATTGCTGCGCGGACCCTGGCTCAAATGGGCATGGCGCGCGGCGCTGGCTTCTGACACGAAGGGCACGAGCCACCTCTTGAACGGGTTGATCCCAGGCTCGCCGTGCACGCCGGAGTGCAATTCCAGTTGCGATCCTTATCGTGATCCTCATGTGCAAGCCGCGGGCCATCCTGGCAGAAGTGGGAAATTGTTATTCCCCAAAGGCTTGGCGTGAAGTCCTGGGGTCTGCTGTGAGTGCCCCGGCGGCACGACCTGCTGGTGCGCCGGCAAGAACTGCCCGGTTGGCCGCGATCGGATGCGGCATTCGCTCCCATAATCACCTATATTGGGGCGGCTGACTGAAACGGCCTGAGCCCGCCGGGCTCGGGGAAGCCAAGGAGCGCGGTGGATGCCGCGGCCGTCATGCTGAACACCCTCGACCTCGAAGGGCGACCGCAGGACACCCGCGTGGTCGTGGCCATGTCGGGCGGCGTCGATTCCTCGGTCACGGCGGCGTTGTTGAAGGCTGAAGGCTACGATGTCGTCGGCGTGACGCTGCAGCTTTACGACCATGGCGCAGCCACCCACCGCAAGGGTGCCTGTTGCGCCGGCCAGGACATCCATGACGCGCGCGCGGTCGCGGAGCGGATCGGCATCCCCCACTACGTGCTCGACTACGAAAGCCGCTTCAAGGAAGCGGTGATCGACCGCTTCGCCGACAGCTACATGGCGGGTGAGACGCCGGTGCCCTGCGTGGAATGCAACCAGTCGATCAAGTTCCGCGATCTTCTCGGCACCGCGCGCGAGCTCGGCGCCAAGGTGCTGGCGACCGGCCACTACGTGGCCTCGCGCCGGCTGCCGAACGGCGGTCGCGGGCTCTACCGCGCCCGCGACAGCGAGCGCGACCAGAGCTATTTCCTGTTTGCGACCACGCCCGAGCAGCTCGACCCGCTGCGGTTTCCGCTGGGCGAGCGCAGCAAGGCCGAGACCCGCGACCTGGCCCGCCGGTTCGATCTCCCGGTCGCCGACAAGCATGACAGCCAGGACATCTGCTTCGTTCCCTCCGGCCGCTACGCCCAGGTGATCGAGCGCCTGCGCCCGGGTGCCGCCGAGCCCGGCGACATCATCGACATCGAGGGAAACGTGCTTGGCCGCCACGACGGCATCATCCATTTCACGGTCGGGCAGCGGCGGGGCTTGCGCGTCGCGACCGGCCGTCCGCTCTACGTGGTGCGGCTCGATGCTGCGACGCGCCGCGTGGTGGTCGGGCCGCGCGAGGCATTGCGGATCAGCTCGATGCGGCTGCGCGACGTCAATTGGCTGGGCGATGGCGCGCTGGAGCAGGCGCTTGCGGACGACGGCCGTCCCCACGATTCCCCGCCGGCCCGCGAAAACCGGGGAGCGGGCGAGCGCCGCGAAGTCTTCGTCAAGGTGCGCTCGACCCGGGCTCCGCAGCCGGCGTGGTTGCGCAATGGCGCGGGCGGCGTCGAGGTGGAGCTGATCGCCGGCGAGGATGGCGTATCGCCCGGTCAGGCCTGCGTGTTCTATGATGCGCAGGTCGGCCAGGCGCGCGTGCTCGGCGGCGGCATCATCCAGAGCGCGGCGGCGCCGGCGGCCCGGGAAACGGTCGGGGGACGCGCGGCGGCGCCTGGGTGATCCGATCGGTGCGGGGGCGAAACGATCAAATGACGGGTGAGCTCGACAGCGAGACCATCGCAAAGGCCTATGCGGGCTGGGCACCGGTCTATGATCTGGTCTTCGGCGCAGTCTTCGATGCCGGCCGCAGGGCGTCGATCGCGGCCGCCGAGCGGACCGGCGGGCGCATCCTCGACGTCGGGGTCGGCACCGGCATCTCGCTCGCCGACTACTCGCCGCGCAATCGCATCGTCGGCGTCGATTATTCCGAGCCCATGCTGCGCAAGGCGCAGCAGCGCGTGGTCCGGCACAGGCTCGCCCATATCGACGCGCTCGCCGTGATGGATGCGCAACGCCTCGGTTTCCCGGATCGTTTCTTCGACGTGGTGGTGGCGCAATTCGTCATTACCGCGGTGCCGGATCCCGAGGCGACGCTCGATGAATTCTTTCGCGTCACCAAACCCGGCGGCGAGATCATCCTGGTCAATCACCTCGGCGCCGAGGCGGGTCTGCAGCGCGATTTCGAGCATTGGTTCGCGCCGCTGGCGCGCCGGCTCGGCTGGCGCCCCGAGTTCAAATGGGCGCGGCTCTCCCAATGGGCCGAAACTCACGGCGGCGTGCAGGTGGTCGAGCGCCGCGCCCTGCCGCCGCTTGGCCTCTTCTCGCTGATCCGGTTCGGCCGTGGCGAGGCGGCGGCCGCGATGGCGGCGGCGGGTCTGGGCGCCGGATGAGCAGCAAGCCCGCGCGCTGACGAGCGGGCGGAGCGCAGCTCCGCTCAGCTTTTCCCGTCAAGTCCGGCGGCCGCCAAGAGCTTGGCCAAGTGGCTGCGGGCATAGAACATGCGTGTCTTGACGGTGCTCTTCGGCGCACCGACGATGCCGGCGACCTCGTCGACCGATTTCTCGTGGTAATAGACGAGATCGATGATCTCCCGGTGCAGCGGCGACAATCGCGTCAGACACGCGCGGACCAGCTTGCCGCGATCCTTCATCTCCAGCACGGTCTCGGCATCATCGCCCGGGTCCGGGACGGCGGCCGCCAAGTCGTCATCCAAGGGCACCTCCGAGCGACGCCGCAGCGCCGAGATCGCCTTGTGACGCGCGATCGTCAGGAGCCAGGTCGTCGCCTGGCATTTCGCCTGGAAGGTACCGGCGTGCCGCCAGACGTCGAGAAACACCTCGCTGACGATCTCCTCGGCGGTCGCGGCATTTCCGGTCAGGCGCAGCACGAAGCGGAAGACTCGCACATTGTGACGCTGGAACAGCACCTGCAGGGCGAACCTGTCGCCCGCGGCGATCGATCCCAACAGAGTTTCGTCCAGCCTTTGCCGGGTCGAGAGGGTGTCGGTCCCGGAGATCTTGGTCAGCTCGCACGCGGTATCCATTTGACTCTCCCTGCGCGGACGCTCGGCGTTGTGCGCTGCCGGCTGATTTTTCCTGCGCGTAGGGTTGAGAATTTCTTATCAGGCCGGCGCGGTAAATCAGCCTGATGTCCCCCGCAGGATGGCACCGGAGATCGCAGGAGCGCCAGAAACAACGATGGAACAAGGGCTTGCAGCGCTTCGTCGATTTGGAGGCGCTATACTTTGGTCCTGGGAAGGTGGGATTGCCGGATCGCCCGGGGGTCGCCGATAGCTTCGACCAACTGATGATCGCGCGCGGGCGCCCATGGACAATCGAGAACAATCAAATCGAACGCCTCAGTTCCGGCGCGAATTGTGTCGTCGTCAGCGGTCACGGCCAGCTCGGCGGTGGAGGCTGCGCGCGGCGATTGCATTGTGGATGTTTGTTCCATTGTTTGGATATTGGCCGGCACGCCCATGAGATGGCGGCCGGAAAATCCAAAGCAATGCCCGGGTGATTGATATTGCGGTAGGTCCGCGCCGCTTTGCTTTGCGACCTTGCTATCAGGTGCGATCGTGATACTTTCGTCCTGGTACGAAAGTATTGCCTGGCGAGACATCGCTCCAGATGAAATTTCTCCTGGTCGACGATCACACTTTGATTCGGGAGGCTGTGCGCGGCGTCCTGAAGGAGCTCGATGGGGGCGCGACGATCTTGGAGGCGTCGCGTTGGAGCGAGGCCGCGCGACTGCTGGAAGAACATCCGGATCTCGCCCTTGTGCTGCTCGATCTCGGGCTGCCGGATCGTGATGGGTTTGCCGCCTTGGAAGAAGCGCACGCCCGGCATCCCAAGATCCCGATCGTCATACTCTCGGGCAGCTGCGACCGCGACTCGGTGGTGAAGGCGATGAATTTTGGGGCGGTCGGCTTCATCCCCAAAACCGGCGAACGCGAGGTGATGCTGAGCGCGCTCCGGCTGGTATTTTCCGGCGGCGTCTATATTCCGCCCGAGATTCTCTCGCGTCCCGAGACCTCCAATGGGCTCGGGCATTCGAGCACAGCCGGCGGCCGCCGCCCGGAAGGATCGCTTCCGGCAGCGCCGGCCGATCTCGGCTTGACGGCACGCCAGGTCGATGTGCTGGCCCTGATGATGCGCGGGAAGAGCAACAAGGCGATCTGCCGGATTCTCAATCTGGCCGAGCCGACGGTCAAGAACCACGTCACCGCCATCCTCAAAGCCCTGAAGGCGAGCAACCGCACCGAGGCGGTTGTCTTGGTCGGCGAGCTCGGCTGGGACCTGCCGCAGCTCGGAGGTTGAGTCCATCTAGATCGGCGCCGCGGGCGCCGCGTCGCCTGCCAGCGCGGCAAGCGCGCCATGTGGCCGCAGTATCCCGTTCATGGTGGCCCGCAGCGTCATCGGCGGGACCGGCTTCTGCAGCAGCTCATATCCGCACGCCTCGGCCTCCTGCTTGCGCTCGACCGAAATATCGCCGGTGACCAGAAGGGCGGGAATCGGCGCCGCATAGGTGTGACGCAGACGCTCGATGACCGCGATGCCGGTTTCCCCATGGGAGAAGTGGTGGTCGGAGATGATGAGATCCGGTTTGCGATCGAGCTCGAGGAGACTGGCCAAGGCGGTGCTCGACGAGGTCGAGGCGGATACGTCACACCCCCAGCCGCGCAGCAACCCGCTCACGCCGTCCAGCACCAGCCGATCATCGTCGATCACGACGATGAATTTTCCGGTAAACGGCTGGATGGCGGCTAGAAGCGGATGCGCAGTCGCGGCGGGCTCGATGTGCGCGGGCGCGCGCGGAACGTTGATGGAGAATCGCGATCCTTTTCCCTGGGTCGAAGCGAGCTTAAGCGAATGATCCAGAAGGCGGCACAGGCGGTCCACGATAGCGAGGCCGAGGCCGAGCCCGGGCCCGCCCGTCCTGCCGCCGCCGACCTGATAGAATTCGCGGAAGATGTTCTGCCGTTGATCATCCGGGATGCCGATGCCGCTGTCCCAAACCTCCAGTCGCACCGCGGTGCCGCGGCGGCGGCAACCGACCACGATGCCGCCGCGCTCGGTATAGCGCACCGCGTTGGAAACCAGGTTGAGGAGAACGCGCTCGAGCAGGACGCGATCGCTGCGCACCCAGGCGCTGCTGGGCACGACGCGCAGGCGCAGACGTTTGGCGCGGGCGTCGGCCGCGAACATGTTGTCGATCTTGCGCAGCAGCGGGTCGATCGGAAACGCCGCGACGTCGGGCGCGACGGCGCCGGCATCGAGCTTGGAGATGTCGAGCAGCGCGTTGAACAGATCATTCATCACCGAGACCGCGGTGCCGATGCGGGCGACGATCCGGCGCCGATCGGCGCGATTGGTGTCGGCATCGAGCTGGGCGACCAGCAGACCCAGCGCGTGCAGCGGCTGGCGCAAATCGTGGCTCGCGGCCGCCAGGAACCGCGTCTTGGCGAGGTTGGCGAGCTCGAGCTGGCGGGTGCGCTCGACCACCTTGCCCTCGAGCGTCGCATAGGAATCCTGCAGGCGCGCCGCCATGCCGTTGAATTGGTCGCCCAAAGCCTCCAGCTCGTCGCCGGTCGTGATCTGGATGCGGTGATCGAGCCCGCCGGCGCCGATGCGGGCGGCGCCCCTTTGCAAAGCCTGGATCGGCCGCACCATCCTCCGGGCCAGCACGAGGCTCAAGAGCACCGCAAGTCCGAGCCCGGCCAGCAGCAGTGCCCCGCGAATGCTCAGCGAGGCGTAGAGCGGGGCGTAGGCCTCATTGATCGGCAACTCGACGAAGACGTGCCATCCCAGGGGCGTGATCGCGGTGTTGGCGGTGAGCACCTGCCGACCCGACACGTCTTCGGCCAAGTGCGGAGGTTCATCCAGCGGCTCTTGCGCGCGCGCCGCCTTGACCTGGGCGAGGCCCGACAGGTCGGTATTGCGCAGCACCAGGCTGAGATCGGGATGCGCAATCAGCTTCCCATCGGCGTCGACCACATAGGCCGCGCCGTGATTTCCGACCTTTATGCCGGACACCACATCCCAGATGTATTTGAGACTGATCTCGGCGACCGTCGCGCCGGCCCCCCGGCGACCGATGGCGAGGCTCATGTAGGGTTCGGTCGCCTCGAGAAAATAGACCGGACCGTAGTAGACGCCGTTGCCCGTCGCCTCGACGAATCTCGGGTCCTGCGAAAAATCGATGTTGCTGCCAATAACGGTCGCTTCCACCCGTGACACACGCACCTGCTCATGCCCGGCCGGATCGAGGCGCGAAAGCTGCATGACCGGGGGCACCAGGCGCAAAAGGCGCAATGCATCGGCCTGCTGCTCTTCAGGAGCTTCATCGGACCAGGCAAATTGCTCGGTCCAGCCGAGCTGGGCTTCGATCTGCTCGATGAACTGGCCGATCTTGGCGGCCGCAGCTTCCGCCTGCGCTTGCTGGATGCGAATGAGCCA
>DASZKX010000020.1:0-2604 GCA_035552735.1 Xanthobacteraceae bacterium
GTCGAGCCGCCGGCCCCATAGGTCACCGAAACGAATTTCGGCTTGAGCGGCGCGAGCCGGTTGACCGCCTCCCACAGCGTCTCTTCCATCTCGGCGGTCTTGGGCGGAAAGAACTCGAAAGAGACGCCGATGCGCGGCGACGCGCCGGCATGGACGAAACGGCTGGCACGCGGGTCGACGGTGTTCATCAGGCAACCTCCCGGGCGGCGGCGCCGGCGAGCGCGATGCGCGGATCGCGTCCGAGCCAGAGCGAGACCGCGATCTTGCCCTCGGAATTCGGCTCCGGCGGCAGGATCTTCTGTTGCAGCGTTTCGAGACCGGCGGCGTTGAGCCATTGGGTCACGGTCTCGGGCGCAAAGCCGAGCCGGCGATGGGCATGCTCGTCGCGCAGGAACTCGAGATCATGGGGCGCGAAATCGACCACCAGCAGCCGCCCGGCCGGCCGCAAGACCCGCGCCGCCTCCTGGATGGCGCGCCCGCTGTCGTCGAGGAAGTGCAGGACCTGATGGATGATGACGAGATCGAAGGAATCGCGCGGCAGCGCGAGATCGTAGATGTCGCCCTGCCGGACGCTGCAATGCCGCAAGCCGGCGCGATCGAGCCGCGCGCGCGCCATGGCCAGCATGTCGAGCGACAGATCAAGGCCGAGGCCGCGTTCGATCTCAGGTCCGAACAGCTCCAGCATCCGGCCGGTGCCGGTGCCGAGATCGAGCAGCGAGCGAAACGGGGCGCCGGCGAGCGCCGCGTGAATCTCCGCCTCAACGGCTTCATCGGTCACGTGCAGCTTGCGGATGCGATCCCACTCCGCCGCATGACTGCGGAAATAGGCCTGCGCGGCGGCGGCCCGCTCCGCCCGCACGGCGGCTAGGCGCTCGCGATCGCGGGCGATGGTGGCATCGCCGCAATCCAGCCGTGAGATCAGCTCGCGCGCGAGCTCGGCGCTCCCGCCACGCTCGCCCAGCCGGAAGAAGGCCCAGGAACCTTCGCGGAACCGCTCAACCAAGCCGGCTTCCGCCAATAGCTTCAGATGGCGGGAAATGCGCGGCTGCGATTGGCGCAGAATATCGGTGAGATCGGAAACCGTCAGCTCGGCTTCGGCCAAAAGCGCAAGGATGCGCAGCCGGGTCGCTTCGCCGGCCGCCTTCAAGGCGCCATTGAGGGCCATGAACGGCAGCTGGGCGCCTTGGCGTGATAGCTCAGAGAACGGATTCATCGTGGATTCACTGTACAACAGGGTCCATCGGGCACGGCCGAAAGATACATAAAGATATCTTTATACCTTTAAAGCTTACGAATCAATGCCTGTGCTTGCCTGGCTCTCATCAGGAGTTCGATGGTAAAATCCGCTCTTGGCAGCGGTGTGGCGCCGGGTGACACTCGACCCAATGAGCAATGCCCAGGACCAACGCACTGACGCAACCCCCAACCCCTACGGGCTGCGGGACGGCGAGGTCGCGGTCGAGCTGCCAGGGCGGTTCGACGCCTCGCTCTATTTCATCGGCCGCATCCGCACCCCCTGGGTTCGGCGCGAGGACTGCCCGAAAAATGGCCGGGAAGCCCAGGCGGTCTGCACCATCGAGCTCGATCCCCGCTGGGCGCAAGGCCTCAAGGGGCTCGAGACCTCGAGCCATGTGGTCGTCCTTTACTGGATGGACCGGGCGCGGCGCGACCTGATGCTGCAGGCGCCACGCCATTACGGGGAGCAGCGGGGTACCTTTGCGCTGCGCTCGCCGGTGCGGCCCAATCCGATCGCCATGAGCGTGGTGCGCCTCCTGCGCATCGACGGCAGCGCCCTTTCCGTCATCGGGCTCGATTGCCTCGACGGGACGCCTCTCCTTGATATCAAGCCGTATTTCGCCTCCACCGACGCTGTTCCGGACGCCCAGGTGGGCTGGCACGCCAGCCGCAAGCCCTGACGCCCGGTTAACGGGCCACCTCTACTTCTCTGCGGATTTGGCGCGAGTTCTCTGCGGACTTGGCGCGAGATCGCAATTCTTTTCATATCTCATGAACCCTTTCGCCGGTTGGCCCGTCCAATGGGAAACAGATGATGGGGATCGTCATGCACACAATCAGCTACTTTCGCGCCGCCGCCGCCGTCGTCGTGATCGCCGCCGCGACCTCCTTTGCGGTCACCGCCTCCGCGAGCCCGTTCTTTCCCTTCGGCCCACCGAACCAAGGCGCCCCGACCATGCAGGCGCCGGCCGATGAGAGCGATGACGCCACCGAGCTGCCGGCCCGCTTCAAGCGCCAGATCGTCGACTACCGCACCAATGAGGCGCCCGGCACCGTCGTGATCGATACCCCCAACACTTACCTCTATCTGGTCCTCGGCAATGGCCGTGCGCTGCGCTACGGCATCGGTGTTGGCCGTGAGGGCTTCACCTGGTCGGGCACCCAGAACGTCACCAAGAAGGCCGAGTGGCCGGATTGGACGCCGCCGCCCGAGATGATCGAGCGCCAGCCCTACTTGCCGCGCTTCATGGCCGGCGGCCCCGGCAACCCGCTCGGCGCCCGCGCCATGTATCTGGGCGGCTCGGTCTATCGCATCCACGGCACCAACGATCCCTCGACCATCGGCCACCGCGTCTCCTCAGGCTGCAT
>DASZKX010000021.1:0-10365 GCA_035552735.1 Xanthobacteraceae bacterium
GGATTGCGCCCCGCAGGGCCTGGCGCTGGGCGCCGATGACCACTTGATCATCGGCTGCAATGCCGGCTCCTCGGGCTCGAAGATCCCCCCGCTCACGGCGGTGCTCGACCTCAAGACCGAGAAGGTGATCGCCTCGACCCCCAAGATGGGCGGTTCCGACATGGCGGGCTATGTGGAGAAGCTCGGTCTCTATGTGGTCGGCGGCCGCGAGGCGCCGGGCGGCTCCTCGATTGGCCTTCTCGATGCCAAGACCAACGAGTGGATCCAGAACATTCCGGCGCCGCCCAACGCCCATTCGGTCGTCATCAGCCATTCCAACGGTCACATCCTGGTGCCGAGCGGCAAGACCGGCGGCTTCTGCGGCGGCTGCATCCTGGTGTTCGGCGAGAAATAGCCGGTCCCAACGCGCGGCGAGAGCGTCATCGCCCTCGCCGCGTTGAGCGCCGCTCGCGCCGCGGCTAAACAAGGAAATCTGCGTCGACAGAAGGGCCGCGCGCAGCGATCGCCTCCCTGCAAGGGGGCGAACCGGCCGCTTGCGCGAAGCGAGGATTGCGATCCAAACTGCCGTTACGGCGTCCTTGCCGGGACATGGAGGAACGTCGCATGAAGCGCCTTCTGCTCGCCGCGGTGCTGGTGGTTCTTCTCGCCTGCGGGTACGTGTTCCGCGACGCTCTTTTCGGAACCGCGAACGAGACCAGGTCGGCGCGTCCGGCGCCGGCGCAGCTCGTGGTCGCCGACATCGCCACGCAATCGCCGGCGCCGATCCTGGTGAGCGCGATCGGCACCGTCCAGTCGATCGCGACCGTGATGATCAAATCGCGGATGGACGGCGAGATTGCCCAGGTCAATTTCGAGGAAGGCCAAGAGGTCAACGAGGGCGACGTCCTGTTCACCCTCGACGAGCGCGGCGTGCGGGCCCAGCTCCAGCAGGCCGAGGCCAACCTCGAGCGCGACCGCGCGCAGCTCGAGCGTTTCAAGCTGGAGGTCACGCGCCAGACCGAGCTGGCACACCGTGGCGTCGCCTCGCCCCAGAAGCTCGAGGACACAACCACCAGCGTGGCGGTCACCGAAGCGACGGTGCGCGCCAGCGAGGCGGCGGTCGAGAACGCCCGCGTCAACCTCGCCTACACGACCATCCGGGCCCCCATCACGGGCCGCACGGGCGCGATCTCCCTCAAGCGCGGCAATGTGGTCAAGGCGATGGACACCGCCCCCACGGTGGTGCCGCTGGTGACCATCACCCAGCTGCGGCCGATCTACGTCTCGCTTACCGTGCCGGAGCGCTATCTCGCCGATCTGCGCGCCGCCATGGCGGCGGGGCCGGTGCCGGTGGCGGTGACGATGCGGGGCCAAGAGAACGCTCCGATCACCGGCACGCTGACGTTCATCGACAATCAGGTCGACGTGACCACCGGCACGATCTCGCTCAAGGCCAAATTCTCCAATGACGACGAACGGCTGTGGCCGGGCCAATTCGTCAACGTCACCCTGACGCTCGGGATCCAGGAAAATGCCGTCGTGGTTCCGAGCGTTGCGATCCAGGTCGGCCCGAATGGCCCCTACGTGTTCATGATCCGGCAGGACTCGACCGTGGAGCTGCGCCTGGTCAAGCCGGATCGGACCGTCGGCGACAAGACCGTCATCGCCGAGGGAATAGCCGCCGGCGAGCGGGTTGTGGTCGACGGACAGCTCCGGCTCGGCAATGGGACGCGGGTCACCGTGCAGGGATCGACGCCCCCGAAACCACAACCCAGCCCGGTCGCGGAGCGCACGCCATGACGCTTCCCACCCTGTGTATCGAGCGTCCGGTGATGACGACGCTGCTGACGCTCGCGATCGGCATCGTCGGGGGCGTTGGCTACAACTTTCTCTCGGTGGCGGCCCTGCCGCAGGTCGATTTCCCGACCATCGCGGTCACCGCCACGCTGCCGGGCGCCAGCCCGGAGACGATGGCGTCCGCGGTCGCGACCCCGCTCGAGCGCGAGTTCTCCGCGATTGCGGGCGTCGATTCGATCACCTCGACCAGCGGCCTCGGCACTGGCCGCATCACGATCCAGTTCATCCTCACGCGCAATATCGATGCCGCCGCCCAGGACGTCCAGGCGGCGATCGCCAACGCGGCGAGGAAAATGCCGGCCGAGATGACGACCCCGCCCTCCTACCGGAAGGTGAATCCCGGGTCGGCGGCGGTGCTTCAGATGACGCTCACGTCGGACACGCTGCCGCTCTCGACGCTCGACGAATATGCCGAGGTCAATATCGGGCAGCGGCTCTCCACGCTGGACGGGGTGGCCCAGGTCACCATCTTTGGTCCGCAGAAATTTGCTGTCCGCGTCCAGGTCGATCCCGACCTCCTCGCAGCCCGAGGCATCGGGCTCGACGATGTGCAAAGGGCGCTGCAGGCCGCAAGCTCGAACACGCCGGTGGGCGCCCTCAGCGGGCCGCGGAAAGCCGCGACCTTGCAAGCCAACACCCAGCCCACCAAGGCGGCGAACTACGAGCCGCTGATCATCGCCTATCGCAACGGGGCCCCGGTGCGGCTGCGCGACGTCGCCCGGGTCATCGACGGCGTCGAGCTCAACAAAAACGGGAACTGGTACAACGGCAAGCGCTCCATCACGGTCGCGGTCTCCCGCCAGCCGGACGCCAACACCGTCCAAGTCGTGGATCAGATCAAGGCCTTGATCCCGGTCTTCCGCGCCGAGCTGCCGGGCGCGGTCGAGATCAATGTGCTCAACGACCGCGCCGCGCCGATCAAGGCGGCGGTCCACGACGTACAGTACACGCTCGGCCTCACCGTGATCCTGGTCATCCTGGTCATCTTCCTGTTCGTCCGGCGGGCGTCCGCCACGATCATTCCGGCGCTGGCGCTGCCGGTGTCGATCGTCGGCACTTTTGCAGGCATGTATCTCGGCGGCTATTCGCTCAACAATGTCTCGCTGATGGCGCTGACGCTGGCGGTCGGATTCGTGGTCGACGATGCGATCGTGATGCTGGAGAACATTGTGCGCCACACCGAGGACGGCCTCTCCGCCATGGAGGCCGCGCTCAAGGGCTCGCGCGAGATCACCTTCACCATCATCTCGATGACGCTCTCGCTGGTGGCGGTCTTCATCCCGGTGTTCTTCATGGGCGGCGTCGTCGGCCGCGTGTTCCATGAATTTGCCATCGTCATCGGCATCGCGATCCTGGTGTCCGGCTTCGTATCGCTGACCTTGACGCCGATGCTGTGCAGCCGGTTCCTGCAGCCGGCGCGCCAGCATGCCGACACCGGAATGTTCGCACGCGTGCTGGAGCGCGGGTTCGCCGCCATGCTCTGGGCCTATGAACGCTCGCTTGGGTGGGTTCTCCGGCATTCGCGTTTTACCCTGGGAGTGACGCTGCTGACCATCGCGCTCACCGGATATGCTTTCTACTCGATCAAGAAGGGGTTCTTTCCGATCGAGGACACCGGGTTCATCGTGGGCGGGACGGAGACCGCGGAAGACACGTCCTACGGCGGCATGGTGGAGAAGCAGCTCCAGGTCGATCGCATCATTCGCGCCAATCCGTACGTCGTCGCCTACAACATGGAGGTCGGCATCGGCGGGTCCCGATTCGGGATCAACAGCGGCGATCTCTACATCGAGCTCAAGCCGCGCAATCAGCGGCCGCCCATCGGCGAGGTGATCCAGCAGCTGCGCCGGGAGGTCGGCGCCGTCACGGGCATCAATGTCTTCTTGAACCCCGTTCAGAACCTCAATATCGGCGCGCGTCCGAGCAAGAGCCTCTACCAGTACACCCTGCAGGCGGGCAATCTGGAAGAGCTGTTCCGCTTCGCGCCCCTGGTCGATGCCGCCATTCGCAAGCTGCCCGGCTTGCAGGACATATCCTCGGATCTGCAGATCAAGAGCCCGCAGGCCGTCCTCGACATCGATCAACAGAAGGCGGCGACGCTCGGCCTCACCGCGGAACAGATCCGCACGACCCTGTACGACTCGTTCGGGTCACGACAAGTCGCGACCATCTATACCGCAAGCAACGACTACGCGGTGATTCTGGAGCTCGATCCGCGATACCAGGAGAATGCCGAAGACCTGTCGAGGACGTTCGTGCGCTCGACCGCCGGCCAGCTGGTGCCGCTTTCGACCGTGGCGACCGTGACCCGGGCGGCAGGCCCGCTCACCGTCAACCACCAGGGCCAGCTCCCGGCGGTGACCATCTCATTCAATCTGGCGCCCGGGGTGTCGCTCGGCGAAGCGATCAACCGAGTCCAGGACATGGAACGACAACTGGTCTTCCCGCCCACCATTACGGCCGGATTCGCCGGCACGGCCCAGGTCTTCCAGCAGTCCTTGCACGGGCAGGGCTGGCTGCTGCTGGCGACCGTGGTCGTCATCTATATCGTGCTGGGCATCCTCTACGAGAGCTTCATCCACCCGATCACGATTCTTTCCGGCCTGCCGGCGGCCGGCTTCGGGGCGCTGTTGACGCTGCGGCTCTTCGACATGGACCTGAGCGTGATCGCGATCATCGGGATCATCATGCTGGTCGGCATCGTCAAGAAGAACGCCATCATGATGATCGATTTCGCCGTCGACGCGCAGCGTAGTCTCGGCGAACCGCCGGAGCGCGCGATCTATCGGGCATGCATTCTGCGCTTTCGCCCGATCATGATGACCACCATGGCGGCGATCATGGGAACGCTGCCGATCGCGCTCGGGCTCGGGGCCGGCGCCGAGCTGCGCCGGCCGCTCGGCATTGCGGTCGTCGGCGGCCTGCTCACCTCGCAGCTTCTGACGCTGTTCATCACCCCGGTCATCTATGTGTCGCTCGAGAACGCGCGGCGCGGGGTGGCGGGCGCGATCGGCCGGGGCCGGCCGGCGCGGCCGCCGTCAACCCAGCCGGCCGAATAGGCCGCGACGCGGCGTTGTCCCATTTTTGGACTGAAAACCGGATGCCACTCCTCCTGAAAATGCTCTAACATCGGCTGGGCTGAGAAACCGGCACCGGAGACCCGGTTTTGCTGCGATTTGGGGCGCCACGGGCAATTCAGGCGGGAGACGGACATGCGGAGCGCATTGTGCCTTGCGGGTGCGGCCTTGGCGGCGCTGGCGTTGCTGGCGGCGGAGCCGGCGCTGAGCCAGAGCTTCCTGGACAAGCTCATTCCGGGGAGGGGGGGTGCCGGCTCCCCGGACGCATGGAAGGTGTGCGAGGGGCAGGACGGGGCTCCGCTCGACAAGCAGATCGAGGGCTGCACCGCGGTGATCGATATCGGCGGCGAGTCGGACGCCATCATCGCCGGCGCCTACACCAACCGCGGCAATGCGCTGCGCGACAACGGCGAGATGGACAAGGCCATCCAGGATTTCAACAAGGCGATCGGGCTCGATTCAAAGCTCGCCGACGCTTTTGCCGGCCGTGCCGCCGTGTTCGTCCTCAAGGGCCAGTTCGATTTCGCGCTCCTCGACTACAACCAGGCCATCAAGCTCAATCCGAAGAACGTCGACACCTACTATTTCAATCGCGGCACCACCTATTCGCTGGCGGGCCAATTCGACAAAGCGGTCCAGGACTTCGACCAGGTGATCCGTACGAATCCCAAGAACTCGGCGGCCTTCAACAACCGTTGCTTCGCGCGCGCCAAGGCCGGCCAGGCCCAGGCGGCGCTGCCGGATTGCGAGGAGGCGATGCGCCTGCGACCATATGATGCAGACTATATCGACACCCGCGGCTTCACCAACCTGAAGCTCGGGCAGCTCGACCGCGCCATCGCGGACTACAGCGACGCGCTCGACATCAATCCGAAGCTCCCGAGCTCGCTCTACGGCCGCGGCCTGGCGCGGCTGAAAAAGGGCGATAAGCGCGGCGGCGCCGATATCGCGGCCGCGAAGGCGATCAACGCGGACATCGTCGCGCAGTTCGCGCGCTACGGCGTCAAATGATCGCGTGCGCGACGGCGGCCAAATTAACCGAGCCAATGGCGCCGCGGCGGTTGATTGACCGTATCGGCGGCCTAAACAAAGAGGTTGTGAGCGCCCAATCGGCGAGCTAGTGTTAACAAGAGGGTGAAAAACACTCTTGAATTGTAAGCCAACGACGACCGGAGGAAACCTATGCGTATCGTGACCAAGCTGCTGCTGTCGGCCGCAGTCGGCATGTCGGCGTTTGCCGGTGCCGCCAACGCCGCCGAGCTGAGGCAGATCGGGACCATCTCGATTCCCGGCGAGCCTTTGAATTCTTTCGACATCAGCTTTATCGACCAGTCGACCGGCCTGTATTTCCTGGCTGATCGCAGCAACAAGGGTATCGATGTCGTCGATACCAAGAAGGGCACCTATGTGGGCCGGGTGGCCGGCATGGTCGGCCCGATCATGAAAAAGGACGGGACCTGCTGCAACAACGACAAATCCGGCCCCAACGGCGTCGTGATCGCCGGCAAGGAGGCCTGGGTCGGCGACGGCGACAGCACCGTGAAGGTCATCGACCTGAAGACGATGAAGGTCGTGGACACGATCAAGACCGGCGGCGAGGCCCGCGCCGACGAGCTGACCTACGATCCCAAGGATCAAATCATCGCCGTGGCCAACAATGCCGACGAGCCGCCGTTCCTGAGCTTCATCTCGACCAAGCCGGGCCACAAGATCCTCGGCAAGCTGGTGATGGAGCACTTCACCGACGGCATGGAGCAGACCGCCTACAATCCGGCCGACGGGCTGTTCTACACCGACGTTCCCGAGCTCGACAAAGACAAGACCAAGGGCGGATTGATGGTCACCGATCCGAAGACCGCCAAGGTCGTGAAGATGATCTCGGTCGACAGCTGCGTCCCGCACGGGATCGCGTTCGGACCCGGCAGCAACGTCTTCCTCGGCTGCAATGCCGGGGTGCCGCGCCTGGGCCTGCCGGCCAAGCAGGTGGTGGTCGATACCAAGTCCGGCAAGACCGTGGCGGAGATTTCCGGCGTCGGCGGATCGGATGAATCGGCGGTCAACAAAAAGGCCGGGCAATACTACGGGGCCCTCAACGGCAATCCCGGCGGGCCGATCCTGGCGGTGATCGACGCCAAGACCAACACGCTCGCGCAGAAGATCCCGACCGGCCCGGGCGCGCACTCGGTCGCGGCCAACGAGTCCAATGGTCGCGTCTACGTCCCGATCGCGGTGGAGGCCAACGGCTTGAAGGGCGGCTGCGGCTGCATCACGGTCTTCGGCACGGAATAATCCGGATCGCTTTCGTCGAACCTGTGATGCGCGGGCAAGTCCCGCGCATCATTTTTTTGCGGCGCATCCTCGCCGCGCCCGATCGGGCTGGCGGCTCCCGCTCGCGCCCACGGGCTTGATCGAAAGGTGCAGTTGTGCACCATGGCCGCGATGACGAGCACGCTCGCACGGCCCGGGGACACAGCCATGGAATGGACGATTGCGCCTTCCGCGGAAGAGCGCGCGCGTGGGCAGTTGCTGCCGGAAACACTGAGCCGGGCGCACGCCGCGTTTCGCCAGCATGGCTGCCTGAAGCTGACCGGCGCGTTTCCGATCCCGGTCGTCGATGCCATGCACCGGGACTATGCGGCGCGCTATGGTGCGCTCGATGCGCGCGGAATGCGCGAGCAGTCGATGCGGCAGCCGCCGAATCCGGTCGGCGCGCGTGGCGCGGAGCGCTATGAGATCACGCTGCGCATGAACGGAGCCTTCGGGGCTGCGGCGGTGTTCGCCAATCCGCTGCTGTATTCCGCTCTCGCTCCCCTGCTCGGCGGCGACATGCAGCTGAACAGCTTCACGACCGTCACGTCCTATCCGGGCGCGCCGATGCAGGATATCCACCGCGACCACGGGCATCTTTTCACCAATGATCCCACGGTCGGCCCGAGCTTGCCGGTCTACGCCGTCAACGTGGCGGTGCCGCTCGTCGACGTCGACATGGAGACGGGGCCGACCGGCGTCTGGCCGGGCTCGCACCGATGGCCCGCAAACGTGCAGGCGCAGCCCGCCGACGTCGTGGCGAGCCCGATCCGGCGCGGCGACTGCATGCTCTTGGACTACCGCACCCTCCATACCGGCCTGCCCAACAACAGCGCGACGACCGTCCGTCCCATCCTCTACATGGTGTACGCGCGCGGCTGGTTCTTCGACGACGCGAACCATTTCGGCGTCAACACGCCGGACATGTCGATGGAGGACTATTACGCGGTGCCCGAATCGGCCCGCATGCCCCTGGAACGGGCGCTGTCGCAGGCGCTGCGCAACCAGGCCCGTGGGTCTGAGCGCACCGCGCGCGCCGGTAGCGCGCAAAACGATCCATCGAGCCGGGGCAAGGTCGGGCGCAACGACCCGTGCCCGTGCGGCTCCGGCAAGAAGTACAAGCAGTGCCACGGGCGGGCGGCCTAGCTCGAGCGGATAGGGGAAAAGCGCGTCCGGACGTGATCCGCAGCGGAACGCTGCTTTCCGTCCGGACACGCGAAGGCGCAAGAACGCGGGCGCGGCTTCTGATCCGGCTGCGAAGCCGCTCTGCAAGCACGGTCTCGCCAGGGGAGTTGCCGATGGATTGGGTCGTGGCGGTGTCGGCGAGCGAGACCGCGAGCGGGGAGCTCAGCCCCGAAACCGAGAGCGCGGCCCGTGCCGCCTTCCAGGAGCACGGCTGCGTCCTGCTGCGTGGCGCGTTTCCGCCCGCCACCGTCGATGCCATGCATCGCGAATACGTCGCCCAGCTCGGAACGCTGGATTTGGCCGCCATGCACGCGCAGGCTGAAAAGCCGCCGCCCAACCGGCTGATCGGGGTAGGGCGCGCGCGCTACGACGTCATCCTGCGCATGACCGGTGCCTTCGGCACCACCGAGGTGCTGGCCAACAGCCTTCTCATCAAGTTTCTCCGCCCGCTGCTCGGCAAGGACATGCGCCTGAACAGCTTGACGGTCGTGGTGTCGCATCCCGGCGCGCCGCAGCAGCATGCGCATCGCGACAATGACCATTTGTTCTCCGAGCCCGGGGTCGGCCCGAATTTGCCGGTGTATGCCGTCAATGTGGCGGTGCCGCTCATCGACGTCGACCTCGAGACCGGGCCGACCGGGGTTTGGCTCGGCTCGCATCGATCGGCCCCGATGGCGGCGGTGCAGAACAGCGCCATGGTGGTAGTCCCATGGCAACGGGGCGACTGCCTGCTGATGGACTACCGCACCTTGCACGCGGGCATGCCGAACCGCGGCGCGCGGGCACGGCCGATCGTGTACCTGGTGTATGGGCGCAAGTGGTTCGCGGACGACGTGAACCACGTCAACCGAATCCCGTTGGACATGCCGCTCGAGCATTTCGAGGAGCTGCCCGAATCCGTCCGTCCGCTCCTGATCCGGGCCTTTACCCATGCGACGCGCCTGCGCTGGCACGAGGCCGACGCGCACGGGATTGCCGGCCAACGCAACGATCCGCGCAGCGTCCAGCAAACCGCGCCCGAGCCGCCGAGCCGGGGCAAGCCTGGGCGCAACGACCCGTGTCCCTGCGGCTCGGGCAAGAAATACAAGCATTGCCACGGACGCAGCGCCTAGGGCATGTTTCCGCGATCCGCCTGGATTCCAGCGCGGTTTCGGAGTTGCTGATGGATTGGATCGTTGCCGTCTCGGCGAGCGAGGCCGCCGGCGGGGGGTTGGCTCCGCAGACCGAGAGCGCGGCGCAGGCAGCCTTCGCCGAGCACGGCTGCGTGCTGCTGCGTGGAGCGTTTCCGCTCGCCACCGTCGAGGCCATGCACGCCGAATATGTGGCGCAGTTCGGAACGCTGGATTGGGCCGGCATGCAGGCGGAGGCGGACAAACCGCCGCCCAACCGGTTCCTGCGGGTCGGCGGTGCGCGCTACGATCTCACTTTGCGCATGACCGGCGCTTTCGGCAGCCCGCAGGTGTTCGCAAACGGCCTTCTGCTCAAGTTCCTCGGCGGGCAGCTGGGCGATCAATTTCATCTGAGCAATTTCACCGCCGTCGTATCGCACCCCGGCGCGTCGCAACAGCACACCCATCGCGACAGCGACCATTTGTTCTTCAATCCCGGTGTCGGCCCGAATTTGCCGGTCTACGGGATCAACGTGGCGGTGCCGCTGATCGACGTCGACCGCCGCACCGGGCCGACTGGAGTCTGGCTCGGCTCGCACCGGTTGGCGCAAGGCGTCGCGGTCGAGAACGACACCATGACGGTCTGCGAGCTGCAGCGCGGCGATCTCATGTTGCTGGACTATCGCACGCTGCACGCGGGCCTGCCCAATGCGAGCCGGCAGGCGCGGCCGATCGTGTACATGGTCTATGCGCGCCCGTGGTTCTTCGACTACAACAACCACGTCAGCCGGGTTCCGCTCGACATGCCGATCGAGCGCTACAACGAGCTGCCGGCCGCGCTGCGTCCGCTC